>DASQFD010000055.1:0-37027 GCA_035633255.1 Dermatophilaceae bacterium
AGTCGCACCGGGGGAGAATTGGACGCGGCCCGGCGGGGCCCGCCGGCCTCACCCCGACGTCGGTTCCCTGCCCTCGCCGCGCCGGTCGGCAGGTTCGTGTCGCGGGCTTGCTGGCCGCGTCCGGGGACGGGGGTTAGGCGCGCAAGGTGGAGCGGTGTCGGCGTCCATGCAGTCAGGCCGTCCCCGCCGGCTCCAGGGGGCAGTTGGGTGCCACCCTGACCGGACCCTGAGCGCACCCTGACCGGCTCGGGGTGCCGCTCGGGGGTGCGAAGCGGCGCGCCGGCTCAGCGGACTGGCGCCGACCGGGCGGGCACCGGGCGCGGCCGCCCCGTTTTGTGGTCCGGCTCGGCGATGCGGCACACTAGGACGGCTCACGCGAGAGTGGCGGAACGGCAGACGCGCTGTCTTCAGGTGGCAGTGTCCTTATGGGCGTGGGGGTTCAAATCCCCCCTCTCGCACTCACTCACCCGATTCCTTCTCCGGAGTCGCGCCGCTGCGGCGAGCCGGCAAGGGTCGCTCTCTCTCGACGGCGGACGTCGTCGCCGGACCGGGGCGGGTCTCCCCTATCTCGTTTCCGCCTCCGGTGCAGCCTCGCCGTGCGCGCAGTCCGGCACCGGGGCGGTCAGGCTCCCGGACGCCGAGCGCGGTCGGGCGCGACCCCTCGGCTCGAGGCGGCCGGGTGCTTCTGATGCGAGGCGGCGATCTTCGCCATGGCGGCCGCCTTCAGGTCCACGCCGCACTGATCGGCCAGACCGACCAAGTAGACGAGGACGTCAGCCATCTCCTCGGACAAACGAGCGTTCAGGGGCTCCGCATGCGCGAGGTCCTTGGCCTCGTCCGCGGACAGCCACTGGAGAAGCTCGGCGAGCTCCCCGACCTCGCCAACCAGGGCCAGCATCACGGACTTCGGGTCCTGGAAGCGCTGCCATTCCCGCTCCGCGACGAAGGCGCGCGCCGCGTCGCGAATCTCGATCAGGTCGGACACAACGGCGAGTATCCCTCAGCCCTGCGCGCCGTCGCGGTGGGGCTAGAGTCGCGCGTGTAATCGCGGCCCGACGGGCTTCCGCTCAAGGACACGCCCCCACCCGCACGGTTGACTACGTGCTGCCTGGGGTCCTGTCCTGTGACGCTGTACCGGCAATCCGTCGCTGGGTTCTCACCCGTCGAGGCCCACCTTGCCGATCTCCTTGCGGAACAGATGACCGCTCGCACCGGCCGCAATCCGTCGCCCGGTGAGTACCGCTCCTGGCAGCGGAGCATCCCTGCGCTTCGCGCCGATCTCATGTCGGCCGGGCTGGGTGACGTGGAGATGCTGCTGGAGTACCAACTACCCCTGACGAGCAAGCGGGCGGACGTCGTCCTCGTGGGGCAGCATCCGGTGACAGGTGGCCCCTCCTACCTCGTGGTGGAGCTCAAGCAGTGGAGCCGCGCGGAGCAGTTCGAGGAGAGCGACTGCCTGATCCGGATCGAGCAGTACGGTCACCGCCCCGTCACGCACCCTGCGCTGCAGGTGCGTGACTACTGCGAGTACATGCTGGGCTTCACCCGGGTGCTCGCCGACGAGCCCCAGTCACTCGCCGGCGTCGCCTACCTGCACAACGCGACCGACTCCGCCGTGGAGGACCTGCATCGCCTCCCCGGAGACCGGTTGGGCTCCGTGTTCACAGGCCAGCGACGCAACGAGTTCCAGGACTTCCTCAGGTCACGCTTCGCCCCGGGCGCGAGCGGTGCCCGGTATGCCGATCGGCTGCTGTCCAGCCGTATCGCACCTTCCGTGCAGCTGCTCGCAGTGGCTGCGGAGGAGGTGCAACGCAGGGAGATGTTCGTCCTGCTGGACGAGCAGCGCGACGCCTACAACTTCGTCCTTCATGCCGTCGAGCAGGCTCGGCGGGCCAACAGCAAGACGGCCGTCATCGTCTCCGGCGGCCCTGGGAGCGGCAAGAGCGTGATCGCCCTGTCCCTCCTCGGGGAGCTGTCGAGACAGGGCCGCTCGGTGATCCACGCCACCGGCTCGCGGTCCTTCACCCAGACCCTGCGCAAGGTCGCCGGCAAGCGGGCACCTCGTGTGCAGAGGATGTTCCAGTACTTCAACTCGTTCGCCGCCTCCTCTCCCAACGACCTGGACGCCCTCATCCTCGACGAGGCCCACCGGATCCGGCAGACGTCGGCGTCGCGGTGGACGCCCGCCGAGCGACGAACCGGCAAACCGCAGGTGGAGGAGCTTCTGGCCGCCGCTCGTGTGCCCGTGTTCCTGCTCGACGAGTTCCAGGTCGTCCGGCCAGGTGAGCAGGGCACCGTCGAGGACATCGAGAACCATGCCGCCGAGCAGGGGATCGAGGTCGTCAAGATCGACCTGGACGCCCAGTTCCGCTGTGGCGGCTCCGAGGACTACCTGCTCTGGGTCAAGCGCCTGCTCCGACTCCGGTCGGACGGTCCGGCCGAGTGGCCGGGCGACCCGCACTTCGACGTCTTCGTCGTGGACTCGCCGGAGGAGATGGAGGCGTACCTCGCGACCAAGCTCGACGGCGGGTACTCAGCCCGGCTGGCTGCGGGCTACTGCTGGCCATGGAGCGACCCTCGGGCCGATGGCACGCTGGTCGCCGATGTCCACGTCGGCGACTGGGCTCGACCGTGGAACGTCAAGGGGGATCGCGCCATCGGTGGGGCGCCAGCAGCAGCCCTGTGGGCCACCGACCCGGCCGGCTTCGGTCAGGTCGGCTGTGTCTATACGGCGCAGGGGTTCGAGTACGACTACGCCGGGGTCATCCTGGGCCCCGACCTCGTGTGGCGTGATGAGGGATGGGTCGCGGTCCGCGCCGCCAACAAGGACCCCGACTTCCGAAACCGCGAGACGGTGAGCGACAGCCACTTCGACCGGCTGGTCCGCAACGTCTACAAGGTGCTGCTGACCCGCGGCATGCGAGGCGTCGACATCCACTCGACGGACCGCCAGACCCAGGACCATCTGAGACGCCTCGCCGAGTAGCAGCGCACGACGCTCTCCCGAAAAGCCTTCGGAGCCGCAGTTGGCATGGAGTGAGTCGAGCTGCACGCGATCATCCACGATCAGCTGCCCGCCCGGTGGGCCACTCGGCGCCCGCCCGGAGGGCCTCTCGGCGCCGCGCGGCATACCCGGCGTGGCTGGGTCGCTCAGCGCTCCCGCAGCACGTCGAGCAGCACCCGCAGCACGAGCACCGTGCCGGCGAAGAGCGTCAGCCACCCGAGCACCGACAGCAGCGTGACGTCGGCGGTGACGATGACCGGGCCGGCCTCGACGGCGATCATCGCGACCGAGACAGCGAGCAGCCCCAGGCCGAGCACGGCCATGAGCGCCTTGTCGAGCACCCGCTCGACGACCCGCCGGTCCTCGGGGTGGGAGAGCAGGCGGGGCCGCGTGGACAGCTGCCCGGCCGCGAGCTGGGTGGTGATCCGGTCCAGATGGCGGGGCACGCGCCGCAGGACCGGGCCCAGGGTGGCCCACTCCCGCTGCAGCAGCTCGGCTCCCGACGACGGCGCCATCCGCGACCGCAGCTCGACCCCCGCCTGGTCGGCGACCCGCTCGATGAACGGGTAGCCGGGGCTGAGCATCTCCAGCGTGCCCGCCAGGGTGCCCAGCGCCCGGAACATCACCGCGGCCGAGTCCGGCACGGCCAGCCCCAGCCGGGTGGTCAGCCGCAGCAGCTCGGTGGTCGCCGACACCGAGGGCAGGGTCGAGGTGAGGTGCGCCGTCAGGAAGGCCGCCAGCTCCCGCTCCACCGCGTCCCGGTCCGCCTCCGGCCCCACCGACCCGCCGGTGAGGAGCGCCTCGTAGAGCAGCCCGGCGTCCTGCACGGGGACGGCCCCGAGCAGCTGCAGGACGAAGCCGCGCCCGAAGCTGTCCAGCCGCCCCGTCATGCCGAAGTCGAGAAGCCCCAGCCCGCCGCCGTCCAGGAGGACGACGTTGCCCGGGTGCGGGTCACCGTGGAACCGCTCACCGGCCAGCATGGCCCGGATCTGCGAGCGGCACAGCGCGTCCGCGAGCTCCTCGCCCCCCGCCACCGGCGTCCCCGACGGGTGCGCCGAGAGCGGTATGCCGTGCAGTCGCTCGTTGACCAGGGTCCGCCGGGTGGCCGGCAGCAGGACGGCGGGGACACGGATGCTCGGCTCGTCGCGCAGGGCGCCGGCCACCTCCGCGACGTCCCTCGCCTCGGTGCGGAAGTCCATCTCGGCGCGCAGCTGCGCGGCCAGGTCGGCGGCGATCCGGCGGACGCGGTACTGCCGGCCCCAGTCCGTGCGTCGCTCCACGGTGGCGGCGACGCGGTCGAGGATCGCCAGGTCGCGCTCGACGACGTCCGCGAGGCCGGGTCGCTGCACCTTGACGACGACCTCCGCCCCGTCGGCCAGACGCGCGACGTGGACCTGGGCGATGGAGGCCGAGCCGAGCGGGGTCGGGTCGATCGTCACGAGCCGGGAGTCGAGGTCGCCCTCGGCGCGCAGGACGACGCGGAGCTCCTCCAGCGGCACCGGGCTCACCGAGCTGTGCAGGCGTCCGAGTTCGGCGAGCACCGCCGGCGGCAGCAGGTCCGGCCGGGTCGCGAGCAGCTGCCCGAGCTTGACGACGACACCGCCGAGCTCCTCGACCGCCTCCCGGACCTGCCGGCTGAGCACGTCGGGGTCCGACGTGCCCCGCCCACCTCGCGTCAGCCCGAGCACCGGGCCGATCCCGGTGCGGGCCGCGACCCGGGTGACCTCCAGGCCGCACCGGGCGACTCCCACCTCGCGGCGTGCGGCGGCGAGAGGGTTCACCAGCCGAACGCGGTGCCGTCGCGGCGGCCGGGACGCGACCAGCTCCAGTCCCACGACGAGGGCCATGGTCACCAGGAGCTGGAAGGGCAGTGCCACGGCCGCGAGCTCGGAGGGCTCCGGGGCCTGCACCGTCCCCACGGTGGCGAGGTCGACCGGGCCGAGGAGCAGCAGCGCCCCGACGGCGGCCCCCAGGCCGTAGCCGAGGAACGCTGCCAGCAGCAGCCGCGGCCACGACACCCCGCGCGCCGCCAGCGCCCCCCGCACGACCGCCGCGAAGGCCACGATGACGGCCAGCGCGAGCAGGAGACCCACTCCCGACACGCTACGGGGGCGTGGCGGCGCGCGACACCGGGCCCGGCGACCTACCCTCGATGCGGTGGGGAGACGGCATACCTTCTTGTTGGCAGCGGCCGCGGCGACCCTCGCCGCGCTCGCCGGCTGCACGGGCGGTGCAGCGGAGGGCGTGCCAGAGCGGCGAGCCACCTCACCCACCGCCAGTCCCACGCCGACGCCACCGCCGCAGCTGCCGCGCGGCGGGCGGACCCTCTTCCCGGCCTACCGCGTCGTCGCCCACTACGGCGGCAGCGGCGGCCCGTCGCTCGGCGTGCTCGGCCGGGGCGCCCCCGACCAGGCGGCCGCCGCGATCGAGAAGCGGGCGCAGGCCTACGCCTTCGCCGGCCGGCCCGTGCAGCCGGCGATGGAGCTGATCACCACCGTGGCCCTGGACGCTCCCGGCCCCGACGGCACCTACAGCTCGCGGGGCAACCCCCAGGCCGTGGAGCGCTACCTCGCCGCGGCGAAGCGGCACCGGATGCTGCTCGTCCTGGACTTCCAGCCCGGGCGCGGTGACTTCCTGGGCCAGGTCAGGCGGTTCGAGCGATTCCTGCGCGAGCCGGAGGTCGGCGTCGCCCTCGACCCCGAGTGGAGGATGTCGGCCGGTCAGCGTCCCGGCCAGGTGATCGGCTCCGCCTCGGCGGCGAGCATCAACGAGGTCAGCGCCTACCTCGCCGCCCTCGTGGAGAAGCACCGGCTGCCGGAGAAGCTCTTCGTCGTCCACCAGTTCCGGCCCAGCATGCTTCCCGACCGCGAGCGCATCGTCGCCCGCCCGGGGCTGGCCACCGTCTTCCACGCGGACGGCAACGGGCCGGTGACGACGAAGAAGGAGTCCTACGCGCGGCTGGACCTCCCCGGGGCGCCGTTCCGGGTCGGCTTCAAGGTCTTCCTCCGCGCGGACCCGGTGCTCATGTCGCCGCAGGCCGTCATGGCGCTCCGCCCCCAGCCGGACCTGGTGACCTACCAGTAGCGGCGTCCGCGGCGCGGTACGGCGTGAGCAGCTGGTCGACCGGCGCGTGGTCGTCGGTGAGCACGCTGGCGTCGCCGACCCACCGGTCCAGGTCCTCCCCCTCGATGACCTCCCACGCCAGGTCACGCGCGGCGAAGCCGGCGGTGAGCGCCGCGAGGTCCAGCGGCGCGTCGGAGCCGAGGGCGACGAGGTTGCCGCCGGACCCCGCCGCGCGCTCCAGGGTGGCGGGGTCCGCGGCGACGGCCACGTGCTCGAAGACCTCCCGCATCGTCGCCAGCTCGGCCCGCGCGAAGCCCAGCGGCGCGTGGTCGATGAGGTTCGCGGCATACACGCCGTCCGGCCGCACCACCCGCCGCACGTCCAGCAGCGCCTCCCGCGTCGCCAGGTGCCACGGCACGCTGACCCCGCCGAAGGCATCCCCGACGACGAGGTCGTGGCCGTCGGTGGCGACCCGGCGCAGGCCCAGCCGCGCGTCCTCGACCCGCACCTCGAGCGCCGGGCCGGTCACCAGTCCCAGCCGCTCGACGTCCAGCCCCAGCACGCCCCGGTCGATCTCCGACACCAGGCTCGTGGTGCCGGGGCGCGTGGCGGCCAGGTGGCGCGGGAACGTCAGCCCGCCGCCCCCGAGGTGGTATGCCGTCAGCGCCCGGCCCGGCGGGAAGGTCGCGTCGGTGACCGACGCCAGCGCGCGGACGTACCGGAACTCCAGGTGGGTGGGGTCGGCGAGGTCGACGTAGGAGTGGTGAAGCCCGTCGAGGACGAGGAGCCGGCCGGTGTCCCGCTGCGGGTCGGTCCGGACGTCGGCGCAGTGGTAGACAGTCTCCACGTCGCACCGCCCGGGGCCGAAGGCGGCTCCGAGGCCGGCCGGCACGAGCAGGATCACCGGCAGCACGGCCGACCGCCGACCGCCGACGCGCAGCTCCACCGCCGCCCCGGCCAGGACCAGCAGCACCCCGACGCCGACGAGGACCGAGCTGACCGGGAGGGCGGCGAGGAACACGAACCCCGTGAGCACGGTGCCCGCGATGGCGCCGAGGGCGCCGATGCCCGAGAGCCGCCCGACGACCGTGCCGGTCTCGGCCAGGTCGGTGAGCCGCAGCTTGGTCACCATCGGCGGCACCGCCGACAGCAGCGCACCCGGCACCAGGATGGCCAGCATCGCCACGAGCAGGGCGCCCGCGGCGCCGGCCGCCTCACCGGCGCCGCGCACGACGAACGGCAGCGCCGCCACCGCGACCCCCGACACCCCGAGCAGCGGCCCCAGCACGCGGCGCGGCGGCACCACGTCCGCCGCCCGGCCGCCGGCCCACGCGCCGGTCGCGATCGCCGCGAGCGCGATCCCGATGACCAGGGTGCTGGTCTCGAGGGTCAGGCCGAGGTAGGGGGCGAGGAGCCGCAGGGCCGCGATCTCCACGACGAGGACGGCGGCGCTCGCCCCGAACACCAGCGCGCCGGCAGTGGCCGGCGCCACCGCGCCGTGGTCCGGCTCCCCGGGGGTGCTCACCGCGCCATTGTCGGGCACGGCGCGTCCCGGGCCGGTCGTCGGCAGAGCCCTCAGCAGTCGGTGGCGCGGCCGAGGAAGTCCACGACCAGGTCGGTGTATGCCGTGCGCCAGGCCGGGTTGGTCAGGGCGTGCGAGGCGCCGGGCAGCACGGCGTGCGCGATGCCGGGGCGGGCGGCGCGGTAGGCCGCGACGAGGGCGGGCGGGATCACCTCGTCGCGCTCGGACTCCACGAGGAGGACCGGACCGGCATACCGGGAGAGGGCGCGCAGCGCCGGCACGCCCGGCCCCCCACGGCGCCGCTTCCCCAGCGGGCGGTCGAACGAGTCGTCGGTGTAGAGCGCCGGCGCCCGCAGGACCAGACGGGTGACCGGGCGTGCCTCGGTGAGCAGCACCGAGAGGTAGGCCCCGTAGCTCGCGCCGCACGCCGACACCAGCGCGGGGTCGACGCCCGGCTCGGCGGCGAGCGCGTCGAACGCCGCGACGAGGTCCTGCAGGTTCTGCCGCGGCGTCACCTCGGAGAGGCGCCCGGTGCTGTCGCCGTGCCCCCCGAGGTCGACGGCGAGCGCCGTCGCACCCAGCCGCCCCGCCAGGGCGGCGGCTCGGTCGGTGTTGGCGTGCCGGTCGCTGCCCATGCCATGCACGAGCAGCACCCCGGTGCCCGTGGGGGCCGCCGGGGTGGCGACGGTCGCGGCGAGCAGGCGCTCGCCGCTGGTCAGCCGGAGGTCACGCTGGTGCACCACGCGAGGACGTTAACCCGTGGCACGGCGTGTGGCACGCTGCGGTCGTGACCCGGCTGCCGCTGCCTCGCCTGCGGTCCGGGTCCTGGGCGCGGTGGGTCGGCGCGGCGGTGGCCGCGGTGGTCGTGGTCTCCGGGGCGCTGTGGTTCGCGCCGCCGGAGCAGCGGTTGGGGGCGCTCCTCGTGCCCCTCGTGCTCGCGCTGGTGGCGCTCGAGGTCGCCCAGGACGGCTACCTCGACACCCCGGCCTCGGGGGGGCCGGCGCTCGGCCAGCGGCGGCTGGGGCGGTCGGTCCGGCGGGTCCAGCTGACCGGCGGCACCCGGGTCAACGTCGTCGGCGCCCACGGCACCGTCCACCTGGTGGCGGTGTCCCCGACCGGCGAAAGGGCCGCGGTCGACCTCCTCGTCACCACCCTCCACACCCGCGCCGGGCGCGGCCCGGACGTGCTGCGGGCGCTCGCCGACGCGGTGGGGCGCCCCGAGGTGGAGGACGGCCCGCGGATTGCCTCGCTGCTCCGCGCGCAGGCCGAGCACGTCGCTGTCGACGGCGACCTCGAGTCCTCCCCGCTGGCCGGTCGGCGGGGGCCGCCCGCGCCGGGGCTGCGCTTCTGACCCGGATTCGCACGTAGGGCCGATACAACTGGTCCCTACCTGCGAATCCGGGTCAGAGGACGCGGCGGAGGGCAGCGCTGCGCACCAGCAGGTGTCCGAGCCCGAACGACGCCGGAACGGCCGCGGCGACCAGCAGCACGGCCTTCACCTCGGCGGGCACGTCCAACGGCCGCATCGCCGCGGCGATCGCCAGGAGGGCAACGGTCTGCACGAGGAACGCGGCGTAGGCGCTCCGCCGCACCCACTCGGGGGCGAACCGGAGGGGACGGTCCAGTCGACGCTGGGCGACGGCGAGCAGCCACACCGGGCCGACGAGGTTGAGCAGGGCGTCCACGCCGGCGAAGGCGGCGGCCCACCACGACGCGCCGCCGAGCATCGAGTCGAAGCGGTCGGCGAAGCCGGCGGCGGCCAACAGCACCGCCGCACCCGCGACGGCGACGAGCGTCACCGTCCGGCACCGACGGACCAGGTCGCCCGGGACGGACACGAGCCAACCTCGCTCCCACGTCACCAGGCCGAGGCCGAAGAGAGTCGCACACGCCGGCCACTGCCAGAAGTTGGCGTCGGTGAAGCCACTCTCCCCGCCGTACGGGAAGCGCAGGCGGATGAGGAACGACGCGACGCCGACAGCGAGGGCCGCGAGCAGCAGGTGACGCATCCGGACCGGCCCGCGACCCGCACGCGGCGCGGGCCGGTGGGTCGCTCGCAGCGCGGCATACATGAGGGAGAACGCGAGCAGCACCTGGACGAACCACAGCGGCCCCGAGTCCAGGGTCCCCTCCTCGCCGACGTACTCCTCCCAGAAGGAACCTCTTGCGTCGCCGAACTGGTGCTCCAGGGCGTACACCGCCACCGGCTGGACCACCAGCAGGTATGCCGCGAACGGGACCCCCAGCCGCACCAGCCGGTCGCGGGCGAAGCGGCGGGGGCCCTTGCGATCGATCGACGGCCGGCTCAGCAGCCCCGCGGCGAGGAACAACAGCCCGATGACGAAGAGCCCGAACGGCACGCCTCCCAGCAGCAGCAGCCCCTCGACGGCAGGATTCAGCGTCACCTCACGGACCCCGGTGTAGGTCCAGACCTCCAAGGTGCTGTAGCTGAGGACCGCGTGGATGGCGACGATCGCCGCGATGAGCAGTGCCTTGAGGTGATCGAGGTACAGCTGCCGATCCTCGGACCCTGCGCCGGACCCCGACCCGGTGTCCTGGGTGTCCTGCCCGTCCAGCCCCCTGCGGCCCACCCGTGGACGGTAACGCAGGCGGGCCGCTGCTCATCGGGAACCGGTCGCGCACGTCGGTGTGGACCAGCACCGTGGTCAGCGCGTCGGCGGCAGCCACCCCGGGTGGCGGCCGATGAACCCGAGAAGGCGGGTCTGCGCGTCGGCGTCCTCCGGCACCGGGACGCGCGGGCCGTACCGCCCGGACGACCGCAGCACCTCCTCCATCGGCTCCAGGCCCGAGAGCAGCTCCGCGACGAACACCGGGTCGAGCCGGTCGTCCTGACCACTGGCTCGGGGAAGTCCCACGTGTGCATGAGCACGTCCGCGGTGTAGAACCGGTCGACCGCGACATCGAGCGCCACCTCGCCCGTGTGCGGGTTGCTCAGCACCCGGCTCGGCGTCGCCGGGTCGTCGAGCAGCCGCTGCACCGCGTCGGAGTGCACCTGCCATGCGGTCTCCGGGTCATGGTCGACGGACGGGCCGCGGTCCAGCTCCACCCCGGCGCCCCCGCGAGGAAGCCCGGGAACCACGTCGTGAGGTGCCGGACGACGTCGCGGGCGACCCACCCGGCTACCGGCGTCGGCGCCTCCCAGTCACGCACGCCGAGCACCCGTTCGGTCACGGTGCCCGCGACGGCACGGTGCCCGCGACGGCACGGTGCCGGTCCGCTGGGGGGCGCCGGTCCGGCATACCGGCTCCCTGGTCGTCGTGGGCGGGCTCGGTGTGGGCGGACTCGGTCTGGTCGGCCACCGGTCAGACCGCCCCGGCGGCCAGGAGGGCGTCGAGCTTCGCGTAGCCCTCGTCCACGCCGACCTCCATGCCGCTGCGCAGCCAGGCGTCACGTTCCTCGAAGCTGTCGACGAGGGACGAGGCGTGCAGGCGGGTGCGCCCGTCGCCGAGGTCCTCGAAGAGGAGCTTCTCCAGCGCCACACCGTCCGGCTGCCCCTCCCAGGTGAAGGTCTGCACGATCCGGTCCGGTCGAACCTCGTGGAAGGTGCCCCGGAAGCCGAACTCCTCACCGTCCCGGCCGGCCACGTAGCGCCAGCTGCCGCCGGTGCGGGCCTCCCAGTGGTCGATGCGGGTGTCCATCCCGTCCGGGCCGACCCAGCGCGCGAACAGCGCGGGGTCGGTGTGCGCGCGGAGCAGCTGCTCGGGGGTCGCCGCGAAGTCGCGCGTGATCCGGATGACCGGGACCCGCTCGTCGGCCTCGATGCTGGCGCGGGGGATGGCAGTGGTGTCGGCGGAGGTCATGAGGCTGCTCCTTCTCGTGGTGTGCCGGTGCTGGTGCTGGTGCTGGTGCTGGTGCCGGTGTCGCTGTCGCTGTCGGTGGTCTCGTCCTGCAGGTGGGCGAGGACGGTGTCCAGGCGGGAGTAGCGCTCCTCCGCGCGGCGGCGGTAGCGCTCGACCCACCCGGTCATCAGGTCGAGCACCTCGGCCTCGAGGTGCACCGGCCGGCGCTGGGCCTCGCGGCGCTTGGTCACCAGGCCGGCGTCCTCGAGCACCTTCAGGTGCTTGGAGACGGCCTGCACGCTGACGTCGTACGGCGCGGCCAGCTCGCCCACCGTCGCGTCGCCCTCGGCCAGCCGGCCGACGAGGTCGCGCCGGGTCGGGTCGGCGAGCGCCGTGAACACCTTCGACAGCTGGTCACCCACGTGCCCTCCTCAACCGGATGGTTGAGAACGGTAGACCGCGCCTCCCCGGTCGTCAACCCCCGGGTTGACGAGCTGGTGTGCCGGTGCGACGCCGTCACCGGTTGCGGTGTGACGTGGATCACTGGTCCAGTGAGGGTCGGGTGGGCTCTCACCTCCCCGGGTGCGCGACCTGGTGCTCGGCTGTCCGCACGCCGCCGTGCGCGTCGTCCGGCGCCCCACCTGAGCGGCCGGCCGCCCGCCGCCACCAGGCCGCCTGCCGCCCGCCGCCACCAGGCCGCCTGCCGCCTGCCGCCCGCCGCCCGCCTTCGCACGGGACGTGGGCTCCACGTCCGTGACCGGGTATGCCGGCCGGCCGGCTACGCGCGGAAGGTCACCACGCGCGGCTCGATGTTCCGGCGGTCCGACCCGCCCTGCAGGGTGAAGCCGGACGCCACCCACGACGTGGGCCGGGTGGGATGGGCCGCGATGGTGAGGTAGTCCCCCCACTTGCCCTGTCCCGGCCCGTGGGTCGAGGTCGCGGTGGTGGTCGTGACCCACCGGCCGGCCTCCTCGTCGAGCACCCCGACCGCGTGCGCCGGGTGGGTCGGCCCGCCGAAGAACGCCGTGATGCCGACCCGGCCGCGGCGGTTGGGCGCCGCCGCGGGATAGGCCCAGGCCCCCGTCGTGCTCCACAGGTCCGGCTCGGCGAGCACCCGCAGCGTGGCCTCGTCAACCACCGCGGCCCGCACGTAGGGGTGCGGCCGCCCCGCCGACCGACCGGCCGACCACAGGAAGCCGAGGCGTCCGCCGGCCCGCCAGGCCCCGGTGATCCGGTCGTCGGCCCGGGAGAGCCAGGGGGAGCCACCCGGCCCGGCGGAGGTGTAGTCGCGGTCGTCCCACGGGGTGACCCGCACCGCCCATGAGGTCACCTGCTCGGAGGAGTCGGGCCAGGCGAAGAGCCGCACCGACCGCCGCGCCGCGTCGGTGCTGCCGAACCACATCGTGTCCCCGGCGCCGGCCACGAAGCGCAGCGACCCCGCCGACGTGCTCGCCCAGTGCCGTCGGGTGACGGGGCGGGACCGGCGCAGCTCGGCCAGCGGGTAGCGCAGGACCACGGCCCGCTGCCACCGGTCCTGCCCGTCGTAGACCTGGTCGCAGCAGAACCGCCCGCGGTCCGCGGGGAACGCGGTGAAGGGGTCGGCGAGCTCCCAGGAGGCGCCGGCGTCGGGCGACCACGCGGCATACCAGTTGCCGGTGACCAGCCGCCCGCGGGAGGAGGCCGCGAGCGACGGCTCGCCCACCGTCCCGGTCTGGGTGCCGGTCGCGGTGTCGTCGAGCCCGAGGTTGCCCGTCACGGCGAGGCGGGGGGCGGCCATCAGCGGGGGTCCGTCGGCGGCGGCGAGTCGGGCGGCGGCGCGACCGGCTCGGCGCCCGCGACCCGCTCGCGGTCGGGTCCGGCGGGCTTGCGGTGGGGGCTCTTGCGGCGCTCGCGCTCGTCGAGCTCGAGCTCATCGGGCGGCTCCGTCGTCGCCCGGCTCCGGAGGCCGCCGGACCGCGCCGGCTCCTCGGCCGCGAGGGGGGCGGCGGGCCCGCCCGCCCCACGCTGCGCGCCGGCGGGCGGGTCGGACCCGGCGGAGGTCGAGCTCGTGCGCCCCTGCGGCCGTTGGCTCCCCATCCCCGGACGCTACTCCCGTGCCCGCCGATTCGTCCGCCCCGACCTCTGGCGCGACAGCGGATCCGGTCGCACACTGAGAGTCCGGACCGTGGGGGAAGTGCCCGCGGACAGCGCGTGGTGGAGACCTCATGACCGGAGCACCGTCGTTCCCCGACCTCGTCCCCGTGCTCGGTGCCGGGCGGCACCGCAACCCCAGGAAGGGCGCCTGCTTCATGGAGATGGCGTCCTACCTCGCCGGGGAGCGGTGGAGCGACCACCCGCGCTGCACCCACCCGCTGCTCGCCTCGTTGGCGCGCATGGTCAACGACACCGTCCCCGACGCCGACCGGTCGCAGCTGGTGACCTCCATCCCCGACGTCGTCGGCCTCGTCGGTGACGACCTGCTCATCGACCTCACCATCGCCACCCGCGCGGCCGTCGCCGCCCTCCCGGTCGCGCCGGGCGACCGGCAGAACGTCCTCGCCGTGGGCCTGCTCACCTGCGACCGCAGGCTGTCCGAGATGGACACCCCGCACGCCCGGCAGCTGCGGGCGGCCATCGCGGGTGCGTTCCGCGCCGCGCCGCACGCCGAGCGCTGGGCCCGTCGCTACGCCCGCGACACCCTCGTCGCCGACCGGGCGCTGCGCCGCCAGACCGCGCCCCGCATCGTCGCGTATGCCGTGGAGGGCCTGGCCGTCGCGTGCATCCCCGACGGCCCGGCCCGCCTCGTCGCGCTGCTCACGCAGTGCATCGCCGAGACGCGGCAGGTCACCGAGGGCGCCCGCGCCACCGGCGGTGCACCGACCGTCGTCCCGACCCGGGAGCCGGACGCCCAGCGGATGCGCGCGGCGTCGCGCTGAGGCACCCCGGCCCGGCCGGGCCGCGTCCGCAGCGGTCTAGGGTGCGGGCATGGACGAGGAGCAGTCATCCACGACGTACGTCCTCGTGGACGGCGAGAACGTCGACGCCACCCTGGGCTCCTCCATCCTCGGCCGACGGCCGCACCCCGAGGAGCGCCCGCGCTGGGACCGCCTGCTCCGGTTCGCCGAGCGCGAGTGGGAGCAGCCGGTCAAGGGGCTGTTCTTCCTCGCCAGCAACGGTGAGCTGCCGATGTCCTTCATCCAGGCGCTGGTCTCGATCGGCTACCGGCCGGTCCCGCTGACCGGCGCCCCGGACGAGAAGGTCGTCGACATCGCCATCCAGCGCACCCTCCGCGCGCTGCGCGACCGCGACGACGACGTCATGCTCGTCAGCAACGACGGCGACTTCGCGCCGCAGGTGGAGGAGGTGTGCGACGGCCGCCGGGTGGCGGTCGTCGGCTTCCGCGAGTTCCGCAACGCACGGTTCCGCGAGCTGGTCGACGACGGTCTGGAGCTGTTCGACCTGGAGTACGACGTCGAGGCATTCACCTCCCCGCTGCCCCGGCTGCGGGTCATCCCGATCGCCGAGTTCGACCCGCTCGACTTCCTCTGACCGGCCGGTCGCCGGGAGGGTGCGGTCGCCGCCCCGCCCGTGGGTGACAATCAGGTATGCCGTCCCTGCCGCTCTTCCCGCTCGGCACCGTCCTCTTCCCCGGGGCCCGGCTGCCGCTGCAGGTCTTCGAGCCGCGCTACCTCGTGCTCATGGAGGAGCTGCTCGGGCGCGGGGAGGACGACCGGTGCTTCGGGATCGTCGCCATCCGCAAGGGCTACGAGGTCGGTGCCGAGGGTGCCTCCGAGCTGGCAACGGTCGGGTGCGAGGCGCGCATCGACGCGGTGCTCGCTGACTCACGCGGTGGGCAGCCCATCGTCCAGGTGGTCTGCACCGGGACCCGGCGCTTCTCCTTCGACGCCGTGGACCACACGGCCGGCACGCCCTACACGACCGGGCTGGTGACCTGGCTCGACGACGGGGCCGGCGCCGACGACCCGG
Organism: Dermatophilaceae bacterium; assembly: GCA_035633255.1. Lineage (GTDB taxonomy): Bacteria > Actinomycetota > Actinomycetes > Actinomycetales > Dermatophilaceae > DASQFD01. The sequence goes on from DASQFD010000055.1 coordinate 15,356, forward strand.
CCACCGCCCGGCTGGCCGGCCAGCTGGTGGCCGCGCACGCGGCATACTGCGAGGTCCTGGGCATCGACGCGGTGGAGCTCCGCGACACCCCGCAGCGCCTCGCGTACCGGGCCGCCGAGCACACCGCGCTCGAGCCGCGGGAGCGGCAGGCGGTGCTCGAGGCGCCGGACGCACCCTCGCGGCTGCGGCTGGTGCTCGGGCTGCTCAGGCGGGAGCAGGCGCTGGCCGGGCGGTTCAGGGTCGTGCCGCCGCAGCCCTATCCCGGTGGCGCCAACCTCAACTGAGCGTCGACCTCGACCGAGCGTCCCCCACGACCGGGGGTCGCGCGGGCGCCGGAGCGTCACGCCGTCGACGTCGGCGCGAGCGGCTGCTCGTGGTCGACCTCGATGCGGTCCAGCTCGGGGTCACCGACCTTGCGGGGCCACCAGAACCTCTCGCCGAGGAGCACCGCGATCGACGGCACGAGCACGGTCCGCACGACCAGGGTGTCGAGCAGCACGCCGAGGCAGATGACCGTCCCGATCTGCGCGAGCACGACGAGCGGCAGCACGCCGAGGACCGCGAACACGGCGGCGAGCAGGATGCCGGCGCTGGTGATGACCCCACCGGTCGCGGCCAGCGCGCGCAGCATGCCGTAGCGCGGGCCGTGGCCCTCGGACTCCTCCTGCGCCCGGGTGACGAGGAAGATGTTGTAGTCCACGCCGAGCGCCACGAGGAAGAGGAAGGAGAACAGCGGCACGGCGTCGCCGAGGGCGTCGAACCCGAACAGCCCGGTGAAGATCCAGTGCGAGGCCCCGAGGGCCGCCAGGTAGGTCATCACCACGGTCGTCACGAGGACCAGCGGCGCGACCACCGACCGCAGCAGGACGAACAGGGCGACCAGCACCAGCCCGAGGATGACCGGGAAGATCACCAGCCGGTCCCGTGCGGCGGCGTCCGCGGTGTCGATGCCTTCGGCCTCGCTGCCCCCGACGTAGGTGTCCGGTATGCCGTCCAGCGCGGCCCGCAGGTCGCGCACCGCCTCCTTGGCCTCGTCGGTGCCGGAGCCGGCCTCCAGGACGACGTCGACCTGGGTCAGCCCGTCGCCGGAGCGGGACGGGGCGGCCGAGGCCACACCGGGGACGGCGGCGGCGGCATCGACCACCCGCGAGGCCTCCGCCTCGGGGGTGATCACGACGGCCGGGTCGGAGGTGCCGGCGGGGAAGGACTCGGCGAGCCGCTCGGCGGCCGCGATCGCCTCCGGCTTCTGCAGGAACTGGTCGCTCTCGGAGAGGCCGGTGGTGACCTGGGTCAGGCCCCCGGCCATGACCACGAGGAGGGTCACCGTGCCGACGACGAAGACGAACGGCCGCCGGGCGACGGCGTTGCCGACCCGCCGCCAGAGCGACCGGTCGCTGTCGACGAGCTGGGTCTGGCCGACGCGCGGGACGAGCGGCCAGAACACCCAGCGGCCGAACAGGACCAGCACGGCCGGCAGCACGACGAGGGCGAAGACCATCGCGACGAGGACGCCGACGGCCGAGGCGAGGCCGAGGCTTCGGGTGGTGGGGACGAGGGAGAGCAGCAGCGTGAGGACGCCGAGGACGACCGTGGTCGAGCTGGCGAGGATCGCCTCGCCGGAGTGGCGCAGGGCCTGGCGCATCGCGGCATACCGGTCCTGCGTGCGGCGCAGCTCGTTGCGGTAGCGCGAGATGAGCAGCAGCGCGTAGTCGGTGCCGGCGCCGAAGACGAGGACCGACAGGATCCCGGTCGTCGAGCCGTCCCACTTCATGTCGAGGGCGGACAGGGCCTGGGTCGCGGTGACCACGGCGAGCCGGTCGGCGATCGCGACGGTGACGAGCGGGATGACCCAGAGGATGGGGCTGCGGTAGGTGATGAGGAGCAGCAGGGCCACGATGCCGGCGGTCGCGAGGAGCAGCCGGGTGTCGGCGCCCTCGAAGACCGCGCCCAGGTCGGCCCGCACGGCAGCGGGGCCGGTGACCTGGACCGTCACCCCGTCCGGGGCGGCCTCGCGGAGCTCGGCGCGCAGGGCCGTGACCGCCTCGGCGTTGGCCTCGTCCCCCTGGGCGGCGACCGGCACGACCCCGATGGCGGCGGTGCCGTCCTCGGCGACCACCGCGCCCGGCGGCCCCGGCTGCTCGGCCCCCGGCGGGCCTGCGGCGGCCGGCGGGCCTGCGGCCGTCGGCGGGCCGCCGGCGGCCGGAGACTCCTCGGCGACGGCCTGGAGCTGCGCGGTGTACTCGGCGTCGATGGTCGCCACCGCGGACTCCGAGAGGGTCCCCGCGTCCGCGCTCCACACCACGACGGCGGTGGAGTCGTCACCCTGGGGCAGCCGCGCCTGCAGCTCGACGACCTTCGTGGAGTCGGTGCCGGCCGCCAGGTTCTGGGTGGCGGTCGGGGAGCTCTCCGCCTCGCCGACCAGCACGATCCCGGCGATGCCGAGGAGCAGCGCCACCAGGGCGACGACCCAGGCTCGGCGACGCTGGAGGAAGAGGTTGGCGAGGGACATTCCGGCTCACTTCGCGGTGGAGGGTGGCCTGCAGGGTTTTCGCTCAGTAGGTTACTCACATGGTGAGTGACTCTGGCAAGGCGGCGCCGGAGCCGCCGACGCCGGAGCGGCCGACGCCGGAGCCGCCGACCGAGCGGCCGCACACGGCATACGTGGAGCAGTGGCGGCGGACGGAGTCGCTGAGGGCACTCAAGGAGCTCATCGACGTGTCCGCCGCGGTGCCGCCCGCGGTCGCGGCGCGGGCGGCGCTCACGCACCACGAGCTGACCACGCTCGAGCACCTGATGCGCGGCCCCGTGGGCCCGGTCGAGCTGGCGCGGGTCCTTCGGGTGACCTCCGCCGCGTCGTCCGGGATCGTCGACCGGCTGTGCGCTCGCGGCCACGTGGTGCGGGAGCCGCACCCGAGCGACGGGCGTCGCACGCAGGTGGTCCTGACCCCGTCGGGGCGCGAGGAGGTGCTCGGGCACCTGGTGCCGATGTTCGCCGCGCTGGACGCGCTCGACTCGCGGCTCAGCGAGGGGGAGCGCCGGGTGGTGGCGGACTACCTGCGCGGGGCGATCGACGCGATGCACCGCCTGCTCTGACCTCGGCCGGTGCGGCAGGATGCCCGCCATGAGCGATTCCACTGCTGCTCGGGACGTCGACGCGGTGCTCGGGGCGGTCCCGGAGCCCGAGCGGTCCGCGCTGCTGACGCTGCGGTCGCAGGTGAGGGAGCTGGTGCCCGAGGCCGACGAGGGCATCGCCTACGGCCTGCCGTGCTTCCGGCTCGGCCGGCCGTTCCTCGGGTACGGCCCGCGACGTGGGGGCTGCAGCCTCTACCCGATGAGCGGCGGCATCATCGAGCGCTTCGCCGACCGGCTGGAGGCGTTTCGCCGGACCAAGGGCGCCATCCACTTCACGGCGGACCGGCCCCTCCCGGCGGACCTCGTCGCCGACATCGTGCGCGCCCGCCTCGACGAGATCCGCGACACCGGCCACTGACGCCCGAATCCGCGGCCTCGCGTCGACGCTCAGGAGTGGAGCAGTGCCCGCAGCGCGCCGATGGTGTCGGCCTCGGCCGGCGTCTTGTCCGGGCGGTAGCGGCGGACGCGGGCGAAGCGCAGGGCCAGCCCCCCGGCATACCGCGGGGAGCGTTGCACCCCGTCGAGGGCGACCTCGACGACGAGCTCGGGCCGCAGGTGCACCACGCCGGCGCTCCGGCCGGCCTCGTGGCGCGGGAAGGTCTCGGTCTGCCATCGGAGCAGCTCGTCGGTGAGCCCCTTGAACGTCTTGCCCACCATGACCAAGCCGCCCGCCGGCCCGTGTGCGCCATCGGGGTCGAGGGCACCGAGGTGCAGGTTGGAGAGCCAGCCGCGCCGCCGCCCCGACCCCCACTCGGCCGCGAGCACCACGAGGTCCACGGTGTGCACCGGCTTGACCTTCAGCCAGGACCGGCCGCGCCGGCCGGCGGCGTAGGGCGAGTCGACGCCCTTGACGACCACCCCTTCGTGCCCGGCCCGCAGCGCCTCCTCGAGGACCCGCTGGGCGACCTCCGGGTCGTCGGTGACGGCGCCGGGGACCCGGTGGCCGGGGGCGATGCGCTCGAGCACCTCGAGCCGGTGCCGGAGCGGCTCGTCGACGAGGTCGCGGCCGTCGACGTGGAGGACGTCGAAGAACCACGGTGAGAGCACCTGCTCGCGGACCGCGTCGGCGCCGAACCGGCTCATCGTGTCCTGGAACGGCCGCGGTGCCCCGGACTCGTCGAGCGCCAGGGTCTCGCCGTCGAGGATCACCTCGGTGACCGGCAGCGATCGCACGACCTGCACGATCTCCGGCACCCGCGGCGTGACGTCCGCGAGGCTGCGGGTCCAGACGCCGACCACGTCGCCGCGCCGGTGCACCTGGATCCGCGCGCCGTCGAGCTTGTGCTCCACGGACGCCTCGCCCGTGACGGCGAGGGCGGCCCCGGGGTCGGTCGCCGTCGACGCGAGCATCGGGTGGACCGGGACGCCGACGGTGAGCCCGACGCCATCGAGCGCATCGGGGTCGGTGAGGGCCAGCCGCGCGGTGCCACCGAGGCTGCCGGTGAGCATGACGGCACGCCGCACCGTGGCGGCCGGGCGCCCGACCGCGGCGGCCAGCGCGTCGGTCACCAGCCCGTCGAGGGCGCCGGTGCGCACCTCGCCGGTCAGTGCCCGGACGAGGAGGTCCCGCTCCTCGGGTGCCGCCCGGGTCAGGAGGTCCACGAGCACGGTGTGCCGCCTGCTCGCCGACCCGGGGCCGGCCAGTGCGGCGAGCGTGGTCAGCGTCGCGTCGACCTCGGCCACCGTCAGGGTCTGGGGGTCCGGGGCTTCGGCCGAAACGGGGACCGCGCTCAGGCTCGCGTCGGGAGGCCCCGCTTCCGCCTCGGCGCGCGCCGCGGCGAGGAGCCGCCACCCGACGCCGACCCGCCCCTGCCGCGGCCGCCCCAGGAGCAGCCCGACCACCGCCTCGGCCTCCTCGGGCGGGCAGGCCCCGAGCAGCCCGGCCAGCACCTGCACCTTCGTGGTGCGCGACCGGGTCGCACCCAGCCGTTCGGCGGCCTCGACGAGGCGGGAGAGCAGCATCCCGCGAGTGTGCCGTGGCGCGACCGCAGTCGTCCTCAGGCGTACCGCCCCGCGGCGCGGACGGCCTGCCCGGCGTACCCGCCGCCGAAGAGCACCGCGTGGAGCATGAGGGGGTGCGCCTGGTGGAGCGGGACCCGCTCCCGCCACCCCTCGGCGAGCGGGTGCACCTCGGCGTAGGCGCCCCGCACCCGGTCCAGGTGCGGGGCGCCGAAGAGCGCGAGCATCGCCAGGTCGGTCTCGCGGTGCCCGCCGTGCGCCGCGGGGTCGAGGAGCACCGCCCCCGCCTTGGTCCACAGGACGTTGCCGGACCACAGGTCGCCGTGCAGCCGCGCCGGCCGGTCGTCGTCGTCCAGCTCGCCCCTCTCGAGCCGCGCCGCGAGGGCCTCCAGCACGCGCGCGTCGCCCGCCGACCAGGTGCCGCGGTCCCGCCCGAGCCGCAGCACCGCCCGGATGCGGTGCTCGGCGTGGAAGGCCCCCCACGTGGTGCTCGCGGCCAGCCCCAGCGGCAGCGGCTCCTCGAGCGGGCCGAGGTAGCCGTCACCCTCCCAGCCGTCCGGACCGACCCCGTATGCCGTGGCGCCGGCATCGTGGGTGGCCGCCAGCCCGCGACCCAGGACCTCGGCCGCCCCGGTGGTCGGGGCGGCCGGCTCCAGCCGCTCCAGGTCGAGGTGGTCGGCGCCGACCTCGAGCACCCGCGCCACCGGGGCGCCGCCTCCGTCCACCGCCGCACCCAGCCACCGGAGACCCGCCGCCTCCCAGCGGAAGTAGCGCGCCGGGACCCCCGACGCGGACTTGCGGACGGTGGCCGTCACGCGGCCCATCGTCGCAGCGCCGGCCGGCCGCGGCGACGAGGGGGAGCGGAGGGGAGCGGAGACCGAGGGGCCCCACGCGGGCGGCCGGACGGCATACCCGTTGCCCTAGAGTCGCACCATGGCACGCCCCCATGCCGCCGCCATCTTCGAGGACGCGTGGCACCGGAGGCTGACCGACACCCTGCGGGAGCGCGGGTGGCGGACGAAGATCATCCCGCACACCGGCTACGGCGGCGCCGACTTCGTGCGGGTGCTCGGCCGGGTGCTGCTGAGCCGCAACCCGGAGCGGCACGCCGCCGGCGACGCCGGGGCGAGCCCGCGCGAGCTGAAGACCGCCGAGGACGAGACCCGCGGCTGGCGGGCCTTCGTCACCTCGCCCGCCATCGGCGTCCCCGTCTTCGTGCGCGTGGGCGACCAGCGCGTGACGACGATGACCGACCGCAGCGGCCTGGTGGACGTCACCGTGCGGGGTCACGGGCTGGACCCGGGCTGGCACAGCGTGCAGCTGGACTCGCCGGACGCCGTCGCGACCGAGGCGTCGGTGCTCGTCATCGGCGACACCGCCTTCGGGGTGGTCAGCGACATCGACGACACCGTGCTCTCCACCTCGCTGCCGCGGCCGTTGATCGCGGGGTGGAACACCTTCCTGCGGACCGAGGGCACCCGCCGCGCCGTGCCGGGGATGGCGACCCTCTACCGGTCGCTCGCGGCGCAGCACCCCGGGGCGCCGTTCCTCTACCTCTCGACGGGCGCGTGGAACACCGCGCCCTGGCTGACCCGCTTCCTCCGGCGCAACGGCTACCCGCCCGGACCGATGCTCCTGACCGACTGGGGCCCGACCAACACCGGGTGGTTCCGCTCGGGGCAGGACCACAAGCGCTCCAGCCTGCACCGGCTGGCGCGCGAGCTGCCGCACGTGCGGTGGCTGCTCGTCGGCGACGACGGCCAGCACGACCCGAGGATCTACACCGAGTTCGCCGCCCGGCGCCCGGACGCACTGCGCGCCATCGCCATCCGTGAGCTGTCCACCGGTGAGCACGTGCTCTCGAGCGGTATGCCGGTGGGTGCCGACCAGCTCGCCCCGGTGCCGACCGCGGAGCTGTCCGTGCCGGTGGTGCGCGCCCCCGACGGGTTCGCGCTGGCCCGGGCCCTGCGACCGGTGCTGGCGGGCTGAGCCGTGCCGGAGCTGCCGGAGGTGCAGGCGCTGGTGGACTTCCTCGCCGAGCGCACCGACGGGCTGGGGGTGACCGGCGTCGAGCTCGGGTCGATCTCGGTGCTCAAGACCTTCGCCCCGCCCCCGCAGACGCTGGTGGGGGCGCCGGTCACGGGGGTGGCGCGGCACGGCAAGTTCGTCGACCTCGACTGCGGCGGCACCCACCTGGTCTTCCACCTCGCGCGGGCCGGGTGGCTGCGGTGGTCGGACGCGATGCCGACGACGGTGCTGCGGCCGGGGAAGTCGCCGATCGCGCTGCGGGTGCGCCTCTCCGACGGCTCCGGCTTCGACCTCACCGAGGCCGGCACGAGGAAGCGGCTCGCGGCCTACGTGGTCAACGACCCGCAGGAGGTGCCCGGCGTGGCGACCCTGGGGCCGGACCCGCTGGCGGACGACTTCACCGAGGCGGTCTTCGCGGGCATCCTGGCCGGGCGGCGCGCCCAGGTGAAGGGGGTGCTGCGCGACCAGTCGGTCATCGCCGGCATCGGCAACGCCTACTCCGACGAGATCCTGCACGTGGCGCGGCTGAGCCCGTTCGCCATCGCCGCCACCCTGCCCCCCGAGACCGTGACGCGCCTGTATGCCGCACTGCGCGGCACGCTCGCCGGCGCCGTGCGCACGGCGACGGGGAAGCCGGCCAAGGAGCTCAAGGACGCCAAGCGGGCGGGGATGCGGGTCCACGGGCGGGCCGGGGAGGTGTGCCCGGAGTGCGGGGACGTGGTGCGCGAGGTGTCGTTCGCGGACTCGGCGCTGCAGTACTGCGCGACCTGCCAGACCGGCGGGAAGCCGCTCGCCGACCGGAGGACGAGCAAGTTCCTCAAGTAGGCGAGGTGGTCTCCCGCCAAGTGGCACGTGGTGACTTTGCTGCCAATAGGCAGCTTCGTGACCGCCGCACCCGGCTGCCCTGCCCATGGGCACGACCCGGTGTCGGGGCCGAAGGCGGCACAATGTCGGGATGGACGACTTCGCGCAGATTGCCGTGACCGACCTGCCCGACGACGCCGTGCTCCTCGACATCCGCGAGCAGGACGAGTGGGACCGTGGACACGCCCCCGGTGCCGTGCACATCCCGATGGGTGAGCTGCCGGCCCGCCTCGGTGAGCTTCCCGACGACTCCGACGGCCCGATGGTCGTGACCTGCCGCAGCGGCGGGCGGGTGAGCCGCACGCTGCCGTGGCTGGCGCAGCAGGGCTACGACGTCGCCAACCTCGACGGCGGCATGCTGGCCTGGCAGGCGGCGGGCAAGCCGCTCGAGTCCGACGCCGGCGCCCCGTCGGTGGTGTGAGGGTGGGCCTTTTCGGTCGGCGCGGCCGCACCGAGCACGAGGCGCTGTCCGCCGACCAGGCGGAAGTGACGGCCCTCGACCACGGCGCGGACGGGCCGGCCGCGCTCGACACCGACGACGAGGCGGCCCTGCGGCCGAGGAGCTCCCCGATCACGGACACCGAGCGCGCCCGGATCGCCGCCGGCCTGGCCGCCTTGGCCGCGGAAGGGGTGGACGTCGACGACCCGGCGTCGCTGGGCGCCGGCTACGACACGGCATACACGGCGTGGTCGGCGGGCCGGGAGGGGAGCCGGCCGGACCACGCGGCCGTCGTGGAGCGGTACGCCATCGGCGTCGGCGAGCACCTGCGCCGCCACACCGACCTCGACTGGGCCGTGGTCACCGACGTCTTCGGGACCGACCTGGGCGTGGCGGGGGGCATCGGCGGGTCGTTCGTGGTCGTGCCGGCCAACCTCGTCGCCGCGCGGTGGATGCGCGGGGAGACCGGCTGGCTGCCCGGCGTGGTCGGCCACCTCGTCCGGCGCCGCTCCCGGCGCTGACCCCGCGCCGCCCCGCCGGCCCCTGCGGACACGGCTCGCGAGCCTGCTCCGCACTCGCGAGCCCGTTTGAACAGGCTCGCGAGTGACGAACCGGCTCCCGAGCCTGCTTCGTCGGCCGCGCGGCCGGGGCGACACGGCATACCGACGTATGGGGATGTATGCCGGAAAGGCTAGATAGGCGGATACGGTCCGATCATGGACCCCATCCGGAACCCGTACGCGCCCGGTGCGGGGCAGCGCCCGCCCGAGCTCGCCGGCCGTGACGACCAGCTGCGGGCGTTCGACGTGGTGCTGGAGCGGGTCACCCGGGGCCGACCCGAGCGGTCCGTCGTCCTGACCGGGCTGCGGGGGGTGGGCAAGACGGTGCTGCTGGGCGCGCTGCGCTCCTCGGCGGTGCGGGCCGGGTGGGGGACCGGCAAGCTGGAGGCGCGGCCGGAGCAGTCGCTGCGCCGGCCCCTCGCGTCGGCCCTGCACCAGGCGGTGCGCGAGCTCGGGCACCCGCAGGAGGACGACGTCAGGCACGTGCTCGGGGTGGTGCGCTCCTTCGCCCAGCGCGAGTCGGGGCCGCCGGCCGGGGGGCGGCTGCGGGACCGGTGGAGCCCCGGCATCGACGCCCCCGCGGTGGCCGGGCGCGCCGACTCCGGCGACGTCGAGATCGACCTCGTCGAGCTGCTCAGCGACGTGGGAGGGCTGGCCGCCGACACCGGTCGAGGCGTGGCCGTCTTCCTCGACGAGATGCAGGACCTCGGCCCGGACGACGTCTCCGCGCTGTGCGCCGCGGCCCACGAGATCAGCCAGTCCGGCCTCCCGGTGATCGTCGTCGGTGCCGGCCTGCCGCACCTGCCGGCGGTGCTTTCTGCGTCGAAGTCCTACTCCGAGCGGCTGTTCCGCTACTCACGCATCGACCGGCTGGACCGCGCAGCGGCGGACCGCGCGCTGGTCGCCCCGGCCGAGGAGGAGGGCGCGGCGTACGAGCCGGAGGCCCTCGACGCCCTGTATGCCGTGACGGGCGGGTACCCGTACTTCGTCCAGGCGTACGGCAAGGCGGTGTGGGACCTCGCGCCGGCTTCGCCGATCACCGGGGACGACGTGCGGGTTGCGGCGCCGGAGGCCGGGGCGGAGCTCGCCGTGGGGTTCTTCGGGTCGCGCTTCGAGCGGGCGACGCCGGGGGAGCGGGAGTACCTGCGGGCGATGGCCGACGTCGCCGCGGCGCTGGCGGAGGAGGGGCGGGTCGAGCTCGACGAGGTGCAGTCCGTGCCCACGTCGGACGTGGCGGCGCACCTGGGGCGCAAGCCGCAGTCCCTCTCCCCGGCGCGGGACGCGTTGCTCAAGAAGGGCCTGATCTACTCGGGCGAGCGGGGCCGGATCGCGTTCACGGTGCCCCACTTCGGGCGGTACCTCCGCGACCAGGCCTGACCCATGAGGGAGCATCCCATTCCGGGATGCAGACGGTAGCCTCGACGACATGAGCACGCAGATCGCCGTCCGACTCCCCGACGAGATGGTCGCCTTCCTCGACCGCACCGTTGCCACGGGCAAGGCGCCGAGCAGGGCCGCCCTGGTGGCGTCCGCCGTGGAACGAGAGATGCGCCGACTGGCCGCTGAGCAGGACGCTCAGACCCTGCGCGTCCACGGTGCGGCGGACGACCTGGACGGCCTGGTCGAGTGGACTGCCACCACTGCCGTGGTCGAGGACTGATCGAGTGAGAGAGATCTGCCTGGTCCGGCTCGACACAACGCGGCCAGCCCTCGTCCTCACTCGGGAGGCAGCCCGGACTGCGATGACCAAGGTGACGATCGCCCCGATCACCAGCACGATCAAGGGCCTGTCCAGCGAGGTGCCGGTAGGACCCGCCAACGGGCTGGACCACGACTGCGCCATCTCCCTGGACAACGTCCTCACCGTCCCCGTCGACGCCCTCGGACGCACCGTCGGGTATCTCAGCGGTGACCAGGAAGCGCAGCTGGCGCGCGCCGTGGTGTTGGCCTACGACCTCGAGGTGCCCCTGCTCGAGTGACGCCCGATCGGGCCATCGGCGGCAGAAGAGGTAGAGCCACTGAGGTAGGAGACCAGGTACTACCCGAGTAGCATAGCGGCGTGAAGCTGAGCATCAGCCTGTCCGATGAGGACGTCGCCGCCTTGGATCGATATGTGCGCGCGGCGGGGGTGCCGTCGCGGTCGGCCGCGATTCAGCAGGCCATCCGGATGCTGCGCGACCCTGAGCTGGAGGACGCCTACGCGGCCGCGTGGGATGAGTGGCAGGCATCGGGTGAGGCCACCGCGTGGGAGGTCGCCACTGCGGATGGGCTTGCCGATGCTGCGCGGTGAGATTCGCCTGAGTGACCCGGATCCTGCCCGGGCCAGCGAGGCGAACAAGCGTCGCCCGGCGGTCATCGTGAGTAACGACCGCGCCAATGCCAGTGCCGCGAGGCTGGGTCGTGGGCTGGTGACCATCGTGCCGGTGACCAGCAACGTCGCGCAGGTCCACCCGTTCCAGGTCCTGCTGACCGCGGAGGAGACCGGCCTTCGCGTTGACTCCAAGGCGCAGGGCGAACAGATCCGTTCGGTATCCGTGGAGCGCCTGGGTCAGGTCATTGGCAGGGTTCCCGCCCATCAGATGGCCCAGCTCGACGACGCCCTCCGTCTCCACTTATCGCTCTGACCCTCGACGCCACAGCAGCGGCAGGACCGAGCGGTGGTCAGCGCCGTCCATAGATGTCGCGGCGGTGGCCGACTGCGACCACCAGGACGAGAGCCGGTGGGTCACGCCAGTCCGAGGTCGGCCCTGACCTGCTCCAAGGGGATCGTCGCCTCACCGTCGGCGATCTCGGCCCGGGCGGCCTTGGCGGCTTCGATGTCGGCCAGGTCCTCGGCCGAGGCGATCAGGCGGTCGAGGTCGTCGGCGTCGATCACCGCGGCCACCCGCTGCCCCCGACGGGTCAGGTACACCGGGTCGTGCCCGACGCGCGCGGCGTCCACGACATCGGCCAGCCGGGCTCGGGCACCGCTGACGGTGATCTCCCTCATGCCGCACCATGATTGCGGGAACCGCTCAGTTGTACATCTCAGCAGCGTCGGGTGCTCGCGGATTCTGGCGTCTGCTGCAATGGCGGGGTGCCGGGTTCGGAGGACGAGGAGCGGGCCCCCGGGGCGATGTCGGAGCGGGCCGCGGGGGTGGTCCGGGTCCACTGGCGCCTGGCGGCACCCGGCGAGGACCCCTCGGTCGCCCGAGCCCTGCTGCGCGCCGCCGTCGCCGCCCGCCTCGGCATCGAGGACGGCGACGTGCGGATCGGCCGCAGCTGTCCGGGGTGCGGGTCCGCCGACCACGGGCGCCCCGTGCTGCTCGCCGCACGAGCGGTGCCCCTCTCGCTCTCGCTCTCGCTCGCCCGCGCTCCGGGCCTGGTCGCCGCCGCGACGAGCGACGCCGGACCGGTCGGCATCGACGTCGAGGCGGCCGACCGGACGGCGTTCGACGGCTTCGCCGACGTCGCGCTCCACCCGGCCGAGTCGGCCGCGACACCGGGGCAGCGGGCTCGCACGTGGGCGCGCAAGGAGGCCGTCCTCAAGGCCGCCGGCGCGGGCCTGCGCGTGGACCCGCGCCTGCTCGTCGTCACCGACCCCGCGTCGGCCCCGGCGGTCCGCAGCGGCCCCGGGCTGGACCCGGACCGGCTGTGGCTGACCGACCTCGACCTCCCGGCCGGGTATGCCGGCTGCCTGGCCCTCGCGGCGCCCGCACCGGCCGCCGTCGTCGTCACCAGCGGGGCGGCGACCCGAACAGCGGGCGGCGCCGGCCCTCCCCCAGCAGCTCCGGGAGGCGCCCGCGGTGCAACCACGCCGTGAACAGGTCGTCGAGGTCGCGTCCGGTGCACTCCCGCGCGAACGCGGTGAACATCTCCGTGGTCACCGACCCGTGCCGGTGCTCGGCCACCCAGGCCCGCAGCAACCCGAAGAAGTCCTCGTCCCCCACGGTGAGGCGCAGGGCGTGCAGGAGCAGCGCCCCGCGCTTGTAGACCCGGTCGTCGAACATCTCCTCGGCCGACGGGTCGGCGAGGACGAGGTCCTGCGGGGCGCGGGACAGCCGCCGCCAGTGCCGCTGCGCGTGGTCGGCCGCCGGCGGCCCGCCGGAGTGCTCCGACCAGAGCCACTCCGCGTAGCAGGCGAACCCCTCGTGCAGCCAGATGTCGCGCCAGCGCGCGAGGGTCAGGCTGTTGCCGAACCACTGGTGCGACAGCTCGTGGGCGACCAGCCGCTGCGCGTCCCACGAGGTCCGTGCGTGGTTGGCGCCGAACGTCGACAGGCCCTGCGACTCCAGCGGGATCTCGAGCACGTCGTCGGTGACGACCACGGCATACCGGTCGAAGGGGTAGGGCCCGAAGAGGCGCTCGAAGGTGCGCACCATCTCCGCCTGCCGGGCGAAGCCGGCGGCCACCGCCGCCCGCAGCCGCGCCGGGTGGGTGAGCGTCATCGGCACGCCGGCCCCGTCGAGGGACCGGGTGACGTAGCGGCCGATCTGCACGGTCGCGAGGTAGGTCGCCATCGGCGCGTCCGCGGCATACACCCACGTCGTCCGGCTGGCGCGGGCGCGGCGCTCGACGAGCCGCCCGTTGGCGACCACCGTGTAGTCCGACGCGGTGGTGACGGCGATCCGGTAGGTCGCCTTGTCCGACGGCCGGTCGTTGCAGGGGAACCAGGAGGGCGCGCCGTGCGGCTGGGACGCGACGATGACCCCGTCGGCGAGCTCCTCCCAGCCGGCCTCGCCGTCCGGGCCGGTGACCGGCCGCGGCACGCCGCCGTAGGTGACACGGACCTGCAGGCGGGTGCCGGGGGCCGCCTCGTCGGCGAGGGTCAGGACGAGCCGCCCCCGCCGGGCGGCCCAGCGCCTCAGCCGGGCACCGGTGAGCACCACCTTGCTCGCGGCGAGGGTGTGCAGGTCCAGGCGCAGGCGGCGGGTATGCCGTGCCACCAGCACGTCGAGGACGGCGCGTCCGGCGAGGTGGTTGCCGTCCAGGGAGTAGCGCAGGTCGAGGTCGTAGTGCTCGACGCCGAAGGCGAGGTCGCCGTGCCCCGGCAGCAGTGGGTCGGGACCCCGGTCCGCGGCGGCGTCCGCCGCCGGCGCGCCTGCCTCGTCGCTCACCGCGCTCACCCGCGCCCGCCGCTCGCCGCCGGGGCGGGGACCGCAGCCTCGGCGGGGACCCTCGCCGGGGCGGGGACCGCGGCCGCGGCCGCGTCGTCCTCGTCGAGCCAGGGGCCGATGGGGTTGCCGATCCAGCGGGTCTTGTCGGGCACCGCCTCGCCCCTCATGACCAGGGACACCGGCCCGACGGTCGCGTGCCGGCCGATCACGGCGGCCGGGAGCACGACGCCGTTCGGCCCCAGGGTCGCGCCCTCCTTCAGGGTCACCGTGTCCATGCTCAGCACCCGGTCGTGGAAGAGGTGGGTCTGGACGACGCAGCCGTGGTTGACCGTCGCGCCGTCGCGCAGCGTGACGAGGTCACCCTCGGGCAGCCAGTAGGTCGCGCACCACACCCCGCGACCGATGCGGGCACCCATGGACCGCAGCCACAGGTTGAGCACCGGCGTCCCGGTCGCCGCCCGGGCGAACCACGGCGCGGCGAGCACCTCGACGAAGGTGTCGGCCAGCTCGTTGCGCCACACGAAGGAGCTCCACAGCGGGTGCTCACCCGGTCGCAGCCGGCCGACCAGGGCCCACTTCGCGAGGGAGGTGACCGCGGCCGCGACCGCCCCGGCGGCCAGCAGCAGCGGGCCGCTGAGCACCGCGGCGAGCAGCGGGTGCGCTCGGACCGCCGTGACGATCCCGGCGACGACGAGGACGACCAGGGCGACGTGCGCCCACACCGCGACCACGCGGCACGCCTCGACGAGCGCGCGCCCGGCGCGCAGCCGCCGCCCCGGGCGCGTGGTGCGGGTGGTGTCGACCTCGGCTCGCTCACGGCGCAGCGGCCGCGGCGGGCTGCCGAGCCACGACGTCCCGCGCTTGGCCTTGGTGCGCCGGGGGGCGGCGGAGAGCACCGCGACCAGGCCCTGCCGCGGCACCTTGCGTCCCGGCGCGGTCATCCCGGAGTTGCCGACGAAGGCGTGCTTGCCGATCTTCACCTCGTCGACCCGCAGCCACCCACCCCCGAGCTCGTAGTTCCCGAGCAGGGTGTCGTCGGCGAGGAAGGCGCCCTCCCCCACGGAGGTGAGCCCCGGGACGAGGAGCACCGTGGAGGCCTCGACGCCCGGTCCGACCCGGGCGCCGAGCAGCCGCAGCCAGCCGGGGGTCAGCGAGCTGGAGTAGAGCGGGAAGAGCCAGGTCCGGGCGTCGTCGAGCAGCCGCACCGTCGTCCACGCCTGCCAGGCCACCCGGCCGTGGATCGGGTGGTGGCCGCCGCGCAGGCCACGGCCGAGCAGCCGGGTGAGCCCGGCGACCAGCGCCGCGAGCACGACGAGCCCGACGAGCCCGACGAGCGAGCCGACCGGCAGCCAGGCGAGGGCGCGCAGCAGCGCCTCTCCCGGCCCGCCGGCATACCGGAGCAGTGGGAGGCCGCTGGCCACCCCCGCGGCCACCGCGAGCAGCGGCAGCAGCGAGACGCCCACCGCGGACAGCGCGTATGCCGCGAACCAGGCCGGGCGGTTCTCCGGTCGGCGGTCGGTCCAGGGTCCGCGGGCGTGGCCGACCCGGTGGGCGGGGGCACCGGACCAGGACTCCCCGGCGGGCACGGTGCCGAAGACGGCCGATCCCGGGGCGACCTCGGCGCGGGCCCCGACGTCCGCGCCGGGCAGCAGGGTGGACCGGGCGCCCACCCGTGCGTCCTCGCCGACGTGGATCCCGCCGAGGTGGAGCGTGTCGCCGTCCACCCAGTGGCCGGTGAGGTCGACCTCCATCTCCACCGAGCAGCCGTCGTCGAGGCGGAGCAGCCCGGTGACGGGCGGGACGGAGTGCAGGTCGACGTGGCGCCCGACCCGGGCCCCGAGCGCCCGCGCGTAGTAGCGCATCCACGGCGCCCCGGCCAGGGTGGCGCCCCCGAGCTCGTCGGCGATCCGCTCCGCGAGCCACACCTGCAGGTGCACCCGGCCGCCGCGCGGGTTGGCCCCGGGCCGCACCCCGCGCAGCACCGCGCGGGCGCAGAGCACGGTGAGGAGCATCCGCCCGGGGGCGGCCACGAGCAGCGCCCAGCCGAGCGCGACCCACCACCAGGACACCGTCGGCGCCCACGTGACACCGAGGGCGGACGCCACGTTGCACCCGGCCGACACCCAGGTGAGCCAGCGCAGGCCGCTGATCGCCCGCAGCGGCAGCGCCGACGCCACCTGGCTGGCCTGGGTGGCGCGGGGGACGCGCCCGACCCGGGCGTTGGTCTGCGTCGTGGGCGCGGACATGGCGTCGAGCAGGGCGGCGAGGGCGCCGACCGTCGGCGCGGAGTAGACGTCGGCGACGGTCACCTCCGGGAAGCGGGCCCGCAGCCGGGAGACGAGCTGGGCGGCGGTCAGGCTGCCGCCACCGGCGTCGAAGAAGTCGTCCTTCGCCGAGGTCACGACGGCCCCCAGGACGTCCTCCCAGAGCTGCTGCACCCACCCGGCGGTTCCCTCGAGGGCGACCGGCGCCCCGGCGTCGACCGTCGGCAGCGGCCAGGGCAGCGCGTCGCGGTCGATCTTGCCGGAGGTCCGGGTGGGCAGGTCCTCGACCCGGGCGAGGCGGGGGACGAGGGCCGCCGGCATCGTCGCGCGCAGGTGGGCGATCGCTGCGGGGGGGTCGAAGGTCTCGTCCGTGGCGACATAGCCCACGAGCAGGGAGTTGCCCGACCCGGTGCGGCGCACCGCGGTGGCCGCGCCGGTCACGCCCGGGAGGGCCAGCAGGGCGCTGTCCACCTCACCGAGCTCGATGCGCCGGCCGCCGAGCTTGACCTGGTCATCGGCCCGGCCGGCGAAGACCAGCCCCACCCCGTCGTCGCGGACGAGGTCCCCGCTGCGGTAGGCGCGCTCCCAGCCCAGGGTGGGCATCGGCGCGTACTTCTCCACGTCCTTCTCGGGGTCGAGGTAGCGCGCCAGGCCGACGCCGCCGATGACGAGCTCCCCGGTCGTGCCGGGTGGGACGGGCCCGCCCAGCGCGTCCACGACGGCGAGGTCCCAGCCGTCGAGCGGCAGCCCGATCCGCACCGGCGGCTCTCCGGTCAGCCGTGCGCCGCACGCGACGACGGTCGCCTCGGTGGGACCGTAGGTGTTCCACACCTCCCGCTCCGGCGTCGTCAGCCGGGCGCCGAGCTCGGGAGGGCACGCCTCGCCGCCGAGGATGAGCAGCCGGACCGCCCGGAGCGCCTCCGGTGGCCACAGCGCCACGAGCGTGGGCACGGTCGAGACCACCGTGACGTCGTTCGCCACCAGCCAGGGGCCCAGGTCCATCCCGCTGCGGACGAGCGAGCGCGGCGCCGGCACGAGGCAGGCGCCGTAGCGCCACGCGAGCCACATCTCCTCGCAGGAGGCGTCGAAGGCGACCGACAACCCCGCCATCACCCGGTCGCTCGGACCGAGGGGGGCGTCCGTCAGGAACAGGCGGGCCTCGGCGTCGACGAACGCCGCCGCCGAGCGGTGGGTGACCGCGACGCCCTTCGGCCGGCCCGTCGAGCCGGACGTGAAGATGATCCAGGCGTCGTCGTCGGGGGAGGGGGCCTCCGCCTCCAGCGGCTCCGCGCCGGGGCGCCGTGGCTCGACGACGAGGTCGGCGCCCACGACCGCGTCGACCTCCGCCTCGGTGAAGACCAGCCGGGCCCGCTCGTCCGGGTCGTCGGCGTCGACGGGGACGTAGGCCGCGCCGGCGTGGAGGGTGCCGAGGATGGCCACGTAGAGGTCGGTGGTGCCGGACGGGATGCGCACCCCGACGCGGTCCCCGAGACCGACGCCGGCCGCGCGCAACGTGTCCGCCACCGCGTCGGCCGCGTCGGCCAGCTCGGCATAGGTCAGGACCTCCACGCCGTTGTCGAGCGCCAGCGCGTCGGGCAGCTCGTCCACGCTCTGGCGGAGCACGTCGACGAGGGTGCGCGGCGGCGCGGCGAGCGAGGAGCGCAGCAGCCGCGACTCCGGGTCGAGTCCAGCGGGGGTCACGGGTCGATCCTCCCGCTCCGACGTGAACTCCGGGTGCAGCGACGTCCGGCGCGCCCCCCAGTCGATGTGCCGGCGGCCCCGTGCTCATCGAGAACCCGAGGAGGGGTCGGGAGACGGCCAAGGTGTCACGGCCCCAGCCCGTGGTGTCAGTCGTCCATCGCCTCGATCCCGAGCTCGGCGAGCTCGGCCGTGCGCTCGCGAATCGCCCGAACCCTGTCCGGCGGAGGGGGCTCCCAGCCGACCACCTCCTCTATGACCCGGAGCGGCTGCGTGGTCCGGTAGGACCGCGTCGGGTTCCCGGGGAAGCGCTTGTCGGTGACGTTCGGGTCGTCCTCGATGGCGCCGAGGGACTCCACCCGGTAGACCCGTGGCGGCCCCTCCCCGTGGGCGAGCGAGGCGGCCAAGGGGGCTCCGTCGGCACTGGCCGTGAGGTAGATGTGGTTGGCGGTCCGGCGCGAGCCGTAGTTCGATCGCCGGCCCGGGGTGAGCCGGTCACCAGGGCGCAGGTCGGCCCGGGTCCCGTGGAAGAACGGCCCCGGGTCGTCGACGACCCGGGGCGTCGGTGGCGGATCCCTCAGGAGGCTGTCGAGCCGCCGCATGAGCACCGCGACCCGGCTGCGCCCTGCCGGCGCCCGCGGATAGCGGCTCAGCACATCGAGGACCACCGGCGTCGCGCGCTTGGCGGCAGCGGTGACCACGTACTCCGCGACCACCGCGTCGTCGCCGCGCGCCAGCTCGGCGGCCCGGGCGGCGTGGGTCGCCGCTCCGAGGATGTGACGCACCTGTGTGGCCGTGGCCAGGGGATGGAGGTATGCCGCGGCGGCGGCGGCGCCCGCGGCATACGCCGCGTGCCGGGCCGGCTCGCTCCTGGCCTCGGTGGCGGCCCGGTTGGCGGCCGCCGCGGCAGTGCGTTGCAGGCGTGACCGGGGCGCCCCGTCGGCGAACACCCGGCCCGCCTCGAGGGCCGCCGCCGGACGGTGGTCACCGGGACTGGCCCTCTCGAAGAGGACGAGGGACGGCTCGGCGCACGCCACGGCATACCGGGCAACGGCCCGCAGCTCCTCCGGCGTCAGCGGGAAGTCAACCTCGGGGCCCATCCCAGGGATTTTGGCACACAGCACCCTCCGGCACCGCCGGTGTGGCTGGCCGCCCTCGAGGTGGGTATTCGTCAGTGGAGACCGGTGAGGTGGACATCTCGGCCGGGTCGGCCGACGCACCGGACGGCGCGCGAGCCCAGCGCCGGTGATACTGCCCGGTGGGGTTCGCCGACCGTCCATCTCAACTCAGGGGGAGCCACCATGCCTTCTCTGCCCGCGACCGAGGAGCGGTTCGACACCGCGCGAGCCGTCCACCTGGCGTCCGTCGCGGCACTGGGCGGTTTCATGTTCGGGTTCGACACCGCCGTCATCAACGGTGCGGTCACCGCGCTCCGCAAGGACTTCGCGATGGGGTCCGCGCTGACCGGCTTCTCGGTGGCCTCCGGGCTGCTCGGCGCCGCCCTGGGAGCCTGGGCGGCCGGACAGCTGGCCAACCGGATCGGCCGCGTCAAGGTGATGGTGGGCGCCGGACTGGGCTCGCCGGCACGAGGACCCAGAACTCGCACGGCCCAGCCGCCATCCGGTCGCGGACCGCCGCCGCGAGCTCCTCGCCCTGCAGTGTCCGGTTGGCGACGACCAGGTAGCGACGCACCATCCCCACCTCGATTGCGATCGGTTCGTGCCACAGCAGCCACCTGGAATCGTCGTGGCCGGAAGGCATCGGCGTCCGCTGGCCGCCTCCGGCGCACGATGACCGACGTGGGCCGTGAAGGTGATCTCAGCGGGTGGCGGCCACCGGGTCGCGGACCAGCGTGGAGACCCGCAGCCCCGCGTCGTCCTCGATGGTCGGGCTGAACCCCAGCCGCGCCACCACGAGGTCGGCCGACGGCACCACGACCACCTTCTGCCCGTCGTGGCCGCTCATCCAGTAGGCGTCCGCGGGCAGGACCGGGTCCACCAGCGTCCCGTCCGCCTCGCGGTTCACCCACCACCCCGCGGCATACCCCTTCTCCTCACCGCTGCCCGGCAGCACGGTCGTGGACCGCTTCATCCAGCCGACCGGCAGCAGCCGCTGCCCGCCCCACACGCCGTCCTGAAGCGCGAACTGGCCGACCGCCGCCCAGTCCCGCGGCGTGGCCCACAGGTACGAGCTGCACACGGGCGTGCCGGCCGCGTCCGGCTCCAGCACCGCGGACGTCAGGCCCAGCGGCGCGAACAGCTCGCGCCGCGGCAGGTCCGCCGTGACGCCCGCCCGCTGCGTGAGCACGGAGCAGAGCACGTTGGTCGACCCGCTGGAGTACTGCTGCCAGGTGCCGACCGGGTGGGCCAGCGGCCGGCTCGCGACGTAGCCGGCCATGTCGTCCTCGAGGTAGAGCATCCGGGTGATCGGCGTGCCGAGCGCGTACGTCTCGTCCCACTCCAGCCCGCTGCGCATCCGCATGAGGTCCTCGACGGTGATCCGGGCCCGCTCGTCGGTCCACTCCGGCCGGAGCCGCGCGTCCGTGACCGCCACCTTGCCCTGCTGCACCAGCCGCCCGGTGAGCAGGTTGGCGACGCTCTTGGTCATCGACCACCCGAGCTGTGGGGTCTCGGCGGTGAAGCCGGGGGCGTAGCGCTCGGCGAGGACGCGGCCGCCCTTGACGACGACGACACCGCGGGTGCCGAGCGCCGTGCGGTCCGCATCCGGCAGGTCGGCGCCGAACGCCCGGTCCAGCGCCGCGCTCACCTCCGGCGCGGGGGTGGGAGCCGCCGCAGCGGGAAACGGGTTCGTGGCCGACGTCACCGCGGTGGCGCTGCCGGGGGCTCCCGGCTCACCGCCGAGCGTGCACCCGAAACCCGCCGTGTATGCCGCCTGCTGCCGGGCCAGCACGCCGAGGACCGACGCGTGCAGCCGGTCCCCGTCCGGCGCCGAGGTGCGCAGGTAGGGGACCAGCGGGTTCGGCGGCAGGTCGGCCTGCGGGTCGTCCCGCCCTGCCACGAGCTGCACCGCGCAGGCGTTGTGCGCGGCATACCCGGTCCCGGTCAGCAGCAGCGGCCGCGCGTACCAGTAGCCGCCCACGAGGGCCACGGCCAGGAGGACGACGAGCCCGACGGCGATGCGGGGGAGCCAGCGGCGACGGCGCATGGCCGGACGTTACCTCCCACGGAATGCCCCCGTCCGGAGCCTGGTTGGTCCGGCCATGACGACCTGGGCGTTCCTCGGCAGCGGCAACATCGGCAGCACGGTCGCGCGGCTGGCCCTCGGGGCCGGGCACGACGTCGTGATGAGCAACTCGCGCGGCCCCGCGACGCTGGCCGGCCTGGTGGCGGAGCTGGGCCCACGGGCTCGAGCGGCCATCGCGGCGGAGGCCGCGCGTGCCGGTGACGTGATCGTGGTGACGATCCCGCTGCGCAGCTACCGCGACGTGCCGGTCGAACCGCTGCGTGGCACGGTCGTGATCGACACGATGAACTACTACCCCGAGCGGGACGGGCACGTCCCGGAGCTCGACGGGGAGTCGACCACCACGTCCGAGCTGCTCCAGGCGCACCTGCCGGACAGCCACGTCGTCAAGGCCTTCAACAACATCTTCTTCCAGCACCTGGGAGCGT
>DASQFD010000056.1:0-14989 GCA_035633255.1 Dermatophilaceae bacterium
GAGACCGTCGAGCCGTCGGCCAGGGTGCCGCGCAGCGTGGTGACGTTGCGGAAGTCCTCGGCGACGGCGTCGGTGACCAGGCGCGAGGCGCAGCCGCGCTCCTTCGCCATCAGCGGGGCGTTGACGTAGGTCACCGGGTCCTCGGTGAGGTCGGTGAACAGGCCCTTGAGCGCCGACAGCTCCCACACCGACACGTCGTGCTCGGTGATCTCGCCGCGGACGTCCACGTCGAGCTGCACGGGCACCGAGCCCGCGATGGCGGTGAAGACCCGCCCCAGCTTCTCGACCAGGTCGATCCCCGGACGCACCTCCTCGGCCACCACCCCACCGGAGACGTTGACGGCGTCGGGGACGAGGTCGCCGCCCAGCGCCAGCCGCACCGAGCGCGCGACCGCCACGCCGGCCTTCTCCTGCGCCTCGTCGGTGGAGGCGCCGAGGTGGGGGGTTACCACGACCGACTCGTGCTCGAAGAGCGGGCTCACGGTCGTCGGCTCCTTGGCGAAGACGTCGATGCCGGCTCCGGCCACGCGACCCTCGGCGATGGCGGTGGCGAGCGCCTCCTCGTCGACGATGCCGCCGCGCGCGGCGTTGACGATCCGCACCGTCGGCTTGACCTTGGCCAGCGCCTCCTTGCCGATCAGCCCCACCGTCTCCGGGGTCTTGGGCAGGTGCACGCTGATGAAGTCGGCCTCGGTGAGCAGCTCGTCGAGCGTGACCAGCCGCGCCCCGACCTGGCCGGCGCGCTGCGCCGAGACGTAGGGGTCGTAGGCGAGGACCTCGGTCCCGAAGGCCTTGAGCCGCTCGGCGACGAGCTGCCCGATGCGCCCGAAGCCCACGATCCCGACCTTCTTGCCGAGCAGCTCCACACCGCCGTAGGCGCTGCGCTTCCACGCGCCGCCCTTGAGCGCCGAGTTCGCCGGGGCGATGTTGCGGGCCACGGCCAGGAGCAGGCCCACGGCGAGCTCGGCCGCGCTGGTGATGTTGGAGGTCGGCGCGTTGACGACCATGACCCCGGCCTTGGTGGCGGCGTCCACGTCGACGTTGTCCAGGCCCACCCCGGCGCGGGCGACCACCTTCAGCCGCGTGGCGGCCGCGAGAGCCTCGGCGTCGATCTGGGTCGCCGACCGGACGAGCACGGCGTCCGCGTCCGCGAGGGCCGGGAGCAGCTGCTCGCGGTCGGCCCCGTCGGTGTGCCGGACCTCGAAGTCGGGGCCGAGCGCCTCGAGGGTCGCGGGCGAGAGCACCTCGGCGATGAGCACGACGGGCTTGGTCACGACGGGTCCTTCTCCTGGGCTTTGTCGGGCGCTGCCATGGTATGCCGGGGCTCACCATGTGGACGCGACGGCTCGGAGGGTGGGCGGCCGGCGGCCAGCCGCCGGGACACCACGACCGTGACGCCGACCACGGCGAGGCCCGCGAGCACCCAGCTCCACGAGGTCCGGCCCAGCACGGCGTCCACCACCGCGAGACCCACCGTGGTGTAGAGCGCCGCCCACAGCGCGGCACCCACGGTGACGGCGGGGAGGAACCGGCGCAACGGCATACGGAGCATTCCTGCTGCGGCGTTGATCGCGGACTGGACGCCGACCGTGAGGAAGCCGAGGGACACCGCGGGCGCACCGAAGCGCCGCACCCACCCCTCGGCGCGGGCGACGAGGGGGCGGTCCAGATGCCGGGCCATGCGGGAGCGCTCGCCGCCGGAGCGGAGGCCGCGGCCGACCCAGTAGGTCGCGTTGCCGCGCGCGAAGGCGCCGAGAAAGAGCACCCCGAAGGCGAGCCACACCGGCCAGCCGTCGACGAGGTCCTCCACCCCGACAGCCTAGGTGGCCGCGCCGACACGCCCCGCAGGGTCGCGGCGGCGGGCACCCGCGCGCGCGGGAGCGGCACCCGCCGCCCCGGTCAGCGGGCGGCGGAGCCCTCGACGTAGTCGGTGTCGCGGTCGGTGTCGAGCCAGGCCATCAGCTTGCGCAGCTCGCGCCCCGTGGTCTCGATCGGGTGCTGCGCGCCCTTCTCGCGCAGCGCCGTGAACTCCGGCGCCCCCGCGTCCTGGTCGTCGATGAACCGCTTCGCGAAGGAGCCGTTGCGGATGTCGGCCAGCACCGCCTTCATGTTGTCCTTGACGTGGGGGTCGATGACCCGCGGGCCTGAGACGTAGTCGCCGTACTCCGCGGTGTCCGACACCGACCAGCGCTGCTTGGCGATGCCGCCCTCGATCATCAGGTCGACGATGAGCTTGAGCTCGTGCAGGCACTCGAAGTAGGCGACCTCCGGCTGGTAGCCCGCCTCGACGAGGGTCTCGAAGCCGTACATGACGAGCTGGCTCGCGCCGCCGCAGAGCACCGCCTGCTCGCCGAAGAGGTCGGTCTCGCACTCCTCGGTGAAGGTCGTCCTGATCCCCCCGGCCCGCAGCCCGCCGATCGCCTTGGCGTAGGACTTCGCGAGCTCCCACGCCTGCCCGGAGGCGTCCTGCTCGACGCAGACGAGCACCGGCACACCGCGTCCGTCGACGTACTCGCGGCGCACGATGTGGCCCGGGCCCTTGGGGGCGACCATGAGGACGTCGGAGCCGGGCTCGGGGGTGATGTAGCCGAAGCGGATGTTGAAGCCGTGCCCGAAGAGCAGGGCTGCCCCCCCCCGCAGGTTCGGCCGGATGTCCTCGGCGTAGACGTGCCGCTGCACCTGGTCGGGGGCGAGGAGCACGACGAGGTCGGCCTCCCGCACCGCCTCCGGCACGGTCAGCACCCGCAGCCCCTCCGCCTCGGCCTTGGCGCGGCTGCTGCTGCCCTCCCGAAGCCCCACCCGGACGTCGACGCCGGAGTCGCGCAGGTTGAGCGAGTGGGCGTGGCCCTGGCTGCCGTAGCCGATCACGGCCACCCTGCGGCCCTGGACCACCGACAGGTCGGCGTCGTCGTCGTCAAACATCTCGGCCATGGGGGAAGCGTCTCCTTCGTGGTGGGGTGGAGGATCAGGCGCTGCGCAGCGCCCGGTCGGTGATGGAGCGCGGCCCACGGCCGATGCCCACCATCCCCGACTGGACCAGCTCACGGACGCCGTAGGGCTCGAGCACGTCGAGCAGGGCGTCGAGCTTGTCGGAGTTGCCGGTCGCCTCGATGGTGAGGGACTCGGTGGCGACGTCGACGACCTTGGCGCGGAACATCTGCACCATCTCGAGAACCTGGCTGCGGGTGGCGGGGTCGGCCCGGACCTTGATGAGCATCACCTGGCGCTGCACCGCGGACGCCGGCTCGAGCTCGACGACCTTGAGCACCTCGACGAGCTTGTTGAGCTGCTTGGTCACCTGCTCCAGCGGGAGGTCCTCGAGGTCGACGACCACCGTCATCCGGGAGATCTCGGGGTGCTCGGTCCGCCCCACCGCGAGGCTGTCGATGTTGAACCCGCGCCGCGAGAACAGGCCGGCGATTCGGGCGAGGACGCCCGGCTTGTTCTCGACGAGCACCGAAAGCGTGTGCCTGCTCATGTCGCCTTCCTCACTCCTTGTTCTGTCCGGACGGCACGCCGTCGTGGTCGGCGTCGAGGTCCTGCTCGACGGCGTCGGACTCCTCGCGGTCCCACTGCGGGGCGGTGTCCTTGGCGACCTGGATGAGGTCGTTGCTCACGCCCGCGGGCACCATCGGCCACACCATCGCGTCGCGGTGCACGACGAAGTCGACCACGACCGGTCGGTCGTTGATCTCCATGGCCTGGCGGATGACGTCGTCGACGTCCTCGGGCCGCTCGCAGCGGAGCCCGACGCAGCCGTAGGCGTCCGCGAGCTTGACGAAGTCCGGGATCCGCCCGTCGACCGAGGTGTGCAGGTCGGTGTTGGAGTAGCGCTCCTGGTAGAAGAGCGACTGCCACTGCCGAACCATGCCCAGGCTGGAGTTGTTGATGACGGCCACCTTGATGGGTATGCCGTTGATGGCGCAGGTCGCGAGCTCCTGGTTGGTCATCTGGAAGCAGCCGTCACCGTCGACCGCCCACACCACCCGGTCCGGCTCGCCCACCTTGGCACCCATGGCGGCCGGCACGGCATACCCCATGGTCCCCAGGCCCCCGGAGTTGAGCCACGAGTTGGGCCGCTCGTAGGGCACGAACTGCGCGGCCCACATCTGGTGCTGGCCGACGCCCGCGACGTAGACCGCCTCGGGCCCGGCGATGGCGCCGAGCCGCTCCAGGACGTACTGCGGGGCCAGCGAGCCGTCCGCGGGCGGGGTGTAGCCGACCGGGAAGGTGCGCGTCCAGGACAGCGTCCGCTCGCGCCACGCCGCGTAGTCGCCGGCACGGCCCGAGTCGATGTCGGTGTCGACCGCCTCGATGAGGTCGGCGAGGACCGCCTTGCAGTCGCCGACGATCGGCACGTCCGCCTTGCGGTTCTTGGAGATCTCGGCCGGGTCGATGTCGGCGTGGATGACCTTGGCCTCCGGAGCGAAGGTCTTCAGCTGCCCGGTGACCCGGTCGTCGAAGCGGGCGCCGAGGGCGATGAGCAGGTCGGACTTCTGCAGCGCGGTCACTGCTGCGACCGACCCGTGCATCCCGGGCATGCCCAGGTGCAGCGGGTGGCTGTCGGGCAGCGCGCCGCGCGCCATGAGCGTGGTGACGACCGGGATCTGGGTCAGCTCGACGAACTGCCGCAGCTCCTCGCTGGCGCGCGCGCGGATCACGCCGCCGCCGACGTAGAGCACCGGGCGCTCGGCCTCGGCGATCAGCCGGCTCGCCTCGCGGATCTGCTTGGTGTGCGGGCGGGTCACCGGCCGGTAGCCGGGCAGCTCGATGCGCGGCGGCCACGAGAACAGCGTGCGCGACTGCAGGGCGTCCTTGCTGATGTCCACGAGCACCGGCCCGGGCCGGCCGGTCGCCGCGACGTGGAACGCCTCGGCGATGACCCGCGCGATGTCCTCGGCCTTGGTGACGAGGTAGTTGTGCTTGGTGATCGGCATGGTGATGCCGCGGATGTCCGCCTCCTGGAAGGCGTCGGTGCCGATCGCGGCCGACGGCACCTGCCCGGTGATGGCCACGATGGGCACCGAGTCCATGTAGGCGTCGGCGATCGCGGTCACGAGGTTGGTCGCGCCCGGCCCGGACGTGGCCATGCACACCCCGACCCGACCGGTCGCCGCGGCATAGCCCTCGGCGGCGTGGCCGGCGCCCTGCTCGTGGCGGACCAGGATGTGGCGGACCTTGGTGGAGTCGAGCAGCGGGTCGTAGGCCGGCAGGATCGCCCCGCCGGGGATGCCGAAGACGGTGTCGACGTCCATGGCCTCGAGCGAGAGCACGAGGCTCTTGGCGCCCGTCACCTCCAAGGGCGCCTTGGCGCGCGCCTGCTGCGCGAACTGGGCGGGTGAGGGGGCGGCGGCGCGGGGGGCCGCCTCGGTGTCGCTCACGTGAAGTCACTTCCTCGGGTCACGCTCGGGTGCTGGTCCACTGTCGCGCTCCCTGCCGTCAGGGTCGGTGTGGTCGGGGTGGTCGGTGGGGTTCGGTGGGCCGGTCGGGCACTGCTCCGCCCATGAAAAAACCTCCGGTCCCGGACGGGGGACGACGGAGGCGCGCGCTCGGGGGACCGCTGCGGTCAGCCGGCGCGCCGGGAGAGTACGAGGAGGCGGGACACCCCTGAACTCTCGTGCCACGGCACCGGTCTCGTCAACAAGTGAGACGGCCGGTCCCAGCATGCGGTCAGGCGCCGGTATGCCGGTGCGCTCAGTCGCAGACCGCGCCGCGGCTCGCGCTGCCGACCAGGCGGCGGTACTTGGCGAGGACGCCGCGGCGGAACTTCGGCTCGGGGTGGGTGACGCCCTCGACGCGGCGGCGGGCCAGCTCGGTGTCGTCGACGAGCAGGTCGAGCGTGCCGGAGCCGACGTCGAGCCGGATCCGGTCGCCGTCGCGCACGAACGCGATCGGCCCCTCGTCGGCGGCCTCCGGGGCGACGTGACCCACGCACAGGCCGGTCGTGCCGCCGGAGAAGCGCCCGTCGGTGATCAGGAGGACGTCCTTGCCCAGGCCCGCGCCCTTGATGGCGCCGGTGACCGCGAGCATCTCCCGCATCCCCGGACCGCCCTTGGGACCCTCGTGGCGGATGACCACGACGTCGCCCGCCCGCAGGCTGCCCTCCTCGACCGCGTCCATGGCGCCGCGCTCGCTGTCGAAGACCCGGGCGGTGCCCTCGACGACGTCGGAGTCGAAACCGGCGGACTTGACCACGGCGCCCTCGGGCGCCAGCGAGCCGGTGAGGACGGTGATGCCGCCGGTGCGGTGGATCGGCTCGGACATGGCGCGCAGGACGTGGCCGTCGGGGTCCGGCGGGGCGATGCTCGCGAGGTTCTCGGCCACGGTGCGCCCGGTGACGGTGAGGGCGTCGCCGTGCAGCAGACCGGCGTCGAGCAGCGCCTTCATGACCACCGGGACGCCGCCGACGCGGTCCACGTCGGTCATGACGTAGGAGCCGAACGGCTTGACGTCGGCGAGGTGCGGCACCCGGGCGCCGACCCGGCGGAAGTCGTCCATGGTCACCTCGACGTCGGCCTCGTGGGCGATCGCCAGCAGGTGCAGGACGGCGTTGGTGGAGCCGCCGAAGGCCATCACGACGGCGATGGCGTTCTCGAACGCCTCCTTGGTCATGACGTCGCGGGCCGTGATCCCCCGGCGCAGCATCTCCACGACCGCCTCCCCGGAGCGGCGGGCGAAGCCGTCGCGGCGGCGGTCGGTGGCCGGCGGGGCCGCGGAGCCGGGGAGCGACATCCCCATGGCCTCGGCGACGGCGGCCATGGTGTTGGCGGTGTACATCCCGCCGCAGGCGCCCTCCCCCGGGCAGATCGCCCGCTCGATGGCGTCGACGTCCTCGCGGCTCATCAACCCGCGGGCGCAGGCGCCGACCGCCTCGAACGCGTCGATGATCGTCACCTGGCGCTCGCTGCCGTCGGACATCTTGGCGATGCCGGGCAGGATCGACCCGGCGTAGAGGAACACCGAGGCCAGGTCGAGCCGCGCGGCGGCCATGAGCATGCCCGGCAGCGACTTGTCGCAGCCGGCGAGCAGCACCGAGCCGTCCAGGCGCTCGGCGTTCATCACCGTCTCCACGGAGTCGGCGATGATCTCGCGGCTGACCAGGGAGAAGTGCATCCCGTCGTGGCCCATCGAGATGCCGTCGGAGACCGAGATCGTGCCGAACTCCAAGGGATACCCGCCGCCGGCGTGGACGCCGTCCTTGACCGCCTGGGCCAGCCGGTCGAGGGAGAGGTTGCACGGGGTGATCTCGTTCCAGGAGCTCGCCACCCCGATCTGCGGCTTGGCGAAGTCCTCGTCGCCCATGCCGACGGCGCGCAGCATGCCGCGCGCGGCCGCCCGCTCCAGCCCGTCGGTGACCTCGCGGCTGCGCGGCTTGAGGTCGTGCGTGACGTCCGGGGTGGTGCTCATGGGCCCACTCTAGGAGCCGCGCGACGCGCCGGTCGCGGGCGGCCGGCGCGCCGGCGGCGGCACGGCATACCGGCGGTGCCCGAGGGGCCGGTGGCCGCGGTCAGCCGCGGCAGACGTGGAAGCGGTCGAGCACCGCGTCGCCGGCCGCGAGGTCGCTCCAGTGGCCGGAGTAGCGCAGCACGGCGACGCCGCACGTCGGGAAGCCGTGGGAGAGCAGCTCGTGCGCCTCGAGGCTGCCCTCGCCGTCGGCGAGCACGGAGGTCAGGGCCGGGATGGCGGGTGCGTGCCCGACGACCATGACGACGTTGGCGTCGGCGTCGGCCTCCCGGACCACCTCGAGGACGGCGTCGGGGCTGGAGTTGTAGAGCCGGTGGTCGTGGTGCACCTCGGTCTCGGCGCACCCGGCCGCCCACACGTCCTCGGCGGTCTGCTGGGTCCGCGTCGACGTCGAGCAGAGGACCTCGTCGATGCCGATGTCGTGCTCGACGAGCCACCGGCCCGCCGCCTGCGCGTCGCGGTGCCCCCGTCCGGTCAGCTCGCGCTCGTGGTCGCGGTGCCAGCCGCCCCGCTCGGCCTTGGCGTGGCGGAGCAGGACCAGGGTGCGGTCTTCGGCGGAGCGGGTCATGCCCCGATCTTGCTCCCCGGCCGGCCCGTTGTCAGCCACGGCCGGGGGACGGCCGGGGGACGGCCCGGCAGCCGCCTCGGGGGACGGCCCGGCAGCCGGCCTCAGCGGGTGCCGGCGCGGACGACCGCGGCCGGCTCCTCCCCGGCGGCCACCCGGGCCAGCTGCTCGCGCAGGAAGCGCAGGGCACGCGGGCGGAACGCCGTGGTGTTGCCGCCCACGTGCGGGGTGATCAGGGTGCGGGGGGCGGTGAGCAGCGGGTGCCCGTCGGGCAGCGGCTCGGGGTCCGTGACGTCCAGGGCCACCGCCAGCCGCCCGGCGTGCCGGAGCAGGGCCGCGGTGTCGGCGACCGGGCCGCGCGCGATGTTGACGACCAGCGCGTCGTCCGGGAGGGCGGCGAGGAACTCCTCGCCGACGAGCCCGCGCGTGCCGTCGGTGAGCGGCACCACGACCACGACCACCTCGGCGTCCCGGAGCAGCGCGGGCAGCTCGTTGACGCCGTGCACCCGCTCGACCAGGTCGTCGCCCGCGCGGGCCCGGCTGGCCACGGCGGTCAGGCGCACCTCGAAGGCGGCCAGCCGGGTGGCGACCGCCCGGCCGACCGAGCCGTAGCCGACGACGAGGACCCGGCGGTCGGCGAGCGAGGCCCGGGTGCGCCCGTCGCCCCAGTGGCCGTCGGCGGCAGCCCGGACCGCTTCCGGTATGCCGCGCAGCGAGGCGAGCACGAGGCCCACGGCGAGCTCGGCGGTCGAGGCGTCGTGGACGCCCCCGGCGTTGGCGACGGCGACGTCCGGGGGCAGCGTGGCCAGGGCCGAGTCGTAGCCGGCGGTGAGCAGCTGCACCAGCCGGACGGAGGGCACCTCGGCCACCACGGCGAGCGGCGCGGCGTCGAACAGGTAGGGCGCGACCATGAGCTCGACGGGACCCGGCGGCTGGCCGTCGGAGGGGTTCCACAGCACCGGGTCGACGCCGTCGACGGGGCCGACCTCCTGCGCCCAGGAGGAGTCGGGGAACGATACGAGCACCATCGCCCCACCCTAGGGCCGGGACCGGCAGCCGGGCCGTTCGCCGGTGGGGGTGTGGGCGGCGGTGCCGCGGGTCAGCGGGTCGAGGCGGCCTCCGCCGACGTCGCCGTCGCCGTCGCCGTCGCCGACGCCGACGCCGACTTCGCCGATGCCGCCGGCGTCGCCGAGTCCGCGGACTCGGCCGGCGCGGAGGTGCGGATCAGGTGGTCGAACGCGCTGAGCGCGGCCGTCGCACCGGCACCGCCGGCGACGCTGATCTGCTTGTACGGCACCGTCGTGCAGTCCCCGGCGGCGAAGACCCCGGGGACGCTCGTCGCACCGCGCGCGTCGATGACGACCTCCCCGCGGTCGGTCAGCTCCAGCACGCCGTCGACCCACTCCGTGTTGGGCAGCAGGCCGATCTGGACGAAGACGCCGTCCACGTCGAGCGTGCCGGGCTCGCCGCCGGTGCGCGGCGCGTGCGCCAGCCCGGTGACCTTGCCCCCGTCGCCGACGACCTCGGTGGTCGCGGTCCCGAGCAGGACGTCGACGATGGGCAGGCTGCGCAGCTTGCGCTGAAGCACCGCGTCGGCCCGCATCTCGTCGAGGAACTCCACGAGGGTGACGTGGCCGACGACGCCGGCGAGGTCGATCGCGGCCTCCACGCCGGAGTTGCCGCCACCGACGACGGCGACCCGCTTGCCGCGGAACAGCGGCCCGTCGCAGTGCGGGCAGAACGTCACGCCGCGGTTGCGGTAGTCCTCCTCGCCCGGCACCCCGAGGGTGCGCCAGCGGGCGCCGCTGGCCACGACGACCGCACGGCCGCGCAGCGAGCCCCCGCCCCCGAGGTCGAGGGTGTGCAGCCCGCCGACCTGCTCCGCGGGCACCAGGGCCGCGACCGACTGGCCGGTCACGACGTCCACGCCGTAGGACCGCACCTGTGCCTCGAGGTCCGCGGCCATCCGCGGACCCTCGGTGTGCTGCACCGACGGGTAGTTCTCGATGGCCATGGTGTCGAGGAGCTGGCCACCGAAGCGCTCGGCCACGATCGCGGTCCGGATGCCCTTGCGCGCGGCGTAGATGGCCGCGGCGGCGCCGCCCGGGCCGCCCCCCACGACGAGCACCTCGTAGGGGTCCAGGGCCGACAGCCGCTCGGCCTCCCGCTCCTGCGCCCCCTCGTCGAGCCTGGCGACGATCTCCGGCAGGGTCATCCGGCCCGATCCGAAGTGCTCACCGTTGACGAAGACCATGGGCACGGCGAGCACGCCGCGTGACTCCACCTCGTCCTGGAACAGCGCCCCGTCGACCGCCGTGTGGGTGATCTCCGGGTTGAGCACGCTCATGAGGTTGAGCGCCTGGACCACGTCCGGGCAGTTCTGGCACGACAGCGAGAAGTAGGTCTCGAAGTGGCGCCGGCCGCGCAGCGAGCGGACCTGCTCGAGGAGGTCGGGGTCAGCGGTGGACGGGTGCCCACCGACCTGGAGCAGCGCGAGCACCAGCGAGGTGAACTCGTGCCCGAGGGGTATGCCGGCGAACGTCACCGCGACGTCGGTGCCGGCGCGCACGATCCGGAACGAGGGACGACGCGGGTCATCCCCCGTCCGGACGTGGGTGACCTTCTCGGAGAGCCCGGCGATCTCGTCGAGCAGTGCGGCGAGCTCGCGGGACTTCGGCGAGTCGTCTAGGCTGCTGACGAGCTCGACCGGCGCGGTGACCTTGGTGAGGTAGCCGGCGAGCTGGGTGGTCAGGGCCTGGTCGAGCATCGGATCAGATCTTGCCGACGAGGTCGAGCGAGGGCGCGAGGGTGTCCTCGCCCTCCTCCCACTTGGCCGGGCAGACCTCGCCCGGGTGGTTGCGCACGTACAGCGCGGCCTTGACCTTGCGCACGAGCTCGGCGGCGTTGCGGCCGATGCCCTCGGCGGTGACCTCCATGAACTGGATCACGCCGTCGGGGTCGACCAGGAAGGTGCCGCGGTCGGCCAGGCCCTCGTCCTCGCGGAGGATCTCGAAGTTGCGCGAGATCGTGGCCGTCGGGTCACCGACCATCGCGTAGCCGACCTTGCCGATGGTCTCGGACGTCTCGTGCCACGCCTTGTGGGTGAAGTGGGTGTCGGTGGAGACGGAGAAGACCTCGACGCCGAGCGACTGCAGCTCGTCGTAGTGGTCCGCGAGGTCACCGAGCTCGGTCGGGCAGACGAAGGTGAAGTCGGCGGGGTAGAAGAAGAAGATCGCCCACTTGCCCTCGATGTCCCCCTCGCTGACCGGGAGAAAGCTCCCGTTGCGGAAGGCGGTTGCCGAGAACGGCTTGACCGGGGTGTTGATCAGGGACATGGCGCAGCTCCTGTCGCTGGTGGTATCGGGATCGAGACCGGCGCCGGACGTGCGGCGCCCTCCGAGGACGGGCTCCGTCGACCTTCCTTGGATCGATTCCAATCTAGCCCACCGGGACGGGCCGGGCTCGCCAGATCCCGCCCAGCGGAACGGTTATGGGAAGGGTCACACCCCTACCCCGCGCCGCGGACTCGCGCCCCCGGCGGGGTGCTGCCGTGCTGCGATGGGCAACAACCTGCCTATTGGCAGCAAAGTTCCGGGGGGCCGGCGGGTCGGGGGGCCGGCGGGTCGGGGGGCCGGCGGGTCGGCCGGTCGGCGGGTCGGCCGGTCAGCCGGTCAGCCGGTCAGCCGCGCCAGGATGAGCTCGCGGGCCCGGGCTGCATCGGCCTGACCGCGCATCTCCTTCATGACCGTGCCGATGAGCGCGCCGGCGGCCTGCACCTTGCCGTCGCGCACCTTCTGCGCCACGGCCGGGCTGGCCGCGATGGCCGCGTCGACCGCCGCCTCGAGTGCCCCGTCGTCGCTGACCAGCTGCAGCCCGCGCGCGTCCGCGACCGCGGTCGGCGTGCCCTCGCCGTCCAGGACGCCGTCCCACACCTGCCGGGCCATCGAGTCGTTGAGCCGCCCGCCGGTCACCAGGGCCTCGAGCTCGACGACGTGCGCCGGCCCCACCCCCAGCCCTCCGGCATACGCGGGCACGTCCGAGCCGGCCGCGTTGGCGCGCCGGGCCGCCTCACCGGACCACCACTTGCGGGCCGCGGCGGGCGAGGCGCCCGCCGCGACGGTGTCCCCGATCAGCTCGACCAGCCCGGCGTTGACGACGTCGCGCATCTCGAGGTCGGAGAAGCCCCAGTCGGCCTGCAGCCGCCGGCGCCGCTGCACCGGCGGCTCGGGCAGCGTGCCGCGCAGCTCCTCGACGACCTCCGGCGGCGGGGCGACGGGGACGAGGTCCGGCTCCGGGAAGTAGCGGTAGTCCTCGGCGTCCGACTTCACCCGCCCGGACGTGGTCACGCCGGTGTCCTCGTGCCAGTGCCGCGTCTCCTGGGTCACCGTGCCCCCGGACGAGAGCACGGCGCCGTGCCGGCACATCTCGTAGCGCACCGCACGCTCCACGGACCGAAGCGAGTTCACGTTCTTGGTCTCGCTGCGCGTCCCGAAGGGCACGTCCTCCTGGCGCTCCCCCTCGGCCGCCCGGCGGCGCAGCGAGAGGTTGACGTCGCAGCGCATCGAGCCCTGCTCCATCCGCACGTCGGAGACGTCGAGCGCCTTGAGCAGGTCGCGCACCGTCGCCACGTAGGCGCGCGCCACCTCCGGAGCCCGCTCCCCGGTGCCGGTGAGGGGTGTGGTGACGATCTCGATCAGCGGGATGCCGGCGCGGTTGTAGTCGACGAGGCTGTGGGTGGCGCCGTGGATGCGGCCGGTCGCACCGCCGACGTGGAGGGACTTGCCGGTGTCCTCCTCCATGTGCGCCCGCTCGATCTCCACGCGCACGGTCGTGCCGTCGTCGAGCTCGACGTCGAGCCAGCCGCCGAACGCGATCGGCTCGTCGTACTGGGAGGTCTGGAAGTTCTTCGGCATGTCCGGGTAGAAGTAGTTCTTGCGCGCGAAGCGGCACCAGGGCGCGATGGTGCAGTTCAGCGCCAGCCCGATCCGGATCGCCGACTCCACGGCCTTCTCGTTGACCACCGGCAGCGCGCCCGGCAGCCCGAGACAGACGGGGCAGACCTGGGTGCTCGGCTCGGCGCCGAACGTCGTGGCGCACCCGCAGAACATCTTGGTGGCCGTGTGCAGCTCGACGTGCACCTCCAGCCCGAGGACCGGGTCGTATGCCGTCGTGACGGCGTCGTAGCCGAGCGTCGCCTCCGCGTCATGACCGGTGCCGCTGGTGGTGCTCACGCCCGCGCCCCTTCCGTCGCCCCCGCCGGTTCGGTCCCCGGCCCCGCCCGTTCGGTCGCCGGCCCCGCCGGTCCGGTCGCCGGCCCCCCCGGACCGCCGGAGGCGGCCGGCAGCTCGGGCGCCCGGGCGAGCAGCCGCCCGCCCCACGCGGCGGTCAGGCGCGACTCCAGGGCCGCGCCCACGGCATACAGGCGGTCGTCGCGCATGGCCGGGGCGAGCACCTGGAAGCCGGTGGGCAGGCCGTCCTCCTCCGCGAGCCCGCTCGGCAGGGACAGGCCGGGCACGCCGGCGAGGTTCGCCGGGATCGTCGCGATGTCGTTGAGGTACATCGCCAGCGGGTCGTCGAGCTTGTCGCCGAGGCGGAACGCCGTGGTCGGCGCGGTCGGGCTGACCAGGACGTCGGCGGTCTCGAAGGCGCGCGCGAAGTCGTCGGCGATCAGCCGGCGCACCTTCTGCGCCGAGCCGTAGTAGGCGTCGTAGTAGCCGCTGGACAGGGCGTAGGTCCCGAGGATGATGCGGCGCTTGACCTCGTCGCCGAAGCCGGCGTCACGAGTGGCCGCCATGACCTGCTCGGCGCTCGGGTCCTCCACGCCGTCGGGGAGCACCCGCAGGCCGTACCGCATCGCGTCGAACTTCGCGAGGTTGCTCGACGCCTCGCTGGGGAGGATCAGGTAGTAGGCGGCCAGGGCGAAGCGGAAGCTGGGGCAGGAGACCTCGACGACCTCGGCGCCGGCGTCGACGAGGTGCCGGACCGCCTCGTCGAAGCGCGCCTGCACCCCCGGCTGGAAGCCCTCACCGGTGAGCTCGCGGACGATACCCACCCGCATGCCGGAGACGTCCGCTCGACGGGCGGCGTCCAGCAGCGGCGGCACCGGCGCGTCGATCGAGGTCGAGTCGAGGGGGTCGTGCCCGCCGATCACCGAGTGCAGCAGCGCGGCGTCGAGGATGGTGCGCGTCACCGGGCCGGCCTGGTCGAGGGAGGACGCGAGGGCGACCAGGCCGTATCGGGAGACCCCGCCGTAGGTCGGCTTGGTGCCCACCGTGCCGGTCACCGCGGCGGGCTGGCGGATCGAGCCCCCGGTGTCGGTGCCGATCGCGAGCGGGGCCTGGAAGGACGCGACGGCCGCGGCCGAGCCGCCGCCGGAGCCGCCGGGGATCCGGTCGAGGTCCCAGG
The DNA here is from genome assembly GCA_035633255.1 of Dermatophilaceae bacterium. GTDB lineage: Bacteria > Actinomycetota > Actinomycetes > Actinomycetales > Dermatophilaceae > DASQFD01. Next base: position 14,435 of record DASQFD010000056.1, read on the forward strand.
GGTTGCGGGTCGGGCCGTAGGCCGAGTGCTCGGTCGAGGAGCCCATCGCGAACTCGTCCATGTTGGTCTTGCCGAGGATCGGCATCCCCGCCGCACGGAGCCGGCGGACCACGGTGGCGTCGTAGGGCGGGACCCAGCCCGAGAGGATCCGGCTGCCGCAGGTGGTCGGCAGACCGCAGGTGGTCAGGACGTCCTTGACGGCGATGGGGACACCGGCCACGACCGGCAGGTCCTCCCCGCGGGCCCGCCGCTCGTCGACCTCGCGCGCGGCGGCCAGCGCCCCCTCGGCGTCGACGTGGAGGTAGGCGTGGACGGCAGCGTCCACCTCCGCGGTGCGGTCGAGGTGCGCCTGCACGACCTCGACCGAGGATGCCTCTCGCGCGTCGAGGAGGTGGGCGAGCTCGGCGGCGCTGGCGCGGACGAGGTCGACGGTCACGAGACGGCTCCTGGGATGACGACACGGGCGAGGGCCGGAATGGCTGCTCCGGCGGCGGCTCGGCCGGCGGCTCCGGCGGCGGCTCGGCCGGCGGCTCCGGCGGCGGCTCCGGCGGCGGC
>DASQFD010000057.1:0-55592 GCA_035633255.1 Dermatophilaceae bacterium
AGGAACCACAGGGGCTAAAGAGTCTGACCCGCGTGCTCAAGCAACAATCGACAGTTCCTGTCGGTGGTCCCAACCGCCATCCTCATCTACGAGCTGATGAACATCAGAGCGTCATCGGCGTCCCGGACGACCGCAACCTCATTTTCCCGCCTCCACGGCGGCCAAGCGAAGCGGCCAAGAGTCCTCATGTGGAAGGGCCACGAGGAGGCGCTGGGGCGCTACGGCTTGACCATGTGCGAGGTGTGGACCGAGCGCGGCTTCGGCGACACCTGCGCCGCGACGATCGTCGCGGACCTGGCCGCGGCCGGGGTGGAGCGGATCAGGGGCTACGACGAGCTGCGCGAGGCTGGTGCGCTCCCGCCGTGGCTCCTCGACGAGGCGGTGCAGCGCAGCCACCGCTCGGCGCTGGTGCGCAAGGACCCGGAGCACTACGGGCCGCTCTTCCCGGACGTGCCGCCGGACCTGCCCTACCACTGGCCGCACCGGTCGCCGGCCGTCGTGGAGCGGGAGCGGCGCCAGGCGGAGAACGCGGTGCGGCGCCGGCAGCGGGCTCTGGAGCGGGAGGCCGAGCGGATCGCCCGGGAGATGGAGCGCGCCCGGCGCCGGCGCAGCCAGGCGGCCCGTCGCGCCTGGGAGACCCGCCGTCGGCGAGCCGCCGAGGAGGCGCGCCCTCGGCCGGAGCCGCCTGCCCGATGAGCCCAGCCCAGGCGACGGCGTGAGACCGCCGGTCTGACTATCTGACAGACATGCGCTCCCTGACGGCCACCCAGGCGAGCCGGTCGTTCGCTGCGCTGCTCGACGAGGTCGAGCGCGGTGCCGTCGTGGTGATCACCCGGGGTGGGCGCCGCGTCGCGCGTATCGGTCCCACGGGCTCGGGCAACGGGGCGGAGGTCCTCGAGTTGCTCGACCAACACGGAGGGGGCGCCGACAGCGACGCTGGCGGTGGCGCTGTCACTTGCCGTCACTTCTCCGCCAGTCGCGCCGTGACCTCGGCGGGGCGGGACCGGCTCACCGGCCCGGTCACCCATCGGCCCGAGGTCAGCCGGCGTCCACGTCGGCGGTCGCGGCGGTGGTGGACGCGAGCAGCCGGCGGGCGCGGCGGCCGAGGTCGTGCAGGTCGACCCTGCCCTCCTCGGCGGCGTCCGCGAGCCGGGAGGCCAGGTCGAGCGCCTCGTCGAGCAGCGGCGCGATCCGCGTCGCGTCCTGCCCCATCTCGAGCAGGATCGCCCGCTCGGTGCGCGAGGCGACGACCGGCTCCTCGACGCCCTCGATCCACACCCGGGTGCGTCGCCCGCCGCCGCGCTCGGCCCCGCGCAGCGGCTCGAGCGCGTAGATCCGGTCCGCCCGGGCGTACTTGCCGAAGCCCAGCGGCACCATCCTCGTCTGCGTGGCCACGGTCCCATCGTCCCACCGGCTGCCGACACTCCGGCCCAGCCGCGTGGCGCGTCGCGCCCGAGTGGTCGGTCGCAACGGGTCCCGTCCGGCGGTTGACCGGCTTCCACGCGAAGCCGAGGATGGCCGGATGGGACTGACCGACCTCCTGGCGGGGCGGCCCTCGACCACGCCGCACGCCGAGGCGTTGTCGCGGGCCGAGCACGGCGTCGCGGTCTACTGGCGACCCGGCTGTCCCTTCTGCGGGCGCCTGCGGATGGCGCTGCGCCCGCACCGCGACGAGGTGGCGTGGGTCGACATCTGGTCCGACCCCGAGGGTCGCGCCTGGGTCGCGTCAGTCAACGGCGGCGACGAGACCGTGCCCACGGTGGTCATCGACGGGGTCAGGCACACCAACCCCTCGCCGCGGACGGTTCTCGCCGCGCTCCGGGCCGGCTGAGCTGCAGACCGCGCGACGGCCTGCCGGCCGGCGCGCGGCACCGTGCGGGCCGGCGCGCGGCACCGTGCCGGGCGCCGTGGTTGGCTGGTCCCATGGGGCGCCACCGACCTCGACCACGACGGCCCTCCCGGCGCGAGCCGAACCGCTCCGCGACCCGCCGGCCCGCTGCCGTGCGAGAGCACGCCTTCGAACGAGAAGGCGGCCCCGAGAACGAGCTGCTGCAGGCCCTGCGCGAGGCGCTGCATGACCCGAGCCCCACCCGGTTCCCCCTGCTGGTGTCGGCGTTCGTCTGCGTCCTCGCGGAGCCCTCCGACGAAGGCGCGTTCGAGGAGGACGCCGCCGGGGAGGAGGACATCGACGACCTCAGCCTCGACGGAGTCGGGGTCGCCGAGTTCGCCGAGTCCCTGCTTGCCGTCGACGTCGCCGAGACCACCGCCGCCCTGTACGCGCTGGCGGCGCTCACTCCGGACGAGTTCCTGGCGCACCGCCTCGAGGCCGCGGCCGGACGCCGCCGCCAGCCGATGCCCGACGCGGTGCGGGGCCTGCACGCGGCGCGCATCACGGGGGCGGTCCTCATGGGGGACGAGCTCGGTGACGGGGACAACGTCATCCTCGGCGTCACCTGGCCCGGCGGCGTCACGGCGACGCTGGTGACTCTCGTCGACCACAACCTCGGCACGGTGGTCAAGGACTGCTTCCCCGTCGACGAGCCGCTCGACGTCGTGGTGGCGATGTACGAGGACCTCCTGCGCCGCGAGGGCGAGCCGGTCGAGGGCCGCCTCGTGCCCATGGACGTCGCCGACGCGCGCGCCGTGCTGTCCGGCGCCGTCGACAACGGCCGCGGCCGGGGCGGCTTCAGCCCGGAGTACGACTGGCCGGCGCCGCGTCCGTTCCTCGAGATGCTGCTGCGCACGATGCCCGCCGACGGGAACCCGTATGCCGGCCGGCCGGCATACCCCGCCATGTCACCGGAGGAGGTGGCGACCGGCTTCGCTGCCTCGGCGGAGGCGCGCGGGCTCGGTCTCGCAGACGGTGCACCGGCGCTCTCGGCCGTGCGCCTGCTCGTCTCGCACGCGGCGGCGGAGCACGGGCACCCGCTGCGGTGGAGCGGCGCGACGGTCGAGGCGACGCTGCTCCGTCTCGCCCTGCAGGGTTCCGACGCCGACGACGAGACGCTCGCGGCGGTGCCCGAGGTGTTGGCCCCCCTCGTGCGGTACGTCCACGGGATGCTCGCGGTGCCGGAGACTTCGCGCGACGCGACCCTCGAGGCCGTCGACCACTGGCTGCCGGTGTTCGAGGGCATGGTGGCCGACGAGGCGCTGGCGGAGATGCGAGCCGAGATGATGGACCTCGACCGCCTCGCCGCCGGCGACCCCGGGCCCCTGACGCTCCGGGTCCTTGCGCGCGCCGTGGGTGGGCCCGAGGCGCTGGACGCGCTCGACGACGCACCGCTGCCGCGCGAGCCCTGGCGGACAGGGGCGGTGCCCGATGACGTGCGCGACGTGGTGCTCGAGGTCGCCGGGCAGGTGGACCGCTGGTTCGAGGAGAGCCCCGACGTCGCCGCACTGGGGAGTGAGCGGGAGGAGCTGCTGACGGCGACGCGTCGCTACCTCGTCGGTGTCGCGGCCGGCGACCCGGCGGTGCTGCGCCGCCGCGCCCGCACCGACATCACCGCCTGGGCGGCCGTCTCCACGGTCGGCCGCGCGAACCGGCTCGTCGGCTACTCCCCGGCGCCGCTCCGATCCAAGGACCTCCTGGCCTGGTTCGGACTGAGCGGGCCGGCCACCGCGCGAGCCGACACGCTGCTGCGAGCCTTCGGGGGGCAACCTGGCCGCGGTGGCATGGCGCCCGACCTCGGCGACCCGGATCTGCTCACCCGCAGCACCCGGGCTCGGATCATCCGGCAGCGGGACGCCGCGCGGGGCGGACGGTCAGGGTGACGCGCCGGCTCGGGCGATGGCCGGGGTTCGGGAGGCGACTACCGGGGTGCCCACCCCGCCGGAGCGGAGGCCTCTCGCAGCTTCGGGTATGCAGCGACTTCGACCTCGCTGACCCGCGCGGGATGGGAGGCGCCGCCGACGGCGGCGCCCGGCTCGTAGGGTGAGGTGCACGGCATACCGGATCGTCGTGAGGAGGCGGCATGGACGTGACCACCGCGCTGGGGTTCGCACGGGAGCGGAACAAGGGCGTGCTCACCACGATCCGGCGCGACGGGCGGCCCCAGCTCTCCAACGTCATGTATGCCGTGGACGACGCCGGGCGCCCGCAGGTGAGCGTCACGTCGGACCGGGCCAAGACCCGCAACCTGCTGCGCGACGCCCGGGTGTGCCTGCACGTCACCGACGACTCGTTCTGGCAGTACGTCGTGCTGGACGGCACCGCGGTCGTCGGCGAGCCGGCGCTCGACCCGCGCGACGCCGCCACCGACGGGCTCGTGGAGTACTACCGACGGCTGCAGGGGGAGCACCCCGACTGGGGCGACTACCGCGCCGCGATGGTGCGGGACTCCCGGCGGCTGGTGACCATCGAGGTCGGCACCGCCTACGGCATGCTCCGCTGACCTCGCACTCGGTGCGCGCGAGAGGCGGCCCGTTCCGCGCGCGGCCCCGCGGCGTCAGGCGGGAGGTGGCGTCAGGCGGGAGGTGGCGTCAGGCGGGAGGTCGAGTGAGCAGAACACGCCGACAGGACGGCGGCGCACTCGGCGTGTCCTGCTCTCTCGACTGCTGGGCGTGATCGCGGTCAGCGGGCGAGGGCTCCCACGACCTGCTCGACTGCCTCGGCGAGCCGGCCCGGCTTCTGCTCGCGCAGCTCGTACCGGGCCCGGATCACCGGGATGCTGACCGACAGCACGCGCGAGAGGTCGATCGGCGTCCCGGACACGACGGCGTCACACGCACCCGCGGCGGCCACCGCCTCGATGGTCGCGGCCAGGTCGGCCACCTGCGCCTCGCCGTACCCCATCGCGGGCAGGATCCCCCTCGCGTTCGGGTACTTCGCGTAGGTCGCCGCGAGCGAGCCCACGGCATACGGGCTGGGGTCGACGATCTCGCCGACGCCGGCGCCCTTGGCACCCACCACACCGGCACCCCAGCTCATCGAGCCGTGGGTGAGGGTGGGCCCGTCCTCGACCACGAGGACGCGCCTGCCCCGCACCGCCTCCGGGTCGTCCACGGTGACCGGGCTGTCGCAGCGCAGCACGGTCGCCGCGGGGTTGAGGGACCGCACCGACGCCTCGACGGCCTCGACGTCCTCGGGCCTGGCCGAGTCGCACTTGTTGATGAGCACGATGTCCGCCATGCGCACGTTGGCCTCGCCCGGGTGGTAGGTCGCCTCGTGGCCGGGACGCAGCGGGTCGGCGAGGACGAGGTGCAGGTCCGGACGGTAGAAGGGCAGGTCGTTGTTGCCACCGTCCCAGAGCACCAGGTCGGCCTCCTCCTCGGCCCGGCGCAGGATCCGCTCGTAGTCGACGCCGGCGTAGACGACGAAGCCGTTGTCGATGTGCGGCTCGTACTCCTCGCGCTCCTCGATGGTGCAGTCCTGGGCCGTGAGGTCGTCGTAGGTGGCGAAGCGCTGGCAGGCCTGGGCCGCGAGGTCGCCGTAGGGCATGGGGTGGCGCACGGCGACCACGCGCACGCCGAGGTCGCGCAGGATGCGCGAGAGGTAGCGGGTGGTCTGGCTCTTGCCCACGCCGGTGCGCACGGCGGTCACCGCGATGACCGGCCTGGTGCTCTGCAGCATCGTGTGCGCCGCGCTCTGCATCCAGAAGTCGGCGCCCGCGGCGATGCACTGCGACGCAAGGTGCATGACCTGGACGTGCGGGAGGTCGGAGTAGGAGAGCACGGCGACGTCGACACCGTGCTCCCGGATCAGCTCGCTCAGGCCGGCCTCACCGACGATGGGTATGCCGTCGGGGTACCGGGGGCCGGACAGCTCGGGCGGGTAGGTGCGCCCGTCGATGTCCGGGATCTGGGTCGCCGTGAAGGCGACCACGCGGTAGGCCTGGTCGTCCTTGAAGACGACGTTGAAGTCGTGGAAGTCGCGGCCGGCGGCACCGAGGATGAGCACCGTGCGTGGCTCGGCGGTGGACTGGTCAGGCATGTCGCTCCCGGGGGCTGGGTCCACCGACGTGACCGACACACCCGAGCCGATGGGTAGTCCTGGCTGCGGGACCCGCCGTCCCCACTGTAGGACCCGGCGCGCGGGGGGGCGCGGCCGGTCGCCCGCGTTGACGGGCGCCGGGTCGGCGGGAAAGGCTGCGGGCATGAGTGCGCCCCCCGGCACGACGACCACCCGGGACAACCCGGACGAGAAGCGGTACGAGGGCTGGGTGGACGGCGCGCTGGCCGGCTACACGGCATACCGGACCGGCGACGACGTGGTGGTCTTCACGCACACCGTGGTGGAGCCGATATTCGAGGGGCGGGGCGTCGGCTCGGCGATCGTCCGCCACGCCCTCGACGAGGTCCGTGCGGACGGGACGCGGCGGGTCGTGCCCGAGTGCTCCTTCGTGCGGTCGTGGATGGACCGGCACGTCGACTACCAGCCGCTGCTGCACCCCGGCTCGGCGGGACGCCCGGCGTGAGCGCCGATCCCACCGCTCCGCTGCAGGTCGGCGTCGTCATCGCGAGCAGCCGCCCCCAGCGGGTCGGCCCCGCCGTGGCCGACTGGGTCATGGAGGGGACGGCCGAGCGGGACCCCGCGGTCGCGGCCTACCGGCTCGTGGACCTGGCCGCGCTGGACCTGCCCAACTACGACGAGCCGGAGCCGGCGGCGTCCGGCCACTACACCCAGGAGCACACGAGGCGGTGGTCGGGCATCGTCGCGGGCCTGGACGGGTTCGTCGTCGTCACGCCGGAGTACAACCGCGGCATCCCGGGGCAGCTGAAGAACGCCATCGACTTCCTCTACGCCGAGTGGAACGACAAGGCCGCGGCCATCGTCTGCTACGGCTCCTCGGGCGGGCTGCGGGCGGCGGAGCAGCTGAAGCTGGTGCTGGGCGAGGTGCAGGTCGCGACGGTGCGGGCGCAGGTGTCGATCTCCATCTACGACGACATGACCGACTTCACCACGATGTCCCCGCGCGGCCACCAGGCCGGTAGCCGGGCCACCATGCTCGGCCAGCTGGAGCGCTGGGCCGGCGCCCTGCGGACCCTGCGGGCGCCGAAGAGCGGCGGCTGAGCGCGCCGGCGTGCGCTACACCAGCTCGGCCAGCATCGCGGCCGCCCGCGCGGCGCCGCCGGTCTCGACCGGCGCCCACGTCGCTCGGGTGCCGAGCTCCGTTCCCAGCGCGGCGGCCAGGACCTCGGGGTCGCACGCCTGCTCGTAGGGCAGGCACCGGCCCGCGCCGTAGCGCTCGAGCCGGTGGCGGACGTGGCGGTTCTGCTCGAAGTGGCCGCGCAGCGGCACGTAGACGAAGGGCACCCGCTGGGCCGTCAGCTCCATGCACGTCGTCAGCCCGCCCTGGACGAGCGCGACGTCGGCCGCGCCGAGGTGCCGGTACAGGTCGGGCAGGTAGCCGACGACCTTCGCGCCGCGCCGCCGGGGCAGGGACGCCGGGTCGATCCGTGGCCCGGTGACCACGAGGAAGCGCAGCCCCGGCACCGCCCGCCGGGCCACCGGCACGGCGTCGAGCGCCCGGTGCAGCAGGTCGCCACCCACCCCCGACCCGCCGACCGTGACCACGCACAGCGGGTCGTCCGGCCCGCAGCCCCAGCGGGCGCGCAGCCGGCTGCGCGCCGCGGGGGCGAGCGGCTCGAAGCCGGTGACGAACCCGGCGAAGTCGAAGTTGGCCTCGGTCCACTCCCGTATGCCGGGCAGCCCGGGCCCGAACGCGTCGGTCACCACGTCCTCGGGGTCGCCGACGAAGATCGAGCGGTCCCGGAGCCACCGGTGACGCGCGCGGTGCTCGATCATCTCCGCGTTGAGGTCCGCGGTGAGCTCCGCCTGGCGCGCACCGCCCTCGGGCATCGGCAGCCACCCCACGAAGTCGGTGAGCCAGGCGAAGGCGAACCGCTTCCGGGCGGGGTTCTCGTGGAGGAAGTAGTCGACGTCCCACGCCTCGTCGGCGACGACGAGGTCGTGGTGCTCCTCGCTGACGACGTCGTCGAACAGCATGTAGTTGGCGACGAGGATCTCGTCCATCGCCCGGATGGCCGCGAAGGCGTCGAGGTGGTGCTCGCCAGCCTCGCTCTCCATGTGGGCCGACTCGCTCGCCAGCCAGGCCGAGGCCGGATGGACCCGCTCGCCGGCGTCGCGCAGCACGGAGGCCACGGGCTCCTGGGCCAGCCAGTCGACGGCCAGCCCCGGGTGGTGACTTCGCAGCGCCCGCACCACCGCCAGGTCCCTCCGGGCGTGACCGAGCCCGATGGGGGAGGAGAGCACGAGGGCGCGCCGGGGACGTGAGGTGGCCGTGACGAGGGCGGCCGGCGGCCACCGCTCGACGGCCGTCCGATCCGCCGCTCGCCCCGCCGGCCCCCCCGCACGCGCCGGCGCCGGGGCGTCGACCCGGGCGGTGAAGTCGCGCAGCAGGTGGTTCAGCGGCACGGGGTGCCGGATGTGCGGCGCGTGCCCCGCGCCCCGCACGGTGACCAGCCTGCCCCCGGTGGCGCGCGCGAGGGCCCGCCCCTCGGCATGCGGCCGCACGGCGTCCTCGTCCCCGTGCACGACGAGGACGGGCGCCCGGACGGCGGTGAGGTCCAGCAACGACTCCGGCGGGGGACAGACCGCGCGCGCCTCCTCGGTGTCGACGAGCCGCTCGGGGCCGATCTCGTGCCCCCACGCGATGGCGTCCTCGACCTGCTTGGTCGAGTGCGGCTCGGGATAGACCTGCGCGAAGAAGAAGCGGAGGAAGTCGTCGTAGTCGCCGTCGAGCCAGTAGCTGCGGGTGAACTTCCCCCACCCCTCCGTGCTGGCCGGTGGCTCGAGGAAGGGGTGCCGTAGCCGTTCCGCGTGCGCCGCGACGGGGCGCACCGCGGGGGCGATGGTCACCACCCCGAGCACGCGTTCGGGGTGCTCGACGGCCATGACGAGCGCCCACGTCGCGCCGCGGGAGAAGCCCACGAGGGCCGCCTCCCCGGTTCCGGTGGCGTCCAGGACCGCCCAGGCGTCCCCGACGAACTCGGCGTCCCGGTATGCCGCGCGGCCCACCGGCCGCCCCGAGCGGCCCGAGCCGCGCCCGTCGAAGGTCACGACCCGGGCGTGCCGGGCGAGGAAGGGCACCTGCGCCTTCCACGACCGCGACGGCATGACCGACCACGTGGGCAGCAGGAGGATCGTCGGCGGTCCCGTCCCGAAGGCCTCCCATGCGACCTCCACGCCGTCGCGCAGGACCGTCCCCGACTCGTCCGGTTCCCGTGCCCGCACCGCCCCGCCCCCTTCGTCCCGTCCGTCAGTGTGCGCCGGGGTGCCGGCCGCCGTCACCGGCGGCCGTCAAGGCCGGACCTCGATGACCCGGTTGAAGGGCGTCTGCGCGGCCGTGCGGAACCGCGTGAACCCGGCGGCGGTGACGATGTCGCGGATGCGCGCCGGCCCGGCCTGGGTGCCGATGGCGAGCCCCACCTCCTGGGAGAGGGACGCCGGCGTGCACAGCAGCGTGGAGAAGCCGTAGTAGGCCCGGCCCACAGGGTTGAGGTTGTCCTCGACGTGGTCACCGGCCATCGGCTCGACGACCATCCACACGGCGTCGTCGGCGAGCACCTCGAGGACGTGACGTGCCGCTCCGACCGGGTCACCGAGGTCGTGCAGCGCGTCGAACATGGTCACCAGGTCGAAGCCGCGGCCGGGGAACTCGTGGGCTCGCGACACCTGGAACTCGACCCGGTCCTGCACCCCTGCCTCGGCGGCCCGCTGCCGCGCGACGTCGACCGAGGCGGCGTGGTAGTCGAACCCGACGAAGCGCGACTGCGGGAAGGCCTGTGCCATGAGCACGGTGGAGGCGCCGTGCCCGCAGCCGACGTCCGCCACCAACGCCCCCTCGCGGAGCCGGTCGACGACGCCGACGGCCGGGAGCCACTCGTCCACGAGGTGGGCGTGGTAGCCGGGACGGAAGAACCGCTCGCAGCCGTCGTGCACGTCCCGGTTGTGGTCGTGCCAGCCCAGCCCGGCGCGGTCCCGCGCCGCCTCGACGATCCGGTGCGAGTCCGACACGGTCCCGAGGGCGATCTGGAACAGGCCGGGCACGAAGGCGGGGCTGTCCGCGTCGGTGAGGGCGACGGCGTGCTCGGCCGGGAGGGTGAAGCGCCCGCTCGCGGGGTCGTAGGTGACCACGTTGCCGGCCGCCGAGGCCGCCAGCCACTCCCGGGCGTAGTGCTCGTCGGTGTCGGTCTCCGCGGCGAGCCGGGCCGGCGTGAGGGGCCCGACCCGCGCCATCGCGCGGTAGTAGCCCAGCTTGTCGCCGAGGACGACGAGCGCCGTCCCCAGCGTGGCCCCCACCTCGTCGACGCAGCGGAGGACGAAGGACATGAGGACGTCGGGGTCGATGGAGGTCGCCCCCGCGGCGGAGGTCGGCTCGTCGGTGTCGTGAACGGTGGTCATCGTGGTCCCTCTCGTCGGTCGCCCGGCCGCTCCGGGCTCAACCCGAGCGACGCTAGGAGCCCGGCGGCGCCCACGGCATCAGGCGACCCCCCTGGTCGTCGGGCCGGGTTCCCGATCCCTCGTGACCCGGTCCCTCGTGACCCAGGCCCCCGTGCCCCGTGCCCCCGGTGACCCGGATCGCCGGATCGCCGGATCGCCGGATCGCCGGATCGCCGGCCTCCCCCCGGGGTGCGCCACGGGTGCGGAAGACGCGCGAGCGGTCGGGGCGGCACTACGCTGCTCTGGTGCTCGTGGGGCGAGCGGACGAGCGGGGCAGGCTGCGGCGGCTGCTGGCCGGGGCGCGCGCCGGCGCGGGGGCCGCGGTGGTGGTCGTGGGTGAGGCCGGGATGGGCAAGACCGCACTGCTGGCCAGCGTGGTGGACGGCGTGGGCGACATGTTCGTCCTGCGGGCCACCGGGACGCGCGCGGAGCACGACCTGCCCTTCGCCGGGCTCTCGGCGTTGGTGCGGCCGGTCCTGGGTCTGCTCGACGAGATCCCGGCGCCGCAGGCCGACGCACTCGGAGCGGCCCTTGCTCTGCGACCCGGGCACGCCGGTGACCGGTTCGCCGTGGGCGCGGCGGCGCTGAGCCTGGTGTGCCGCGCTGCCGAGGAGCGTCCCGTCGTCGCCGTTGTGGACGACCTGCACCTGCTCGACCGCCCCTCCCTCGACGCCGTGCTGTTCCTGGGCCGGCGGCTCGTCACCGACGCCGTGGCGCTGCTCCTCGCCACCCGCCCGGAGGCCGGCGTCGACGACCTCGTGGCCGACCTCGACCAGCTGGTCCTCCCCGGCCTGGACGAGCGCGCGGCCCGCGAGCTGGTGGGGGACCCACGGGTCACCGACGCCGCGCTCCACCGGCTGCTCGCACTGACCGGGGGCAACCCGTTGGCGCTGCTGGAGATGGGCGCTCACGCGCTGCCGCCGCAGCCGGACGTGGGGGGCCTCCCCGTGCCCCGGCTCATCGTCGCGGCCTTCGCCGCACGCGTCGAGCGCCTCTTCGAGCCGGCCCGGTCGGCGCTCCTCGTCGCGACGGTCGCCGGCGACAGCGACCTCCCGACGGTCGCGGCGGCCTGCGCCGCCCAGGGCGTCGCCGTCTCCGCGCTGGAGGAGGCCGAGCGCGACGGTCTCGTGGCGGTCGGCCCTCACGGCGTGGCGTTCCGGCACCAGCTCCTGCGGGCCGCGGTCTACCAGGCGGCGGAGCCGGCGGCTCGGCGCGCCGCGCACCGGGCGATGGCGGCCGCCCTGCCGGACACCGAGGTCGACCGCCGCACGTGGCACCTCGAGCGCGCCGCCGTGGGAGCCGACCCCGTGGTCGCCGGGCTGCTGCGGGCCACGGCCGAGTCGGCCCGGTCACGCGGTGGGTATGCCGTTGCCGCCGCCGGCTTCGAGCGGGCGGCGGACCTGTCGGTCGACGCGGCTGACCGGGCCCGCCTGCTCACTGCCGCGGGTGAGAGCGCCTGGCTGGCCGGCCTCACCGACCTGGCCGTCGGGTGCCTGGCCCGGGCGGTGCGCCGCGCCCCGGACGCCGACACCCGGTGGCGGGCCATGGCCCTCCAGGGGCTCGTGAGCGCCCGGCGCGGCTCGCTGACCGAGGCGCGCGACCTGCTCCTCGCTGCTGCCGACGCGGCCACCGCCAGCACCGCGGACGTCGACGAGGTGGTCCTGGTCCTCGCCGAGGCGGTCTACACGTGCTTCTACCTCGCCGACGGACCCGGCACGGAGCGGGCGCTCGAACGGCTGGACGCCGTCGTCGGTCGGTCGAGGGCGGCCCGGGCGCGGGTGGTCGGCGCTCTCGCGGGTGGCATGGGGCGCGTCCTCGTGGGTCGCGGCGTCGAAGGGGTCACGCTGGTGCGGCGTGCAGTCCACGACATGGACCGTGGCGAGATGTCGACCGACCCGCGCTGGCTGCCGTGGCTGCTCCTCGGCCCCATCTGGCTGCGCGAGGCCGGCGAGGCGCGAGGGCTGCTCGAGGGCGTCGTGGACGAGGCCCGCGCCCGCGCGGCCGTCGGGACCCTGCCGTTCCTGCTCTTCCACGCTGCCCGCGATGACGCGACCACCGACCGCTGGCAGGCCGCGGAGGCGGGGTTCCGGGAGGCCGTGGACCTCGCCGCCGAGAGCGGGCAGCGCACCGACGAGGGCATCTCGCTGGCGGGGCTGACCTGGCTGGTGGCGCGGCAGGGCCGTCAGGAGCAGACCCGCGAGGTGGCGGCGCGGGCGCTGGCCTCGTGCGCCGCCAGCCGCCTGGAGTTCGGCCGCCTCTGGGTGGAGTACGCGCTCGGCGACCTCGAGGCCGGCGCCGGTCGCCCGGAGCGCGCCACGTCGCACTACCGCGCCGTGCAGGCGACGACCCGTCGGTGCGGGGTCGACGACCCGGACCTCTCACCGCGCGCCGAGCTCGTCGAGTGCCTCGTGGCCCTCGAGCAGCACGCCGCGGCGGCCGACGAGGCCCGTGCTGCGCTCGCGGAGGCCGCTGCCAAGGGCCAGCCGTGGGCCCTCGCCCGGGCCCACCGGGCTCTCGCGATCACGGGCGAGCACCCCGAGCGGCACTTCGCCGCGGCGATGGGTCTCCACGACCGCCTCGCCGACGCCTACGAGCGCGCCAGGACCGAGCTGGCCCACGGCACCTGGCTCCGGCGCGTGCACCGTCCCGGCGACGCGCGGGCGCCGCTCCGCTCGGCGCTGGTCGCGTTCGACCGCCTCGGCGCGGCGCCCTGGGCCGAGGCCGCCTCCCGGGAGCTCGCCGCGACGGGCGAGCGGGTACAGCGCCGGCAGGCTGGCGGTCAACAGCCCCTCACCGGCCAGGAGCTGCAGGTGGTGCGGCTGCTGGTCCGGGGCCGGACGACCCGGGAGGCGGCGGCTGCCCTGTTCCTCAGCCCGAAGACCGTCGAGTACCACCTGCGGCACGTCTACATCAAGCTCGGGATCTCCTCTCGGACCGAGCTGGCCGACCGGTTCCCCGACCTGACGGACCCGTGACGGGACGCACCCGTGTGGCAGCATGGCGTGCCCAACGGCGACGCCGTGCCGTTGCGACGCGACCACGGTCACGTGCGACCGGGGTCAGTAGCAGGGTCAGTAGCCCCGCGAGGTGTCCGTTGGCGCCGCCGCCCCCGACAGCTGGGCCGCGAAGTCGGCACCGGTCATCGGGGTGCTGAACATCGGGTAGTCGTAGCGGATGGCGTTGGCGTGCTCCTCCGAGCTCGTCGCCGCGACGCAGTCGCTCAGCGTGACGACCTGGTACCCGCGCTCGTAGGCCGAGCGCATCGTCGACTCCACGCAGCAGTTGGTGAGGAACCCGCCGAGCGCGATCGTCTCGATGCCCTTGCTGCGGAGGATGAAGTCGAGGTTGGTGCTCGCGAAGGTGTCCAGGCCCCGCTTGCCCTCGACGACGATGTCCTCCTCCGCCGGCGCGAGGTCCTCGACGATCTGCGAGCCCCACTCGCCCTTCACGAAGGCGTTGGAGTCCACGACGCCCTTGAGGATCCCGTACGGGTGGTTGCTGATCTCCTTGTACCCACCGGCGAAGGAGATCGGCGCATGGATGACGGTCACCCCCGCTGCCCGCGCCGCCTCCACGACCCGCTTGGCGTTCTCGATCATCCCCGTCTCCGACATCGAGCCGGCGACGGCGTCGTGCAGCGCACCTCCCTCGCTGGTGAAGTCGTTCTGGAACTCGATGAGCACGACGGCGGTGCGGGCGGGGTCCATGGTCGGCCTCCTGGGCGCGTGGGGTGGTGCTCGCAGACTAGGACCCGCCGGTATGCCGGCAGGCCCGGTTCGGCGAGCTGCCTCCGCTCCCGGCCCCCCGGCATACCGGGGCCTGGGAGGGGCGCGCGGAATAGCCGTCATCGGACGCGTGTTCCGGCGGGCACCAGTACCCGACGAGGAGACGATCCCGGTGACCACCGACGCCGCGCCAGCAGCGCCCCCCGCCACGCCCGCACCGACCACCGCCGCCGGGGTCGATGACGGCGCCCTGCGCGGCCTGCGCCGGTGGAACGTCGCCCTCGGCGTGCTGCACGCGGTGCAGGCCGTCGCGGTGCTGGTGCTCGCCAGCGGGTTCGCCGTCGCGGTGACGCTGACGTCCCCGACCGGCCCGCCCGGCTCGCCGATCTCGGCGCCGGAGACCGTGTTCGACGTGCGCGTCGGCTGGGCGATCGCGGCGTTCCTCGGGCTCGCCGCGCTCGACCACCTGCTCACCGGCACGGTGCTACGCGCCCGCTACGAGGCCGGGCTGCGCGGCGGCATCAACCGGTTCCGGTGGGTGGAGTACTCGCTCAGCGCGACCATCATGGTGCTGCTCATCTGCATGTACAGCGGGATCACGGGTCTGGACGCCCTGATCGCCGTCGCCGGAGCCAACGTGGCGATGATCCTGTTCGGCTGGCTGCAGGAGTCGACGAACCCGCCGGGCACCGAGCGGGTGTCGATGAAGCCGTTCTGGTTCGGCACGCTCGCCGGCCTGGCGCCGTGGGTGGCGCTCGCGGTGGTCCTGGCCCGGGCGGAGGAGATCCCCGGCTTCGTCATCGGGATCTTCGTCTCGCTGTTCCTCTTCTTCTGGAGCTTCGGGCTGAACCAGTGGCTGCAGTACCGCGGGGTGGGTCGCTGGCGCAGCTACGCCTTCGGCGAGCGGGTCTACCTCGTCCTCAGCCTGCTCGCGAAGTCCGCCCTCGCCTGGCAGATCTTCGCCGGGTCCCTGGCCACCTGACGCGTGGTGCTTGGTGTTTGATGCGGTGATGCGGTGATGCGGTGATGCAGCCGCTGGGCCGCCCTTCCGCCCGCCGCTGAAGGGGCCACGGAACTCGTGACGGCCCGCTAGCGTTCTTTCGCACACCGGAGCAGGTTTCCGGGCCGATCCACTTCCGCGACCACGAGGGACAGCCGATGAAGTTCTCCGATCTCAAGGCCAAGGCCGAGCAGCTGGGCGTCGACAAGGCCGCCCGGAGGGCCAGCGAGAAGGCCGCCGAGCTGGCCGCCAAGAACAAGGACACCGTGGGCACCTGGGTCGACAAGGCCGCCACGACCGTGGACTCCAAGACCGGTGGCAAGTACGCCGACAAGGTCGAGAAGGTCAAGGGCGGGGTGACCTCCGGGGTCGACAAGCTCGCGGCCCAGGCGCCGAGCGCCACCACGCCGGCGGACGCGGCCTCCCCGATGGGCGCGACCCCGCCGGTGGACCCCGTGGCGCCGGCCCACCCGGCCCACGCCGCCCCGTCGGCCCACGCCGTGCCGCCGGTGGACTCGGTGCCCCCGGTGGACGCCGTGCCGCCGGTCGACCCGGCCTCGCCCGCTCGCTGACCCGACCCTGACGGCGGGGACGGGCCCCGCGCGCGGTTACCGTGCAGGGGTGCCCCACCATCGCAAGGGAACCGTCCTGGTCACCGGCGCCAACTCCGGCATCGGTCTCGCCACGTCCATCGCGCTCGCCAAGCGCGGCTTCCACGCCGTCGGCTCGGTGCGCACGCGCGACAAGGCGCGGGCCGTGCGGGAGGCGGCGGCCGAGGCCGGCGTCGAGGTGCGCACCGTCCTGCTCGACGTCACCGACGAGGAGGCCTGCGAGCGCGTCGTGCGCCGGCTGCGGCCCTACGGGCTGGTCAACAACGCCGGCTACAGCTACGGCGGCGCCGTCGAGGACGTCAGCGACGCCGAGGCGCGCCGGCTTCTCGAGACCCTCACCGTGGCGCCGATGCGGCTGGCCCGGCTCGCCCTGCCCGGCATGCGGGCCTCGGGCGGTGGCCGGATCGTCAACGTCTCCTCCATCTACGGCCTGACCACCACCCCGCTCACGGGGTGGTACCAGGCGAGCAAGCACGCCCTGGAGGGGGTCAGCGACGCCCTCCGGATGGAGGTCGCCCGGGACGGCATCAAGGTGGTGCTCGTGGAGCCGGGCGGCTTCGACACCGGCATCTGGGAGGGCAACGCGGCGGTCCTGGCCCGGCACGCCGGCTCCCGCTACGCCTCGGCCTACGAGCGCGAGCTGACCCTGACCCGGCTCGGCCGCCCCTTCCTCGGGCGGCCCGAGCAGGTCGCCCGGGTCATCGCCGGCGCCGTCGACTCGCGCTCCCCGCGGGCTCGCTACCTCGTCGGTCGCGACGCGCAGCTGCTGTCCCTCGCCTCCGACTTCGCCCCCACGGGGATCCGGGACCGGGTCACCCGCCTGACGATGGGGCTCTGAGGGGCGCCGCGGGTCACCACGGCGCGTCGAACCGCCCGGCGGCGAGCGCGGGCAGCACGACACCTCCGTCCCTCGGCTGCCCCCATGGTCCGGCCCCGGAGGTATGCCGTCCGCCCACCTGCGAGCGCCCGGTCACCCCTGCGCGCGCCCCGACCCTCGTCGCGCCGCCGCGGCGGTGGCAGGCTGGCGGGGATGGCGTCGACGCGCTGACGCCGGCGCGCCTTCCCGAGAAAGGGACCTGCGATGCGCCGCCTGGTGGCCTGGGCCTTCGTCGTCGTGACCACCGCGCACGGCCTGCTGCACCTGCTCGGTGCGCTCAAGGGTCTCGGCTGGGCCGAGGTCGGCACCCTGACCGAGCCGGTGAGCGCGGCGGAGGGGGTGCTGTGGCTCCTGGCCGCCGGGCTGGTGCTGGCCACGGTGACCGCGTTCGTGGCGCGGCGGCGGCGGTGGTGGTGGGTTCTCGGGGCCGTGGCGGTGCTCTGCTCCCAGGCCGCCATCGCCACCTCCTGGCGCGACGCGAAGGCCGGCACGCTGGCGAACGTGCTGCTGCTGCTCGCGGTCGGGTACGGCGCGGCGGCCGAGGGCCCGCGGAGCCTGCGCACGGCATACCGGGGCTGGGAACGGGACGCGTGGCCGGGGCCGGACGCGAGCAGCGGGGACCCGGTCACCGAGGCGGACCTGGGCGCCCTGCCCGAGCCGGTGGCCGCGTGGGTGCGCTGGTCCGGTGCGGTGGGTCGCCCGCGCGTCGGGGCGCTGCGCGCCCGCATCTCCGGACGCATCCGCGGGGGCGCCGACCGCCCGTGGATGCGGTTCACCGGGCAGCGGGTCAACACCTTCGGACCGCGGCCCACCCGCTCCTTCCTCCTCGACGCCACGATGAAGGGCCTCCCCGTGGACGTGCTGCACCACTACGGGGCCGACGGCGCCACGATGCGGGTGCGCGTGCTGTCCCTCGTGGGGATGGTGGACGCGTCGGGGCCGGAGCTGACGCGGGCCGAGACGGTCACGGTGCTCAACGACCTCTGCGTGATGGCGCCGGCCGCGCTCGCCGTCGCCGACGTCGCGTGGGAGGCGATCGACGCCCGCCGGGCCCGCGCGACCTACACGGTCGGGCCGCACACCGTGTCCGCGGTGCTCGAGGTGGACGAGCAGGGGCGGCTGGTGGACTTCGTCTCCGACGACCGGCTCAAGGCCAACGACGCCGGCACCCAGTTCACGTCGCAGCGGTGGTCGACCCCGCTGGGCGGTGCGCTGGAGCGAGACGGCCGGCGCCTGGCAGCGAACGGCCAGGCGGTCTGGCACGACCCGGACGGTCCGCTCACCTACCTCGAGATCGACATCGAGGACGTCGAGTACGGACCGCCACCGCGGGCCTCCGCGGTCGGGGCGCCGCCCGAGCGCCACCTCACGACCTGAGGGCCGGCACCGGCGAACCGGGGTGGCCGTGCGGGCACCCGCGCCGCGGTGCGGGGGCTCACGCCGGTGTCTCCGGCTCGATGAGGACGGCCACCGCCCCGGGGGCGAGGGCGAGCGCTCCGTCCGCGGGGGTGTCGGTCACCAGGTCGTGGCCGGTCGCGTCCACCGTGAGGGTGTCCGCGGTCCGGTTGGTGAGGAAGAGGAACGAGCCCTGCGGTCCGCGCCGCCGCACCCGCTCGACGCCGACCGGGGCGGCCACCGGTGCGGTGACCCCGGCGGCGGTGGCGATGCGCTCCACCAGCCGGGAGAGGGCCGCCCCGTGCAGCCGGGTGGCGAGGTACCACGCGTCGCCGGCGGCGCCGGCGGCGCCGGCGCCCGGGCGCCGGGTCACCGCGGCGCGGCCCGCCAGCGGTCCGTCGGCGAAGGTCGCCGTCGCCTCGGCGCCCTCGAGTCCGACGTCCTCGCTCCACACCGTCGCGGTCGCCCCGTCGTCCAGCGTCCGGTGCTCACCGGGCAGCAGCGGCCATACCTCCTCGACCCGCACGCCGAGCAGCTCCCGGAAGGCGCCGGGGTAGCCGCCGAGCCGAACCCGGTCGTGCTCGTCGACGATGCCCGACCAGCAGGTGACGAGGACGTGCGCGCCGCCGGCGGCCGCCCCGGCGACGTTCGCCGCGGACGCGTCGGTGCAGAGGTGGAGCGTGGGGACGACGATCAGCCGGTATGCCGTGAGGTCGGCGTCCGGGTGCACGACGTCGGTGGCGATGCCGAGGTCCAGCAGCGCCGCGTGCAGCGCGTGCGCGTCGTCGCCGTAGCGCATTCGGGTGCTCGGCTGGTTCGGCTGGTCGAGCGCCCACCCGGCCTCGTAGTCCCACAGCAGGGCGACGTCCGCCTCGACCCGCGTTCCCGCGACGGCGCCGGCTCGGCCCAGCAGCGCGCCGAGGGCGAGCACGTCGCGCCAGATCCGCGTGTCGGTGCCGGCGTGCGGCAGCAGCGCCGAGTGGTACTTCTCGGACCCGGCCCGTGACGCCCGCCACTGGAAGAAGGCGAGCCCGTCGGCGCCGTGGGCCAGGTGGCTCACCGCGTTGCGAAGCATCTGGCCCGGGTCCTTGGCCGGGTTGACCGGCTGCCAGTTGACCGCGCTCGTGGAGTGCTCCATGAGCAGCCAGGGCCGCCCACTCGCCAGCCCGCGGGTCAGGTCCCCGCTGAAGGCCAGCTCGGCCTCCGGCTGCTCCTGGCGTGCCACGAGGTAGTGGTCGGTGCTGACGACGTCCTGGTGCGGCGCCCACCGGTGGTAGTCCAGGTGACGGAAGTGGCTGTGCGTCATGAAGTTCGTCGTGACCGGGACGCCGGGGGAGAGCCGCCCGAGGACCTCCTTCTCGGCGAGGTACTGCGCGAGCAGCGCGTCGGAGGTGAACCGCGCGTAGTCGAGCACCTGTGCCGGGTTGCTCGGCGTCGGCGCCAGGCGCGGCGGCAGCACCTGCGCGAAGGAGGTGTGGCGCTGGCTCCAGAACGCGGTGCCCCATGCCTCGCCCAGCGCCGCGACGTCGCCGTAGCGGCGTTCCAGCCAGGTGCGGAAGGCGACGGCGCACGTGTCGCAGTAGCAGGGGGCGTGGTGGCAGCCGTACTCGTTGGAGACGTGCCACATGGCGAGCGCGGGGTGGTCGGCGAAGCGCGCCGCCATGGCGGCGGTCAGCGCGGTCGCCTTCTCGGTGAACAGCGCGGAGCTGGGGCACCAGTGCTGCCGGCCACCGGGCCAGCGGGTGCGCCCCTCGCGGTCCACCGGCAGGACCTGCGGGTAGGCCGTGGCCAGCCACGGTGGTGGCGACGCCGTCCCGGTGGCGAGGTCGACGGCGATGCCGCCGTCGTGGAGCAGGTCCATGACCTCGGCGAGCCAGTCGAGGTCGAAGCGGCCCTCCTCCGGCTCCAGCAGCGACCAGGAGAAGACCCCGAGCGTGACGAAGGTCAGGCCCGCCTCGCGCATGAGCGCGACGTCCTCGGGCCACACCTCGCGGGGCCACTGCTCCGGGTTGTAGTCGCAGCCCAGCGCGAGCCGGTCCGCGCCGCCGCGCAGCCGGGACCAGTGCGCCCCACCCCCGGCAGCCGTGGTCGAGCGCGTCACTTCCCCGACCCGGCGGCGAGGCCGGCCTGCCAGTACCGCTGCAGCGACAGGAAGATGGCGATGAGCGGGATCACCGAGACCAGCGAGCCCACCACGACGAGCATCTGCAGCTGCGGGTCGCGCGAGATCTGCGTCTGCCACGCGTAGAGGCCGTAGGTGATGGGGTAGAGCTTGGCGTCGTTGAGCATGACCCGCGGCAGGAGGAAGTTGTTCCACACCAGCACGAACTGGAAGAGGAAGATCGTCACCAGCGCCGGCGCCATCAGCCGCGAGGCGATGGAGAAGAAGATGCGGCGTTCGCTCGCACCGTCGATGCGGGCCGCCTCGACGATCTCGTCGGGCACGGAGGACGCGGCGAAGATGCGGGCGAGGTAGACCCCGAACGGGCTGACGATGCTCGGCAGGAACACCGACCAGAAGGTGTTGGTCTGTGACACCTGGGCGAAGAGGAGGAACAGCGGCAGGGCCAGTGCCGTCGCGGGGACGAGCACGCCGCCGAGCACGACCGAGAAGATCAGCTCCCGGCCGCGGAAGGCGTACTTCGCCAGGGCGTAGCCGGCCATCGCGGCGAGGAAGGTGCCGACGGCGGCGCCGGCACCGGCATACAGCAGGCTGTTGAGCGCCCAGCGCAGGAAGATGCCGTCGTCGCGGGAGAACAACGCCTGGAGGTTCTCCCAGAGCACGAAATCGGAGAACCAGAAGCCGTTGGTGCTCACCAGGTCGCCCTGGGTCTTCGTCGCGTTGACCGCGAGCCAGTACACCGGGAGCAGGAAGTAGACCGCCATCGCGACGAGGAACACCATGGCGAGCGCGACCGACGTGCGCGACGCCTCGCGGGGACCGTGCCGTGCGGGAGGTGTTGCGCTCACAGGGACTGCCCCCGTCGCTGGGTGAAGCGCAGGAAGCCGAAGGACAGCACGAAGGTCGCGAGCGCGAGGACGACGGACAGGGCCGCCGAGAACGAGTAGTTGTTCGACGCCGCCACCGCGTACGCCTGCATGTTCGGCGTGTACCCGCTCGTGACGTTCGTCGAGATCGTCTGGAAGACGACCGGCTCGGTGAACAGCTGGAGGGTCCCGATGATCGAGAAGACGGTGGTGAGCACGAGCGCGGGGAAGATGAGCGGGATCTTGATCGACCACGCGGTGCGGATGCCACCCGCGCCGTCGATCCGGCTGGCCTCGAAGATCTCCAGGGGCAGCGACTGCAGCGCCGCGAAGATGATGAGCATGTTGTAGCCCGTGTAGGTCCACGTGGTGACGTTGGCGATCGACCACAGGATGAGGCCCGAGCCGAGGAAGTCCGGCGCCGTGCCGACCCGGTCGAGGGCGGCGACGATCGGTGAGAGCTGCGGGCTGTAGAGGAACGCCCACATCAGTGCGGCGATGACGCCGGGGATGCCGTAGGGGACGAAGAACGCGACGCGGAAGAACTTGCGCGCCCGGGCCACGGCCGAGTCGAGGATGAGCGCCAGCAGCAGAGCCACGCCGAGCATCACCGGGACCTGGACGATGCCGAAGATCAGCACCCGCAGCACACCCTGCCGGAACGTCTCGTCGGTGAGGACGTCGGCGTACTGCCCGAGACCGGCGAACACCTGCTCGCTCTGTCCATAGAGCCCGCCGGTGCGCTGCACGCGGAACAGGCTCTGGTAGATGGCGTACCCGATGGGCACGAGGTAGAACAGGACGAACGG
The DNA here is from genome assembly GCA_035633255.1 of Dermatophilaceae bacterium. GTDB lineage: Bacteria > Actinomycetota > Actinomycetes > Actinomycetales > Dermatophilaceae > DASQFD01. The sequence continues at coordinate 21,808 of DASQFD010000057.1, forward strand.
GACGAGGAAGGGCAGCAGGAACCACAGCCACGGCCGGCCGCGCCGACCCGGCGGGGAGCCCGTGCGCGCAGGTGCGGGGGTGCCCGCCCCTGCCCCCTGCCTGCCGGCGACCGGTGGGGCAGCCGTCATCGGTGTCCTCCTCCTCGAGCCTGGCTCGGCCCGGGCAGGGGCGCGGTGCCGACCGCGCCCCTGCCCGGGGTGGTCCTCACTCGGCGACCTTGATGCCCTGCGACTTCAGCGCGGCCTTGGTCTGCGTCTGCGCCGTGGTCAGCGACTCCTGCAGGGTGCCCTGGCCGTTGAGCGCCTTGGTGAAGCCGTCGCTGAGGAACCGGTTGGTGTCGGTCATGATCGGGCCCCACTGGAAGTTCGTGTCGACGTTGGCCGAGGCCTCCTTGAAGACGTCGAAGACCTTCTGGTCGCCGTAGAAGGGAACGCCCGCGGTGAGGGCCGGCAGGTCCAGCCCGGCCGTGTTGGCGGGGTAGAGCCCTCCGAGCTCGTTGGCCAGCGACAGCGCCTCGGTGTCGCTGTTCAGCCACAGCGCGAACTTGGCCGCCTCGGCCGGGTGCTTGCTGCCGGACATGACCGCGGTCGTCGAGCCGCCCCAGTTGCCGGCCTTCTTCTCCCCGGCGGCCCACTGCGGCATGGGCGCGACGGCCCACTTGCCGGCGGTGTCCTTGGCGTTGTCGCGGATGGTGGAGTAGCCCCACGCGGCGGAGATCCACGAGGCGACCTTGCCGTCGTTCCACGACTTGTACAGCTCCGGGGAGAAGCCCTGGAGGTTGGTGGCGATCAGCTTGGCGTCGATGAGCTTCTGCCAGTACTCCGCCACCTTGACCGCCTGCGGGTCGTCGAGCGCGACCTTCACGGAGTCACCGGAGGTCTCGAAGATCTGGGCGCCGGCCTGCCACAGCAGGCCGTCGAACCAGTTGGCGTCCTGCTGCGGGAAGTGGGTGATGAGGATGCCCTTGGCCTTGAGCTTCTCGCCCGCCGCGGCGTACTCGTCCCACGTGGTCGGCGGGGTGATGCCGTTCTGCTCGAAGATGTCCTTGCGGTAGAACATCGCCATCGGCCCGGTGTCCTGCGGGATCGCGTACACCCCCGGACCGCCCACCTCGGCCTGCTTCCAGGCCCAGTCGACGAACGTCGGCTTCGCGTCGGAGACCCCCGGGCAGCCGCTGATGTCCTTCAGGCCCTCCTGCAGGCGGAAGCTCGACAGGGTGTCGTACTCCACTTGGCCGAGGTCCGGAGCGGTGCCGGCCTTGAGCGAGTTGAACATGTTCTGGTAGGTCCCAGCGTTGCCGGCCGGGGTGTTCTTGACCGTCACCTGGATGTCCGGGTTGGCGGCGTTCCACTTCGCCACAACCTTGTCCATGCCGGGCACCCAGGTCCAGAACTGCAGGGCCACCTTGCCGCCGGTGGGGGCGCAGGCGGCCGCGGAGGGCGAGGAGCCGGCGCCCGACCCGGAGTCGGAGCCGCTGTCGGAGCCGGAGCACGCGGTCGCGAGCAGGACGGGGGCGATGGCCAGGGGCACGAGCCAGGCTCGGCGACGACGGGGAACGGGCATGGGGGCACCTCGCGGTCTCGACGCCGTCACCGGCGGGGTGCATCGTTGCACCCCGGGCATCATACGCAACATCCCCATCGAGCGTCCGTCGTGCGCCGGCCCCGACGAGGGTGAGGGCCCGCCCCCCCGTGGGAGCGGGCCCTCACCCTCGTCGCCTCGCGCCGCGGTGCCGTCAGCAGGTCAGGCGAGCGCCTTGGCCTTCAGGGAGTCGAACTCCGCCTGGCTGATCGTGCCGGAGTCCAGCAGCGACTTGGCGTGCGTGATCTGCTCGGTGGGGGAGGTGCCCGTGCCGGCGACGGACTTGATGTAGCTCTGCTGCGCGTCCGCGTAACGCTGTGCCGCCTCGGCCTGCCGCTTGGACATGCCCGAGCCGCGGACGATGAGGTAGATCAGCGCGGTGAGGAAGGGCAGGAAGATCAGGGCGACGATCCAGATGGCCTTGACGATGCCGGACGTTTGGTCGTCGCGGAAGAGGTCGGTGATGATGTTGAACATCACCATCAGGTACGCGATGAACGCGAAGCTGATGAGAATGAACCAGAGAATGTCCCAGAAGTCCACGGTGGTTCCTTGTTCGACGGCACGGGCGGCCCGGTCGCCACTCATGTCCGAGCGGAACGATAGCCCCTCACCATGATTCGGTGATGGAGGTCACCCTCCGGTGGGTCGCCGACCGGGGGCATCCGGGGGACCGGGTGCCGCGCCCGCCCGGCTCCGGAGGATGGTCAGGATCCGGTCGGTGAGCCGGACGAGGTCCGCGAGCTCCTCGACGGTGAGCTCGCCGACGATGCCCGCCCACAGGTCGGTCCCGAGGGCGTCGAGCCGGTGCAGGAGGGCGGCCCCCGCGTCGGTGAGCCGGACCACCTTGGCGCGGCGGTCCGCCGGGAGCGGCTCACGGTGCACGAGGTCGCGCCGCTCCAGCCGGCGCACCAGGCCGGACACCGTGGCCGGGGAGACGTGCAGGGCGGCGGCGAGGTCCGCCCCGGTGAGCCCCTGCCTGGACCCGACGACGGCAAGCGCGCGCAGCTGCTGCATCGTCAGGTCGAGGTCGACCACCACCGGCACCTCGCCGTCGACGTGCATCCGCTGCAGCGCGCCCTGCTGCTCGCGGAAGCGGTCGACCAGCGTCGCCCGGTGCTCGCTCGCCCCGTTCTCGGCCGGGCGCGCGGTCGCCGTCACGGTCCCTCCCCTTCGGCGTCGCCTCGGCGGGGGGGTGTCGCCCCGCGTCTCGTCGGCGCCACCGTATCGCTTAGCCTGAGGCTAAGCATTGTCCGCGAGCGCCCTGCCGACCTCGCGACCGCCGAACCGAGGACCGCCCGTGCACTCCCTGTCCCGCCTCAGCCTGCGCAACCGAGCGCTCACCGCGCTGCTCACGATCTTCCTCGTCGTCGCGGGCATCTGGGCCACCGGCTCCCTGAAGCGTGAGCTCATCCCGTCGATCGAGTTCCCCGTCATCGGCGTCGTCACGCCCGTGCCCGGGGCCGGCGCCTCCGTCGTGGAGGACCGGGTGACCCGCCCCGTCGAGCAGGCCGCCCTGGGCGTGCGGGGCGTCGAGTCCGTGGAGTCGACGTCGGGCGACAGCGCCTCCACCGTGCTCGTCACCCTCGAGTACGGCACCGACATCGGGGCGGCCCAGGCCGACACCCAGCGCGCCGTGCTCGCGCTGCAGGACCTCCCCGAGGGCGCCGAGCCGCAGGTCTTCGCGGGGAGCATCGACGACTTCCCGGTCATCCAGATGTCGGTGTCCGGCGGCGCCGACCGCCAGGAGCTGCAGGCCCGCGTGCGCGACCAGATGGTCCCGAAGATCGAGGACATCGACGGCGTCCGGGCGGCCGCGGTGACCGGCGTGCCCGAGCAGCTGGTCACCGTCACCCTGGACGCCCGCCGGCTCGCCGCGGCCGAGGTCACGCCCGAGGACGTCACCGCCCTCCTCGACGACAACGGCGTGGTCATCCCGGCGGGGCAGCTCGCCTCCGGCGAGGAGACGCTCACCGTGCAGGCCGGCAGCGCCATCACCGACCTCGACCAGCTGCGCGCCCTGCCCGTGAAGGGCGCCACCACCCTCGGCGAGGTGTCGACCGTCGAGCTGACGCAGGGGGACACCACGGCCCTCTCCCGCACCGACGGCGAGCCCTCCCTCGTCGTCTCCGTGACCAAGACCCCGGACGGCAACACCGTCGCCATCAGCGACGAGCTGGAGAAGCTGCGGCCCGAGCTGGACTCCCTGGTCACCGACGGTCGGACGACGATCGTGTTCGACCAGGCGCCGTTCATCAACGACTCGATCAAGGACCTCGCCGTCGAGGGCGCGCTCGGCCTGTTCTTCGCGGTCCTCGTGGTCTTCGTCTTCCTGCTCTCGATCCGGCTCACCCTGGTCACCGCGGTCTCGATCCCGCTCTCGCTGCTGGTCGCCATGCTGGGCCTGCGGATGGGCGGCTACACCCTCAACATCCTCACCCTCGGCGCGCTGACCATCGCCGTCGGCCGCGTCGTCGACGACTCGATCGTCGTCATCGAGAACATCCAGCGCCACCTGCGCATGGGCGAGCCCAAGCGCGTCGCGATCCCCGACGCGGTCAGGGAGGTCGCCAGCGCCATCACCTCCTCGACGCTCACCACCGTCGCGGTCTTCCTGCCGCTCGGCCTGGTCGGGGGGCAGGTGGGTGAGCTGTTCCGCCCGTTCGCGGTCACCGTCACCCTGGCGATGCTCGCCTCGCTCTTCGTCGCCCTCACCATCGTGCCGGTGCTCGGCTACTGGTTCCTGCGCAGCGGGCCCGCTGCCAGCCAGGGGGCCGCGGAGCCAGAGCCGACCCGGGAGTATGCCGTCCGGCCGGCCGAGCTGGTCACCGCCGGTGCGGGTGCCCCCGCCCTCGGCGGCTCCCCGGTCGCCGCCCCGCCCGGTGCGGCCGCGCCCGGTGCGGCCGCGCTCGGGGCCGGAGGGAACGGCATACCGGCTCCCGCTGGTCACGAGGGCCAGGGAGGCCACGGAGGGGACGGGGAGGACGGCGCGCCGACTCCGGTGCGGATCCGGGAGCAGGACGAGCCGGTGACCCGGCTGCAGCGCAGCTACCTGCCGGCGCTCGACCTCGCGCTGCGGGCGCCGTGGCTGACGATCGCCCTCGGGGTGGTCATCCTCGCCCTGTCGGGCTTCGGGGCCACCCTGCTGAAGACCGACTTCCTCGGCGACCAGGGCGGCAACACCCTCACCATCACCCAGCAGCTCCCGGCGGGCACGTCGCTCGCGGCGACCGACGAGGCCGCGAAGCGGTTGGAGGCCACCCTCGCCGGGCGGGAGGACGTGGAGTCCTACCAGGTGACCGTCGGGGCCGCGGGCCCCGAGGCCGCCTTCACCGGGGCGGGCACCGGCACGGCCACCTTCACGGTGACGACCACGGACGCGGGGACCGACGGCGTGGCCCAGGCGGTCCGCGCGGCCGGCGAGGCCGACCCGTCGCTGGGCACCGTGACGGCGAGCACCGGCGGGAACTTCGGCGCCACGGCGGCCGAGATCGTGGTGCGCGCGCCGGACGACGCCTCGCTGCGCCAGGCCTCGGCGGCCATCACCGAGGAGGTGAAGCGGATCGACGGCGCCCGCGACGTCACCAACGACCTGGCCGCGCTGGCGCCCACCGTCCGGGTGAGCGTGGACCGCGCCAAGGCGGAGCAGGCGGGGCTCAGCGAGACGGCGGTCGGCGGCATCGTCGCCGGCGCGCTGCGCGGGACCCCGATCGGCGAGGTCACCCTCGACGGCATCGGCCACGACGTCGTGCTGCGGCAGGGTGCCGACGTGCCGGCCTCGGTGGACCAGCTGCGCGCCCTCCCGGTGGGGGCCGCCCCCGGTGGGCAGCCGCTCACCCTCGGGCAGGTGGCCGCCGTGCGCCAGGTGGAGGAGCCGGTGACCCTGAGCCGGGTCGACGGCGCGCGCACCGCCACCGTCAGCGCGACACCGACGAGTGGCGACCTCGGCTCGGTGACCGCCGCGCTCAACGACGTGGTCGCCGACACCGACCTCCCCGAGGGCGCCTCGGCGGAGGTCGCGGGGGTGAGCGCGGACCAGGCGGAGGCCTTCGGGCAGCTCGGGCTCGCCCTGCTCGTCGCGATCGCGCTGACCTACGCGGTGCTGGTGGCGACCTTCGGCAGCCTGCTGCAGCCGCTCATCCTCATGGTCAGCGTGCCGTTCGCGGCGACCGGGGCGATCGCGCTGCTGCTGCTGACCGACACCCCGCTCGGCGTGGCGTCGATCATCGGCGTGCTCATGCTCGTCGGCATCGTCGTGACGAACGCCATCGTCCTCATCGACCTGGTCAACCAGTACCGCGCTCGCGGGCTGGGTGTCCGCGAGGCGGTGCGCGAGGGCGGCCGGCACCGGTTCCGGCCGATCATCATGACCGCGCTGGCCACGGTGCTGGCGCTGACGCCGATGGCGTTCGCGATCACCGGGGGCGGGGCGTTCATCTCCCAGCCGCTGGCCATCGTCGTGATCGGTGGGCTGCTGAGCTCGACGCTGCTGACGCTGATCCTGGTGCCGGCGATCTACACCCTCGTCGAGGAGTTCCGTCAGAAGCGCGGCTTCGGTGCCGACCACCGCGGCGAGGTGCTGTAGCCGGAGGGCCGCGGGTCCTGCGGCGGTGGCCGGTCGTGGCCGGCGGTGGCCGGTCGTGGCCGGCGGTGGGCCGGCGCTCACGCCGGGTCCACCGGCTCCCCGCCCCGCCACGCCCGGCGGACCGAGAGCGTCCCGGCGTCGAGCGCCACGAGGTCGGCTCGCCGCCCCGGCGCCAGCGCGCCGACGTCGTCGCGGCCGAGGGCACGCGACGGGGTCCCGGCGGTCCACGCCACCGCCCGCAGCAGGTCGGCGTCCGACGGTGCCCGTCCGGCCACCCCCCGGAACAGCGCGTCCGCCGTGGCCGTGCTTCCGGCGATGGTGGTCGTCCCCGCGACCCGGGCGACGCCGCCGGAGACGGTCACCTCCAGGCCCCCCAGCCGGTAGCGCCCGTCACCGCGCGCCGCACCGGCCATCGCATCGGTGACGGCGACCACGCGCCCGGGCTCGACGGTGGCCGCCAGCCACGCCGGGATGGCCGGGTCGAGGTGCACGCCGTCGACGATCAGCTCGAGGACGACCTCCGGCCGGGAGAGCAGCGCGGGGACCGGACCCGGGTCGCGGTGCCGCAACGGTCGCATCGCGTTGAAGAGGTGGGTCGCCTGCCGGGCCCCGGCGTCGACCGCCGCCATGACCGTCGCGCCGTCGGCGTCGGTGTGCCCGACCGCCGCCACGGCACCGGCGCCGGCGATGCGCGCGACCGCGTCGAGCCCGCCGTCGAGCTCGGGGGCGAGCGTGACCATCCGCACGTGCGGCGAGGCGAGCAGCCCGTCGAGCTCCTCGCGCGTCGGCGGCCGCAGCTGTGCCGGGTCGTGCGCGCCGCAGCGCGCCGGTGACAGCCACGGACCCTCGAGGTGTATGCCGGCCAGCTCACCGTCCGCGACCAGCTCGCCGAGCGCCGCCACCTCCCGGAGCAGGCGCTCTCGCGGTGCGGAGACGAGCGAGGCGAGAAGGGTCGTCGTGCCGTGCCGCCGGTGCGCCCGTGCGGCGGCGAGCGAGGCCTTCGACTCGGAGCCGAAGGAGGCGCCGCCCCCGCCGTGGCAGTGCATGTCGACGAAGCCGGGCACGAGCACGGTGGCCCCGAGCTCGGTGACGAGGGCGGACGGCATACCGGTGGGGCCCGGGGCACCCTCTCCCACCTGCGCGATGCGGCCGCCGGCCACCCGCACCCACCCCGGGCGGAGCACGCGCCGGGGGGTCACGACGGCGGCGGCGGAGAGGACGGCGTCCATGGCGGTGCGACGGTACCGGAGGGGGTCTATGGTCGGCGGACCGGCCGCCGGCCATGGCGGTGCGGGGCGGGACGGCGCGGGCAGAGGGGGACGGCGATGAGTGCTGGACGGTCCGACGAGGGCCCGCTGGCGCGGGTGGCGGCCACCTTCGACCGCGTGGCGGAGGTCTACGACACGGTCGGCGTGCCGTGGTTCCGCCCGATCGCGGAGCGGCTGGTGGAGCGGGTGGCACCCGCCCGCGGTGAGCACGTCGTGGACGTCGGGTCCGGGCGAGGCGCCGTCACCTGGCCGCTCGTGGCCGCGGTGGGCCCGCAGGGCCGGGTCACGGCCGTGGACATCTCCTCCCGGATGACCGCCCTGCTGCGGGAGGAGGGGGCGCGGCGCGGCGTGGAGCACCTCGACGTGCTGACCGGGGACGTCGCCGACCTCGGCCTCGCCGGCCTGGACGCCGACGCCCTGACCGCCTCGCTGGTCCTCTTCTTCAGCCCTGACCCCGCTCGCACGCTGCGCGGCTGGCTCGGCTGCCTGCGGCCCGGCGGCCGGGTCGGGCTCTCGACCTTCGGCGAGGAGGACGAGGCGTTCCGGCGGCTGGACGCGCTCTTCGAGCCGCACCTGCCGCCGGCCATGCTCGACGCCCGCACCACCGGCAAGCGCGGGCCCTTCGCCTCCCCGGCCGCGACCGACGCCCTGGTCGCGCAGTGTGGCGGCGTCGACGTGCACACCGTCGAGGAGACCGTCGAGGTGGCCTTCGCCGGGGTCGAGCAGTGGCACGCGTGGAGCCGCAGCCACGGCATGGTCGCCCTGTGGGCGGCGGTCCCCGAGGCCGAGCACCCGGCCGTGCTCGGGTCGTCGGCTGAGATCCTCGGCGCCGTGCGCGGGCCGGACGGGCTCAGCCGCCTGCGGCAGGTGGTGCGCTACACCACGGCCCGCGTGCCGGCGGAGGGGTAGGGACACGCGGGGCGTGCGGCGCCCCGCCCGCGCCCGCGAGCAGTCGAAGTCGAAGTCGCAGGACACGCCGAGATCCGGCCACCGTCCTCGGCGTGTCCTGCGATCTCGACCGTGATGGCCCCTCGCGAGGCGTGCGTGCCGCGCCCCCGCGAGCCGTGCCGCGCCCCCGCGCCCGCAGTCGAAGTCGAAGTCGCAGAACACGCCGAGATCCGGCCACTGTCCTCGGCGTGTCCTGCGATCTCGACCGTGGTGCCCCCCGCGAGGCGTGCCGCGCCGCCGGGAGGCGTGCGGCCACCCCGGGAGGCGTGCCGGTCAGCGGTTGGGGTCGAAGGAGCGCAGCCGCAGGCTGTTGCTCACCACGAACACCGAGCTGAACGCCATCGCCGCCCCCGCGACGAGCGGGTTGAGCAGGCCGAGTGCCGCGAGGGGCAGGGCGGCGACGTTGTAGGCGAACGCCCAGAACAGGTTGCCCTGGATGGTGCGCAGCGTCGCCCGCGCGAGCCGGATGGCGTCCGGGGCGGCCCGCAGGTCGCCGCTGACCAGGGTGAGGTCCGAGGCCTCGATGGCCACGTCCGTTCCGGTGCCGATCGCGAGCCCGAGGTCGGCCTGCGCCAGGGCCGCTGCGTCGTTGACCCCGTCGCCCACCATGGCGACGGTCGCCCCCTCGGACTGGAGGCGCCGGACGACGGCGACCTTGTCCGCCGGAAGCACCTCGGCCACCACGTCCCGGTCGTCGATGCCCACCTGCGCCGCGACGGCCCGGGCGGCGCGCGCGTTGTCCCCGGTGAGGAGGACCGGACGCAGGCCGAGCCGGCGCAGCTCGGCGACCGCCTCCGCGGATCCCTCCTTGACGGTGTCGGCGACGACGACCACGGCCCGCACGGCCCCGTCCCAGGCGACCCAGACGGGCGTCTGGCCCAGCGCCTCGGCCGCCTCGGCCGAGGCGGCCAGCCCCGGCGGGGCGCTCACCGACCACTGCTCGGCCAGCCAGCGGAGCCGACCGGCGGCGGCGGCCCGCCCCCCCACGACGCCGGCGACGCCGGCACCCGCCTCGCTGGTGAAGGACTCGACCGCCCCGAGCGGCAGGCCCGCTGCGGCGGCGTGCGCCGCGACGGCCCGCCCGATCGGGTGCTCGGAGGCGTGCTCCAGGGGCCCGGCCACCTCGAGGACCTCGTCCACGGAGGTGCCCTCGGCGGGGTGCACCGCGACGACGGCCATCTGCCCGGTCGTCACCGTGCCGGTCTTGTCCAGCACCACGGTGTCGACGCGGCGGGTGGACTCGAGCACCTGTGGACCCTTGATCAGGATGCCGAGCTGGGCGCCGCGGCCGGTGCCGACGAGCAGCGCGGTCGGCGTCGCGAGGCCGAGCGCGCACGGGCAGGCGATGATGAGCACTGCGACGGCGGCGGTGAACGCCGCGGTGAGCGAGTGCCCGGTGACCAGCCACCCCGCGAGGGTCAGCAGCGAGAGCCCGATGACGACCGGGACGAAGACCGCGGACACCCGGTCGGCGAGCCGCTGCACCTCCGCCTTGCCGCTCTGGGCCTCCTCGACGAGCCGCGCCATCTGCGCCAGCGCGGTGTCCGAGCCGATCCGGGTGGCCTTCACAACGAGGCGGCTGCCGGCGTTGACCGTCGCCCCGACGACCGCGTCGCCCGGACCGACCTCGACCGGCACCGACTCACCGGTCAGCATCGACGCGTCGACCGCGGAGGTCCCGTTGAGCACGGTCCCGTCGGTGGCGACCTTCTCCCCGGGCCGGACGACGAAGTGGTCACCGACGGTGAGCTGCTCGACCGGAACCCGGACCTCCACCGCGCCCTCGCCGGCCCCGCCCGGCTGACCCGAGCCGCCGCGCAGCACGGCGACGTCCTTGGCGCCCATGTCCAGCAGGGCGCGCAGCGCGGCACCCGAGCGCCGCTTGGCGCGGGCCTCGAAGTAGCGCCCGGCGAGGATGAACGTGGTCACGGCCGAGGCGACCTCGAGGTAGACGTGCGCCTCGTTCCCGGTCGAGCGGCTGGGCAGCAGGTCGAAGTGCATGCGCATCCCGAGCATGCCCGCGTCGGTGAACAGCAGCGCCCACAAGGACCACAGGTATGCCGCGCCGACACCGACCGAGATCAGGGTGTCCATGGTGGTGGCCCGGTGCCGCAGGTTGGTCCACGCCGCCCGGTGGAACGGCAGGGCACCCCAGACGACGACCGGTGAGGCCAGCGTGAGGGAGATCCACTGCCAGCCGTCGAACTGCAGGGCCGGCACCATCGCCAGCAGCACCACGGGGACGGTGAGGATCGCCGAGACGACGAGGCGCTGTCGCCACTGGTCGGCCTCGTCGGCGGCCCGGCGCCCCTCACTCCCCTCACCGCCGTCCGCCCCCGCCGGCGACCCGGGCGGCCGGCGCGGCGCGGGGAGCGCTGCGGTGTAGCCGGTGGCCTCGACCGTCGCGACCAGGTCCTCCGGGGCCACGGCGTCGGGGTAGGAGACGCGGGCCTTCTCGGTGGCGTAGTTGACGCTGGCGGTGACGCCGGGAATCTTGTTGAGCTTGCGCTCGATGCGGTTGGCGCACGAGGCGCAGGTCATCCCGCCGATGACCAGCTCGACGTCGCGCGTGCTCGTGGTCTGGCTCATGGTCTCTCCTCAGGAGCGGACGAGGCGGGCGATCGCCGCCGAGGCCTCGGCGATCTTGGCGTCGGCCTCCGGCCCCCCGGCGCGGGCGGCGTCGACGACGCAGTGGGCGAGGTGCTCCTCCAGGAGCCCGAGCGCCACGGACTGCAGGGCCTTGGTCATCGCCGCGACCTGGGTGAGGATGTCGATGCAGTACTGCTCCTCCTCGACCATCCGCTGCAGGCCGCGGGCCTGACCCTCGATGCGGCGCAGCCGCTTGAGGTAGTCGTCCTTGGCGTGCAGGTAGCCCCGCGTGGCGGTCTCGGACATCACCCCTCCTTGGTGGTCGTCGTGATGTCGGAACAGCATACCCCCTATGGGTATTCCGGACCGCGGGCGAGTGTGCGGGCGACGAGAGAGGTGCCTACGCCCGCCGCCGGGTCGGCCGCTGCGTCGTGGCGCTCAGGTGCCAGAGCCAGAAGCACGCGCCGACCAGCACGAGGGCGAGGCTCACCACGGCCATCGTCGTGAGGGACCGCGTGGCCAGGGGGGCCAGCAGGCCGGCGGCCAGGCCGTTGAGGACCAGGGAGGTCACCGTCGTGGCCGAGGCGGCCGCGCCGCGCGCCTCGGGGAACATGTCCAGCGGCGCCAGCTGGAGCACCGGGAAGACCGCTCCGACGCTGACGCCGAGCAGCGCCGGCGCCAGCACGGCATACGGCAGGCCCTGCGTCGGCGACCACAGGGTGAGGGCGACGTTGAGCACGGCACTGGCCACGGCGAACCCGAGGCCCCGCCCGACCAGCCGGCGGGGGGTCATCCGGTCGGCCGCCCGGCCGCTGAGCCACGAGCCGGTGACCATGCCGGCGATGAGGGGGAGGAAGAGCATCCAGAAGTCGTTCTCGCCGAGCCCGAGGAGGTCCACCACGACGATGGCCGCCGCCCCGATGTAGAGGAAGTAGCCGCCGAAGAGGAAGCTGCCGGCCCACGCGACGCGGTGCCAGCGGACGCTGCGGGCGACCGTCGCCAAGTCGCGCACCATGGGCCCCAGCCGCAGGGGGGTGCGCCGCTCCGGGGGGTGGGTCTCGGGCAGCACCACCGCGACGACCGCCACGAGGGCGACCGCGAAGGCCACGAGGAACCAGAAGATGACCCGCCAGGAGCCGGTCAGGACCAGCCACCCGCCGACGACGGGCGCGACCGCGGGGGCGACCCCGAAGATCATGGTCACCCGGCTCATCAGCCGCTGCGCCGCGGCGCCCTCGAACAGGTCGCGGATCACCACCCGGCTGACGATCACCCCACCCCCGGCGCTCAGCCCCTGCAGCACCCGGAAGGCCAGCAGCACCTCCATGCTCGGCGCGAGGGCGCATCCGACCGAGGCGACGGCATAGACCCCGAGCCCGCCGAAGATGACCCGCCGCCGGCCGAGGGCGTCGCTGAGCGGTCCGTGGAGGACGCTCATGAGGGCGAAGGCGAGCAGGTAGACGCTGACCAGCTGCTGGGTCGCCTCGGGCCCCACGCCGAACTCGTCCTGCAGCCGGCCGAAGGCGGGGAACGGCGTGTCGATGGTGAACGGGCCGATCATGCTCAGCCCCGCCAGCACCAGGGGGACCGCCGCCCGTCGACGTCGGCCCATGACGGCGGACGGCGGGGGGATCACCGCGCCAGCCTGTCACGCGGCCGTGGCCTGCCGGCCCGAGTGGTCAGGCCGTCGTCGGCGGGAACGCCGCGTGCCGGCGTGCCACCGCGACGAAGGGGGCGAGCGCGCTCCACCCGCCGGCGACCGCGACCACGACCGCGAGCCCGACGAGGGACACCGGGCCGGACTCCCAGCCGAGCAGGTCGCGCAGTGCGGCGGTTCCGGCCGGGTCGAAGAGCCCGCCGGTGGCGAGCAACCAGACGAGCGGCACGGTGACGAGGAGGTCGATCGCGAGGTTGACGGCGGCGAGCGGCACCGTCCAGTGTCCGACCCGCACCTTGGCCACCTCGAGCAGGGCACTGGCGACGAGCAGCCCGGCGAACCACCACATCCAGAGGTCCCAGAGCTCGGGCCGGAAGAGCGACGCGCCGCTCTCGCCGATGCGCGGGTTGAGCCGCTCCATGGTGAGCAGCGTCGCCCCGACCAGCGCGCCGACGATGCCGACCACCGACCCGGCCACGGGGAACTCGCGCTCGCCCGGCTCCTCCTCGAGGCGGTCGACCGTCCAACGGGGCGCGGCGCCGGCACGGAGCTGCTCGTCCGCCACCCGCTCCATGACCGCGAACACCAGCGTGGTCCAGAACGCCGCCTGCACGAACCCCGTGGCCACGGCGCCGAGCACGCGCAGGATGCCCTCGCCGACGGTGGCGGGCTCGTCCAGGACGATGCCGAGGAGGGCGAGCAGGGTGGCGACAGCGGGGACGACGACGAGGACGATCCGCATGACCCGCAGGTAGTGCGGGTACACCGTCGGACCGATGAGGTGCTGCGGCGCATCGGAGAAGCGGGCGGCGAGCCGCTCGGGGTCGCCGAGCTCCTCGAGCGCCCCGCGCTCCGCCTGCTCGAGGGCGGTGCCCGGCGGGCGGCCGTCCACCGTGTCGGCGATGGTGGCGCGCAGCTCGCGGCCGACGTCCTCGCGGCTCCCGTCGGGGAGGCGTCGCGTCACCGCGGCGACGTAGCGGTCGGTCAGGGTGCTCATCGCGGTGTCCCTTCGTCGAGCCCGGTGACGGCCCGGTCGAGTGCCGCCCACTCGGCGCGCAGGCCGGCGAGCACCTCGCCCCCCCGCGCGCTCACCTCGTAGTACCTGCGTGGCCGTGCCTCGTCGGTGTCCCAGCGGCTGGTGAGCAGCCCCTGCCGCCCGAGGCGACGCAGGAGCGGGTACAGCGTGTTCCCGTCCACCCCGAAGCCGGCGCCGGCGAGCGTCTCCAGCAGCGCGTACCCGTAGTGCGGCGTGGTCAGCACGGTGAGGCAGGCCAGCACCACCGTGCCGCGCCGCAGCTCCTGGACGTGCGCGGCGAGGGTGTCCGCTGCTGCCTCGCTCACGGCATGCACGATAGTGTGCGACACACATCATTGCACGCAGTACAGGTTCCTCGAGCCATGCCGTGGGGCCGCGCCCGTGCCCCCGTCGCCTCGCCGGCCGGTCGTGGTCCGAGTAAAGGACGGCGAGACTGTCTCCGGCAGGTTGTCGTATCGGCAGGATGCCGTTCGTCGTAGGGGTAGAGGCGGTCATCGGGACGGCCGGAGCGTGAGGAGAAGTGGCATGACGCACTACCTGCTGGCGGTGCACGGCCCCGCCGACCGGGGCGACTTCGGCGCCTACGGCTCCCGGGAGGAGATGGAGGAGGCGTTCGCCGCGACCGACGTCTTCAACGAGAGGCTTCGGGCGGATGGCTACTGGGTCTTCGCCGGGGGGCTCGAGGCGGCCTCGACCGCGACCGTCGTCGACGGCCGGGGTGAGACCCCGGTGATGACCGACGGCCCCTACCTGGAGACGAAGGAGGTCATCGGCGGGTTCTGGGTCATCGACGCGCCCGACCTCGACGTGGCCCTGCGGCTCGCGGCCGAGGGGTCGAAGGCGTGCCGGGGCACGGTCGAGGTCCGTCCCTTCGAGGGCCTTGGCTGAGTCCGGCCCCGACGACCGTTCGATGCGGCGCGGAACGGCGGCCGTCGAGCGGGTCTTCCGCGAGGAGTACGGCCGGCTGATCGCCTCGCTCGTGCGCCGCTTCGGTGATCTCGATTTCGCCGAGGAGGCGGCGGGTGAGGCGCTCGTGGCCGCGCTGGAGACGTGGCCGCAGTCCGGCGTGCCGGCAACCCCGGGCGCCTGGCTCACCACCACCGCGGGCCACCGCGCCATCGACCGGATCCGCCGCGAGAAGCAGCGCGACGCGAAGCACGAGGCGGCCGTGATGCACCGTGACGACACACCGCACGAGCCCACCGGACCGGTCGAGGACGACCGGTTGCGGCTGCTCTTCACCTGCTGCCACCCGTCCCTCGCGCCCGAGGCGCGGATCGCGCTCACGCTGCGCCTGCTCGGTGGGCTGAGCGTGGCCGAGATCGCGCACGCGTTTCTGGTCCCCGAGACGACGATCGCGCAGCGGATCACCCGGGCGAAGAGGAAGATCGCGGCGGCGCAGGTGCCCTACCGGGTGCCGCGGGCCACCGACCTCCCCGAGCGGCTCGGCGGTGTGCTGGCGGTGCTGTTCCTCGTGTTCAACGAGGGGTACCTCGCCAGCGGCGACGGCGACCCGGTCCGCGCCGAGCTGACCGGCGAGGCGATCCGGCTGACCCGGGTCCTGCGCGAGCTGCTGCCGCAGGAGCCGGAGGTGACCGGCCTGCTCGGGTTGATGGTGCTCACCGAGGCCCGGCGTGAGTCCCGCGTGCGCGACGGGCAGCTGGTCCCGCTCGGCGAGCAGGACCGCGCCGGCTGGGACCGCGCGCTGGTCGCCGAGGGCCACGACCTGGTCCGCGCATCCCTCGCGACCAACCGGCCCGGCCGCTACCAGATCCTCGCTGCGATCAACGCCGTCCACACCGACGCCCCCGCGGCGGCGGACACGGACTGGGCGCAGGTGGTCGCGCTCTACGACCGGCTGGCCCGGCTCGACCCGTCACCGGTCGTCGCCCTCAACCGCGCGGTCGCGGTGGCGGAGCTGGACGGCCCGAAGGTCACGCTCACCCTGGTCGACCGGCTGCCGCTCGCCGGCTACCACGCCTGGCACGCCGCCCGCGCCGACCTGCTCCGCAGGCTCGGCCGGACCACCGAGGCCAAGGAGGCCTACGACGAGGCCGTCGCCACCACCCACAACTCCGCGGAGCGCGCCTACCTGAGCAGGAAGCGCGGCGAGCTGGTCTGAGGCCGGCCGCCGGAGGGGGGCCCGGGCCGCTGACGACCCCGGCACCCGGAAGCCCCACCGAACCCTTCCCACGACCCTCCCCCCCCGGCCCCTTCCCTCCGGGCGGCGTCGCCCGACCCCCGACGTGCGGTTAGCGTGAGCCGGTGCCGCTGCATGCCCTCGAGCTGGTCCTCGACGCGTCGTCGGACGCGGACGTGCGCGCCGACTGGCAGGCGTTGCGTCAGGCCGGCCTTCCGTCCCAGGCGGACCACCGGGGGGCCAGCAACCGCCCGCACGTGACCGTGCTGGCCGCGGTCGGGCTGGCCGATGCGGTGGTGCAGTCGGCGCGGGACCTCCTCGCCCCCCTGCTGCCGGTCAGCGCCGACGCCACCCAGGTGCTGACCCTCGGTCCGGCCGGCCCCGCAGGCCGACCCGGTCCGGCCGCCCCCGGAGGCCGCCCCGGTCCGGCCACCCCCGGAGGCCGCCCCGGTCCGGCCACCGACCGCCCGCTCGACGGCGGGGCCGCCCTCACGAGGGAGGGCGGAGCGGGCAGCGGGGCATCCGTGGTGCTGGCGCGGGCGGTCGTCCTGCCGGAGGCGTTCCTCGAGGCCGTCGAGCGCGTCCGCACGCTCGGGGCACCCCTGCCCCCCGGCCCCTGGCTGCCGCACCTCACGCTCGCCCGCCGACTGCCGGCAGAGCGGCTCGGCGAGGCCGGCGCCGCCCTCGCCGGAAGCCCGTGCGGCCGGGTTCGCCTCGCCGCGCTGCGCCGGTGGGACCCGGACCTCCGGCACACGACCCTGCTCTGCGGCACCGACGAGGCCGGCTAGACCTGAGGCCATCGCCTGCGCGAGCACCTCCCCGCGACCCAAGCCGACGCCGCCAGGGCGCCACAGCGTCGCCCGCGCTTTGGCGCCGCCCACGGCTTGGCGCCGCCCACGGCTTGGTGCCGTCCGCGCCTTGGCGCCGTCCGGCTGGCGGACAGCCGTCCGCGCCTCAGCCCTTCAGCGCCTCAGCGCCTCAGCGCCTCCAAGCGCGTCCAGCGGGGGGACCCGGCGGGGGTCGGTGACCGCGTGCGGGCGTGACACCGTGCGGGCGGCGGCGTACGCGGGGGAGCGCAGGCGCCGCACCCAGACCGGCGGCTCGAGCCCCCGCAGCGGACGGCCGACCGGGTCGAAGCGCACCGGCTCGTCGAGCGCGGGACCCTCCACGTCGATCTCCAGCGTCCCTACCTGCGTCCACGCGCCGCGCACCCCGGACCAGACCAACCGGTAGCGGTAGGGGCCGTCGGGGAAGAGGCCGAGGAGGCGCGGGCCGCCCGAGCGACCGCCGGGGAGCAGTGTGGTCAGCGGGCCCGTCAGCGTCGAGCCCCGTGGGCGGAAGAGGTAGCGACTGAGGTCACCGGTGCCGGTGGAGGCGAAGAGGACGTCGGCGTCCTCGCCCCCCGGTCCCGCGCCAGGGATGCGCACGGCGATCCCCATGACGTCCAGGCCGTGCGTCGCCACGGTGAGCGCCCGGGACAGGCGGCACCACACCTCCGTGGTGCCCGGCCGGTCCAGGAGCGGCACCCCGGTGACCCGACGGCCCGAGACGGTCAGCCTGCCGGGAGCCACCCGGCCGAGGGCGTGCAGGGGCTTGTCGCCGCGCGCGACGGCCATGGACCCGAAGACGCCGGCGAGGACGGCGCCGCCGGCCTTCGCCGCGAGCGTGCCGGCCTCGCCGGCCACGGAGCCGGCGCCGCCGGCCACGGAGCCGGCGCCGCGGCGCACGACGTGCGCGAGAACGGTCATGGGCGGGGCCTACCCCTCCGGCGGCGTGGGAAAACGACGGTCACAGCCAGTCCCTCCTCCGGAACAGGGCGTACAGGGCGAGACTGACCAGGACGATGCTCGCGGTGGCGAGCCACACCCCGACGGGACGGCCGAACCCCGGGTAGGGGACGTTCTGACCGAACCATCCGGTGATCGCGGTCGGGACGGCGATGATCGCCGCCCAGCCGGTCAGCTTCTTCATGATGGTGTTGAGCCGGGCGTCCTGCAACGACAGCGTGGTCTCGAAGACCGTCGTCACCATGTCGCGCAGCGACTCGGTCCACTCCGTCGCCCGGAGCACGTGGTCGTAGAGGTCGGTGAACTCCGCGTCCAGCGCGGTGCCCTCGTGGCCGAGCTCGGCGCGGTGCCGCAGGACGGTGTTGACCACCTCGCGCATCGGCAGCACGACCCGCCGCAGCTGGACCAGCTCCTTGCGCAGGCGGAAGGTCAGCTGCTGGGTCTCCCGGGACACCGCGTCCCCGTCGAAGAGCCGGCTCTCCAGGTCCTCGATGTCGTCGTCGAGCCGCTGCACCGTGTCGAAGTGCCCGTCGACGAGCGCGTCGAGCAGCCCGTGCAGCAGCGTGCCCGGGCCGAGGGCGAGCAGCTCCGGGTCCTCCTCCCACCGCTCGACGACCTCGGCCATGTCGAACCCCGCCCGCGTCTGCACGGTCACCAGGCCGCGCGGGAGGACGAACGCCGAGATCCGCGTCAGCCGCAGCCGGGACTGCGAGAGCCGGGTGGGTGCCGGGCGGGCCCGGGAGGCGCGGTATGCCGGGGCCGCCGGGTCCGTGGTCGCCCCCGGGTCCGGTGCGGGGTCGCCCATGGACCCGTCGAGGGAGGTCGCATAGGCGACGACGAAGGTGTGGCTGGCGTGACGGGTCGCCTTCGGCCGCTCGCCGTGGGCCACCGCGTCCTCCACGGCGTGCGGGTCCAACCCCAGGTCCTCGGCGAGCCGGAACAGGGTCGCGTGGGTGGGGTCGGACACGTCGACCCACAGCAGCGAACCGTCGACGTCCAGGTGCCGCGGGACGTCCTCGAGCGGGACGTTCTTCTCGACCAGGACGCCGTCGCGCCACAGCCGCGTCGTCACGCCATCGCCGTCCACGCCCCCATTCTCCCCCCGCGACCATCGGAGGCGACCCGCCGACGCACCGGCGGGCACCCGGCATACCGTGTGGTGCATGGCGAACACGCAGACCCGCACCGAGAGCGACACCATGGGCACCGTCGAGGTGCCGGCCGACGCGTACTGGGGGGCGCAGACCCAGCGCAGCATCGAGAACTTCGACATCGGGCGCGACACCTTCGTCTGGGGCCGGCCGATGGTGCGGGCGCTGGGCATCCTGAAGAAGGCGGCCGCACAGGCCAACGCCGAGCTCGGGCAGCTGCCGCCGGACGTCGCCGACCTCGTGGTCCGTGCGGCCGACGAGGTGATCGCGGGGGACCTCGACGACCAGTTCCCGCTCGTGGTGTTCCAGACCGGCTCCGGCACCCAGTCCAACATGAACGCCAACGAGGTCATCTCCAACCGGGCCATCGATCTCGCGGGCGGTGAGCGCGGCAGCAAGACACCCGTGCACCCCAACGACCACGTCAACCGGGGGCAGTCCAGCAACGACACCTTCCCGACCGCCATGCACATCGCCGTGGTGCTCGAGGTGACCGAGCGGCTGCTGCCGGCGGTGACCGGGCTGCGCGAGGTCCTCGACGGCAAGGCGCAGGAGCACGCCGAGGTCGTCATGGTCGGCCGCACGCACCTGCAGGACGCGACGCCGGTCACCCTGGGGCAGGTGATCGGCGGCTGGGTCGCCCAGCTCGACGACGCGCTCGCCGGGGTGACCCACGCGACCGACACCGCGCGGGCGCTCGCCATCGGCGGCACCGCGGTGGGCACCGGGCTCAATTCCCACCCGGACTTCGGCCGGCTCGCCGCCGAGAGGATCAGCGCCGAGGCCGGGCAGCACTTCGAGCAGGCGCCGAACCTGTTCGCCGCGCTCTCCGCCCACGACGCGCTGGTGGCGGTGAGCGGGTCGCTGCGGGTGCTCGCCGGGGCGCTGATGAAGGTGGCCAACGACGTGCGGTGGTATGCCTCCGGGCCGCGTAACGGCATCGGCGAGCTGCGGATCCCGGAGAACGAGCCGGGCAGCTCGATCATGCCGGGCAAGGTCAACCCCACCCAGTCCGAGGCGATGACGATGGTCGTCGCGCGGGTCTTCGGCAACGACGTGACGGTCGGGTTCTCGGGCAGCCAGGGCAACTTCCAGCTCAACGTCTTCAAGCCGGTGATGGCACACGCGGTGCTGGAGAGCACGCGGCTCCTCGCGGACGCCTGCCGGATGTTCACCGAGCTCTGCGCGGTCGGCATCGAGCCGGTGCTGGAGCGCATCGAGGAGAACCTCTCGCGCAACCTCATGCTCGTCACCGCGCTGAACCGGCACATCGGCTACGACAAGGCCGCCTTCATCGCCAAGAAGGCGCACAAGGAGGGCACCAGCCTGCGCGAGGCGGCCCTGGCGACCGGCGCGCTCACCGGCGAGGACTTCGACCGCTGGGTCGTGCCGGGCGACATGACCCACCCGTCGGCGGGGTGAGCACAGCTCCCGGGGCTTCCCCGGTCGGCGGCCTGGTGCACCTGACCGCCGGCGGTGTGGCGGTGCTGCTGGACGTGCGGGACGGCGAGCTCCCGGCCGTCGTCCACTGGGGCTCGCCCCTCGGCGAGCTGACCGAGGACCTCGCCGTCGCGCTCGCCGAGGCCGCCCTGCCGCTTCCCGGGGCGAGCACCCCGGACCGGCCGGTGCGGGTCTCGGTGCTGCCCGAGCACCACAGCGGTTTCGTCGGCCGGCCGGGGCTGGTCGGCTCGCGCGCCGGGCGGGCGTGGTCGACCCGGTTCCGGGTCACGTCGATGACCCTCGACGAGGTCGAGGTCGACGGCTGGGCCGGCGGGGGGCCGGGCTCGCTGCGGGTGCTCGCCGAGGATCCCGAGGCCGCGCTCGGGCTGGAGCTGCTGCTCGAGCTCACCGAGAGCGGGCTGCTGCGGGCGCAGGCAGCGCTGACCGACCGCGAGGGAGGCTACGCCGTCGAGGGCCTGACGCTCGCGCTCCCCGTGCCGGCCCGCGCCGGGGAGCTGCTGGACCTCACCGGTCGGCACGGTCGCGAGCGGGCGCCCCAGCGGCTGCCGTTCCGGGTCGGGACCCACCTGCGGGAGGGCAGACGCGGACGGACCGGAGCCGACGCGGCCACCCTGCTGCACGCCGGCACCCCGGGCTTCGGCTTCGGCGCGGGCGAGGTCTGGGCCGTCCACGCCGCGTGGAGCGGCAACCACGTCCACTACGCCGAGCGGGGCGCCGACGGCCTTCGGCTGCTCGGCGCCGGGGAGCTGCTGCTGCCCGGGGAGGTGGTCCTCGCGCGCGGGGAGACCTACCGGACCCCCTGGGTCTACGCCGCCTTCGGCCACGGCCTCGACGAGCTCGCCGGCCGCTTCCACCGCCACCTGCGGGCCCGGCCGCACCACCCCCGGCGGCCCCGCCCGGTCACCCTCAACGTCTGGGAGGCCGTGTACTTCGACCACGACGTCCCTCGCCTGCTCGACCTGGCGGAGCGGGCGGCAGGCGTGGGGGTCGAGCGGTTCGTCCTCGACGACGGCTGGTTCGGCTCTCGTCGCGACGACCGCTCGGGGCTCGGCGACTGGGTGGTGTCCCCCGACGTGTGGCCGGACGGGCTGCACCCGCTCGTCGACGCGGTGCGGGCGCTGGGGATGGAGTTCGGGCTCTGGGTCGAGCCGGAGATGGTCAGCCCGGACTCCGACCTTGCGCGGGCGCACCCCGAGTGGGTGCTGGCCGCCCGGTCCACCTGGCCGGTCGAGGCGCGCCACCAGCAGGTGCTCGACCTGACCGTCCCGGACGCCTTCGACCACGTGCTCGGACGGCTGCTCGCGCTGCTGGCGGAGTACGACATCGCCTACCTGAAGTGGGACCACAACCGGGACCTCGTCGAGGCGGGCAGTGGCGGTGACGGTGGTCGGCCCGCCGTCCACCGGCAGACCGAGGCGGTCTACCGGCTGCTCGCCGAGCTCCGCGGGGCCCACCCCGGCTTGGAGATCGAGTCCTGCAGCTCCGGCGGCGCCCGCCTCGACCTGGGAATCGCCGAGCTCACCGACCGGGTCTGGGTCTCGGACTGCATCGACCCGGTGGAGCGCCAGCAGATGATGCGGTGGAGCGCCGGGCTGCTCCCCCCCGAGATGCTGGGCTCGCACATCGCGTCCGGGCGGTCGCACACCACCGGGCGCGTGCACGACCTCAACTTCCGCGCGGCGACCGCCATCTTTGGGCACCTCGGCGTCGAGTGGGACCTGGCCGCGGCGTCCGAGCGGGCGCTGGCGGAGTTGCGCGCGTGGATCTCCTTCCACGTGGAGGAACGCACGCTGCTGCACGGCGGGAGCGTGGTGCGGATGGACGACCCGGGGGAGGGGGTGGCCGTCCATGGCGTGGTCGCCCCCGCCAGGGACCGCGCCCTCTTCGCCTACGTGCTCCTCGCCAGCCCGGCGGAGGACCCGCCGCCGCGGTTCGTGCTCCGCGGGTTGGACGAGGCGCGCACCTACCGGGTCCGCCCGGTCCTCGTCGGCTCCACCCCCTCCGGCCTGGTCTCCCCCCGGTGGTGGGGGGAGCCGCGCCTGGAGCCCACGGCATACCGGCCGGAGGAGGCCCCCCGCGCCATCGCGCGCGCGACGCCCTGGCCCGGCACGGTGGCGACCGGAGCCGCGCTGATGACCGCGGGGCTGGTGCCGCCCCGGCTGCACCCCGACCAGGCGGTGCTCCTCCTCCTCGAGGCGCGCTGAGCGCGCTCGAGGTCCGTCGAGCGCGCCGCGCCTGACCACCCCCGGCGGGTGGGCGTGCGGGTCGAGGTGATGAGGGACCGCCCGGTGGTAGCGGATCACCTCGACCCGGGGGTTGGGCGTGCGGGTCGAGGTGATGAGGGACCGCCTGGTGGTAGCGGATCACCTCGACCCGGGAGCTGTCGGGAGCGG
Source organism: Dermatophilaceae bacterium (assembly GCA_035633255.1). Lineage (GTDB taxonomy): Bacteria > Actinomycetota > Actinomycetes > Actinomycetales > Dermatophilaceae > DASQFD01. The sequence goes on from DASQFD010000057.1 coordinate 44,405, forward strand.
GTGGGGTGCGGCGCGTCGGGTGGCTGTGGACGGCATACCGAGGATGTCGGGGCGCCGTCCTAGGGTGGCGTGCCATGGAGACGGGGGTGGCGCGGGCGGCGTGGGTCGAGGGGGTGAGTGACGCCCTGCTGAGCCGGCACTACGACCCCGGCACGCTGGCCCGCGGGAGCGGGTATGCCGTGAACGGCGCCGTCCGTGGGGTGTCCGTGGCCGACGGCGGCGACCTGGTCCTGGCCGAGGTGACGGGCAGCGGCCGGGCCGTCTACTCCACCCTGGTCAGGCGCGAGGACGACGGGGGCCCCGGGGACGTCGAGTGGTTCGGGCGGTGCAGCTGCCCGGTCGGTGCGGAGTGCAAGCACGTGGTCGCCGTCCTCCTCGTCCTGCGGGAGCGGCTTCGCGCCATGCACGCGGGCCCGGACGCGGCCGGTGCGCCGCCCCGGTCCTGGCAGGAGGTGTTCGCGCCGCTGCTCCCGGCGGGGAAGGACGCGGCAGCCGTCGCCCGGGACGGGCACGAGTCGCTCCTCGGGGTCTCGGTCACCGTCTCCGACGTCCCCGGCTCGCCCTGGGGGCGGCCGGGGCACCGCAGGGTCGTGCTGTCCCCGCGCCGGCTGAGCCGGACCGGACGGTGGCTGCGCAGCGTGACCTGGGACGGCCTGGCGTCGGACGGCACGGTCACGAGCCGGGAGCACCGCGAGCTGGCCGCGGACCTGGCCCGGCTCGCGCGGGCCCGCGTGGCGGTCGCCTACGGCGGGGTGCGGGCCGCCGTCACCCTCGACGACCTCGGCACCGACGGGTGGCGCTGGCTGCGCCGGGCGCTCGAGGCCGGCGTTCCCCTCGTCCCCGGTGAGGCCGGTGAGCGCGTCGTGACCGTCGACGTCGAGGAGGTCGAGCCGCACGCATCGGTGCGCGCCGACGACGACGGGCTGGTCGTCTCGGTGGGGCTGCGCGCGGTGCCGGAGGGGACGAGGGTCGAGCTGGTCGGCCGGCCGCCTCACACGGCCCTGCTCGACACGAGCGACGGCGTGGTCGTCCGGCCGGTCGCGGTCCACGCGCCGGCCGCCCTCCCGCTGGTGGGTGCCGGTGAGGTCGTGGTGCCCCGGGCCGAGGTCGCGGACTTCGTGCGCGACTACCTCCCGGGCCTGCGCCGGCGGATGCGCGTGGAGTCGCCCGACGGCTCGGTCGCCGCCGACCTGGCGGCCCGGCCGCGGCTCGTCCTCACCGTCGCGCCGGCCGGCACCGGGGCCGTCGACGTCACCTGGGGGATCCGGTATGCCGTGCCCGGCCTGGCCGCGGACCCCGGGCCGCTCCGCCCCGTCGAGGTGCCCTTCGCGTCGCGGGAGCACCGCGACCGGGAGGCGGAGGCGCTGCTGCTGGCCGGGGTCGACGCGCTCCCGGACGTCCCCCGGGCCCGGCTGGTGCCGCTGCCGCACCCCCGGTGGCTGCCCGCCACCCGCGACCGCTACGCCGCCGGGGAGATGGTCCGGTTCGTCGGCGAGGTCCTGCCCCGGCTGCGCGGCCACCCGGACGTCGACGTGGAGGAGGCCGGCGGCATACCCGTCCTGGAGGAGGCGGCCACCGACCCGACCGTCACCCTGGACGTCGACGACGCCGCCGAGGACGACCTCGACGGGGGCGGCGCGGGCGGCGCGGGAGGTACCGACTGGTTCGACCTCACGGTCTCGGTGACCGTCGACGAGGAGGAGGTGCCGCTGGCCGCGCTGCTCGCGGCGCTGCGCGCCGGCGACGACGTGCTCGTGCTGCCGTCCGGCACGTGGTTCCGGCTGGACCGGCCCGAGCTGGACCGCCTGCGGACCCTGCTCGAGGAGTCGCAGCACGTCGACGACGGCCCGCGGGACGGGCTGCGGCTCGGGCGGTTCGAGCTGGGCTACTGGGCCGAGCTCGAGGCCCTCGGGGTGGTCCGGCGCCAGTGCGCCGCGTGGGAGGAGCACACCCGGGTGCTTCGGGCCGGGACCGTCGACTACGCGCCGCCGCTGCCGAGCGGGCTCCGCGCCGAGCTGCGGCCCTACCAGGTGGAGGGCTACCACTGGTTGCGGGCGCTGTGGACCGCCGGGCTCGGCGGGGTGCTCGCCGACGACATGGGGCTGGGCAAGACCGTGCAGACCCTCGCCGCGGTGCTGGCCGCCAAGGAGGCCGGCGAGCTGACCGAGCCGGTCCTCGTCGTCGCGCCGACGTCGGTGCTGGCGACGTGGCGCTCGGAGGCCGGGCGCTTCACCCCCGACCTGGTGGTCACCGAGCTGGGGCGGACCTCGCGCACGCGGGGCCGGTCGCTCCCGGAGGCGGTCGCGGGAGCCGACCTGGTCGTCACCTCCTACGCCGTGGTAAGGATCGACGCCGAGGAGTTCGCGGCCCGGCCGTGGCGGGCGGTGCTCCTCGACGAGGCGCACACGGTGAAGAACCACCAGTCCAAGACGTATGCCGCGGTGCGCCGGCTGCGCCGGCCGTTCACCCTGGCGCTGACCGGCACCCCGGTGGAGAACGGGCTGATGGACCTCTGGTCGCTGCTCTCCCTGGTCGCGCCCGGGCTCTTCCCGCGCCCCGACCGCTTCGCGCAGGTGTGGCGGCGGCCGATCGAGGGTGGTGACGCCGCCCGCTCCGCCTTGCTGCGGGCCCGGATCCGGCCGCTGGTGCTGCGCCGCACCAAGGAGGAGGTCGCCACCGACCTGCCCCCCAAGCAGGTCCAGGTGGTGCCCGTGCCGCTGCTCCCGGCGCACCGGCGCATCTACGACCGGCACCTGCTGCGGGAGCGGCAGCGGGTGCTCGGGCTGCTGGACGACCCGGACGCCAACCGGGTCGAGATCCTCGCCTCGCTGACCCGGATGCGCCAGCTCGCCCTGGACGCCGCCCTGCCGAAGGGCCCGGACGGGTCACCGCTGGCCGGGTCGGGCGCGCTGCCTCCGTCGGCGAAGGTCGAGTACCTCGTCGACCAGGTGGCCGAGCTGGCCACGGAGGGCCACCGGGCGCTGGTCTTCAGCCAGTTCACCGGCCTTCTGGCCCGGGTCCGGTCCCGGCTCGACGCCGCCGAGATCGCGTCCTGCTACCTTGACGGGCGGACTCGCAAGCGGCAGGAGGTGATCCGGGCCTTCCGGGAGGGTGACGCGCCGGTCTTCCTCATCAGCCTCAAGGCCGGCGGGGTGGGGCTGACCCTCACCGAGGCGGACTACGTCTTCGTGCTCGACCCGTGGTGGAACCCCGCTGCCGAGTCCCAGGCCATCGACCGCGCGCACCGGATCGGGCAGGACAGGCCCGTCATGGTCTACCGGCTGGTCTCCGAGGACACCATCGAGGAGAAGGTGCTGGCCCTGCAGCAGCGCAAGCGCGACCTGGCCGCCCGGCTCGTCGACGACGACGCCTTCACCGGCGGCCTGACCCCGCAGGACATCGGCGCCCTGCTCGCCCCGGCCGCCGCGGGCTGACCGCGCGCCGCCCGCCGACCTGGCGCCGCCGGCCGAGTCGGCGCTGCAGGCGGACCCCGCGTCGGGGGGTGGGCCGGGCGGTGCCTCGTCCCGGCGCCGAAGTCACTTCTCGACGACGACGTCCTCCCCGCGGCGGACGGCCCGCCGGACGCGCAGCGTCAGCCACCGGCCGCACCCGCGGATGAGCGAGGTGTATCCGGGCGTCGGTCCGTGCCAGCCGAGGAACCCCCGCGGGCCCTGCACCATCGCACCGGTCCGCACGTCGTAGCGGCTCTGGTGCCACGGGCACACCAGGCAGCCGTCGGCGTCGATGCTGCCCTGCGCGAGGTCGGCGAGCTGATGGCGGCAGCGGCGGGAGACGGCGAAGAGCTCGCCGTCGGCGTTGCCCACCGCCCAGTCGCCGACGCGGCGCACCGCGCCGGGCGGCAGGTCGGCGGCAGGGACCCGGTCGCGTGGCATGGGTGCTCCGTCCGTCGGGGTCGGCTGCGGACTACCCCGAGGAGGCGAGCCGGACACGCCCGGACGGCAGCGTGCCGCGTCAGCCGGCCGCCTCCGCCTGCCGCGCAGCCCGCCGCGTCACCCCGGCGCGTCAGCCCGCCGTGAGCACCATCTTCAGCGCGTCGTGGTCGGCCGCGTGGGCGAAGACGTCGTAGGCCTCGAGGATGTCTCCGAGGGCGAACCGGTGCGTCGCGAACTTCTCCGGCGCGATCGCCCCCCGCTCGATGTCGGCGAGCAGCGACTCGGTGCTCACGGCGTCGACCAGGCCGGTGGTGATGGTGATGTTGTTGATCCAGTCCCGCTCGAGGGGGAAGGTCACCGGCTCCCCGTGCACGCCGACGTTGGCCACCCGGCCGCCGGGGCGGATCGAGTCCAGGCAGGTCGCGAAGGTCTGCGGCACGCCGACCGCCTCGATGGCGACGTCCACGCCGAGCCCGTCGGGGCTCATCGCCTTCACCGCGGCGACGACGTCGGACGTCTCGGTGATGTCCACGACGTCGGTGGCGCCGAAGTCGAGCGCCGTCCGGAGCCGGAAGGCGTTGCTGTCCACGGCCACGATCCGGGCGGCGCCGGCGGGTGCGGCCGTCATGATGGCCGCGAGGCCGACCGGTCCGGCCCCGACGACGGCGACGACGTCACCTTCCTTGACGGCGCCGTACCGCACGCCGATCTCGTAGCCGGTGGGCAGGATGTCGCTGAGCATGACGCCCTGCTCCGGCGTGACGCCCGCCGGCAGGGGGATGAGCCCGTTGTCCGCGAAGGGCACCCGGACCATCTCGGCCTGCGTCCCGTCGATCAGGTGACCGAAGACCCAGCCGATGCCGCCGAGCGTCTGGCAGTGGGACGGCATACCGCGGGTGCAGTAGGCGCACGTGCCGCACTTGCTGATGCACGACACGATCACCCGGTCACCCACCCGCACCCGGCCGACGGCCGAGCCCACCTCGGTGACCACGCCGACCCCCTCGTGGCCGAGGACGCGGCCGTCGGTGACCGCGGGCACGTCGCCCTTGAGGATGTGCAGGTCGGTGCCGCAGATCGTCGTCGTCTCGATCCGGACGACGGCGTCGGTCGGCTCGCTCAGCGCGGGGTCGGGGACCTCCTCCCACGCCTTGCTGTCCGGACCGTGGTAGACGAGCGCGTGCATCCGTGCCTCCCCTTCGTCGCAGCCGCGTTGGGTCGAGCGGCCGCGGCGAGGGCCGCCAGGGCCGACGGGATGCCGGTCAGCTCGCGACCGCCAGCCCACCCGGGCCACCACCCGCCGACCGGGTCGCCGCTGACGTGGGGCGGCTCACGGGTGCTCGTCGGTCGGACGGGGGCGCCCCGGCGTAGCGTCCACACCGTGACACGACGACGTGAGCACGCCGTGACCGGTGCGGGTGCGCTGCTCGCCGCGGTCCTCCTCGCGGCCTGCGGCGGGGGGTCCTCGGGGACCGCCTCCCCATCGGGCGTCGCGACATCGGGCGCCGCGACGTCCCCGGCGACGTCCGCCACCACCGCCGTCCCCTCGGCGGGCGCGAGCGGCTCCGGTGCGCCGTCCCCGGCCGCCACCGGCTCGCCGACCGGAACCGGCGGGTCGGCATCGCCCACCGCCACGTGCCGGCCGTTCGGCAGCACCGGCGCGCAGGGCACGGCCGGGGGGCTGGAGCTGAGCACCGTGTACGGCCACTCGATGCGGGTCGGCACCCACCCCTGCTACGACCGCGTCGTCGTCGAGTTCCGCGGCACCGGGCCGGTGCCGCAGTGGCGAGCGGTCTACCGCTCGGAGCTGGTCGACGACCCGTCGGACCAGCCGGTCAGCCCGCCGTTGCGGGGCAAGGTGTTCCTCGACGTGACCTTCGGCGCGTGGGACACCGGCGAACCGATCGGCGAGCCGGCCTTCACCGGGCCCAAGGCGTTCCTGCCCGTCGGCTACCCCGCCCTGCGCGAGGCGCGGATGCTCGGCGGCTTCGAGGGCGTCAGCCGGGTCGCCATGGGTCTGGACGAGAAGCTGCCCTACCGGGTGGCGTGGCTGAAGGACCCGGTGCGGCTCGTCGTCGACATCTCGACCGCGTCGCGCTAGCAGGAGTGCGGCCCGGCCCAGAGCCGGTGCGAGCACCACCGGGCGGGCGCGGTCGCAGACCGTTCACGGTAGGGCGGCGACGGCCTGCTCAGCCGACCGGTGATCGGTGAGCCGCAGGACCAGCTTGCGGAGCTCGTCGTACCAGAGCACGACCGAGCCGAGAGCAACGCATGCGGTCCAGTGGGCCGGGTCCATCGATGCCGTGCCGAAGGCGACCTGCAGGAACGGGAGCTCGACGACCGCGACCTGGAGCACCACCCCCAGGCCGATCGCCCCCCACAGCCACCTGTTGGCGAAGAGGCCCTGGAACGCGCTCGTCGTCTCCGAGCGGGCGTTGAGCGAGTTGAACAGCTGGGCGAACACGAGGGTGGTGAATCCCGCGGTACGGGCGACCTCGAGGCTGTCGTTGCCCGAGGCCAGGCCGCCCGGCAGGAACAGGTCGATGGCGAAGAGGGTCGCCAGGGCCATGACCAGCCCGATCGTCACGATGCCTCGCCACATGCGTCCGTCGATGGCCCGGTCGGTCAGCCGGCGCGGTGCTCGCGCCATCACGTCGTCGATCTCCGGGTCGATGCCCATGGCCAGTGCGGGCGTGGAGTCGGTGAGCAGGTTGATCCACAGGATCTGGGTCGCGAGCAGGGGCAGCACGACCGCGGACCCCTCGCTCGCCTCCGTGAGCCCGATGACCCCGGCCAGGACGACGCCGAGGAAGACGGTGAAGACCTCTCCCATGTTCGAGGACAGCAGGTACCGGAGGAACTTCTTGATGTTCTGGAAGATCACCCGCCCCTGGCGCACCGCCGCGACGATGGTGGCGAAGTTGTCGTCCGCGAGAATCATCCGCGCGGCCTCCTTGGTCACCTCGGTTCCGGTGATGCCCATCGCCACGCCGATGTCGGCGGACTTCAGGGCGGGGGCGTCGTTGACCCCGTCGCCGGTCATGGAGACGATCTGGCCGTCGGACTGCAGCGAGTCGACCAGTCTGAGCTTGTGCTGCGGCGCCACCCGGGCATAGACGGAGACCTCACGCGTGAGGGCGAGCAGCTCCTCGTCGTCGAGGGTGTCCAGCTCCACCCCGGTCACGGCGCGACCTCCGGCCTCGATGATGCCGAGGTCCTCTGCGATCCGGCTGGCGGTGCTCGGATGGTCCCCGGTGATCATGATGACGCGAATGCCGGCACGGTGCGCCTCGTCGATCGCCGCAGCCACTTCGGAGCGCGCGGGGTCGATGATGCCGACGACGCCCACGTAGACCAGGTCGCGCTCCCAGGACCGGTCCATCTCGACACCACCGTCAGACCCCTCGGCGGACTTCTCGGCGGATGCCCCGGCGGATTCCTCGGCCACGCCGCGATAGGCGACCCCGAGGGTCCGGAAGGCGCCGGCAGAGAGGCGCTCGATCTCGGCAAGCCGCTCCGCCCTGGCCTCGTCGGTGAGGGCCACCGTCTCGCGCCCCACCTGTTGCCTCGTGCAGCGGGACAGGAGAACGTCCGGCGCGCCCTTGCTCAGCATGAGGAGGGTGCCGTCGCTGGACTCCTGGTGCAGGGTCGACATCATCTTGCGTTCGGAGGTGAACGGGATCTCCGCCCGCCGTTCGAAACGACCCATCTCCTCCGTGGTGCCCGCCAGTTTGCCCGCCGCGACCAGGAAGGCGGCCTCGGTCGGATCGCCGACGATCTCCCACTCGCCGGAGCGCTCGGTCAGCTGTGCGTCGTTGGCGAGCGCACCCGCCCCCAGCACGAGGCGGGCCTCGTGCAGGTGGGCGTCGAGGAGCTGGCGTCCACCGCTTCGAACCTCACCCCGGGGGCCGTATCCCACCCCACTGACCTCGGCAGTGCCGGACGCCGTGACGATCCGCTGGACCGTCATCTCGTTCCGCGTCAGGGTGCCGGTCTTGTCGGTGCAGATGACCGACGCGGACCCCAGCGCCTCCACCGAGCTGAGCTTCTTGACCACGGCGTTGCGCTTGGCCATGCGTTGGACGCCGATGGCAAGCACGACCGACAGGATGGTCGGTAGGCCCTCGGGCACCGCGGCAACCGCCAGCGAGACACCCAGGAGCAGCACGATCACCAGGTCGCTCGGCTCGGTCACCCCGTTGACCACGATGATCGTGAGCATCACGACGATCGCGATGACGACGACGCCCGCCCCGAGCATCCGGCTGATGCTCTTCACCTCGTTCTGCAGGGGTGTGGGCGCCTCGACGGTGGCGTCCAGCATCTCGGCGATGGCCCCGACCTCGCTGTCCATCCCGACGCCGGTGACGACCGCGCGTCCGGTGCCCTGGGCCACGGCGGTGCCCTTGAACACCATGTTCAACGTGTCACCGAGGGACACCTCTCGACCAAGGGTCGTCGGGTCCTTCGTGACGGCCTCACTCTCCCCGGTCAGGGACGCCTCCTGGACCCGGAGCGAGTTCGCGGTCAGCAGACGTGCGTCTGCTCCCACTGCTGCGCCCTCGTCCAGGACCAGCACGTCCCCTCTCACCAGCTCGGTGGAGGCAATCCTCTGGAGCGTCCCGCTTCGCAGGACCGTTGACGCGGCGGCCGTCATGCTGTCGAGGGCCGCCACCGCATCCTCGGCCCGCGCCTCCTGGGTGTAGGAGAGCACGGCGTTGAGCACGATGATGGCGGCGATGACGAGGGCGTCGACGGGTGTCCCCCGGGCACCAGCGATGACCCAGGCGATGATCGAGATCGCCACGGCCGCGAGCAGCAGGTAGATCAGGGGATCCTGGAACTGGGCCAGGATCTTGCGCCAGAGTGGCACGGGTTTCGTGCCCCGCAGCGCGTTGGGGCCGTCGGTGGCCAGTCGGCGGGCTGCCTCGTCGTCGGATAGTCCGGTGAGCAGGTCGACGTCCAGCTCTCGAGCGACGGTCTCGACGTCCAGCAGGCACGGGTTCCGAGAAACCCCCGGAGTCGGTGACGCTCGATCCATCAGCACTTCCCCTGGACAGTCGCCGTACCTCCCGGCGCGGATCTCGATTCGACACTAGCCCTCGGACGCCTGCCCGGGCGCACTGGTCGGCGGCGCCTGCGGCCGCCGGCGGACGGCCTCACGTCAATCCGAGCTCGGCGTCGATCGCCCTGGCGAGCACTGAGATGACCGGCCAGGCGCCGTGCGAGCTGTTCCCGAGCACGCTCACCGTCGTTCGGGTGTCGACGAGGTGGGTGGAGCGGAACGACGCACCGGCGTCGAAACCCTCCAGGATGAGCGCCGGGTGCGTCCGGTGGATCCAGAACCCCAGCCCGTAGCGCATGTTCTCCTCCGGCACGTCGTGGCGCGCGCGGGTCATCTCCTTGACGGTCTCTCCCGAGACGATCCGACCCTCGAGCAGCGCCAGCCAGAACCGGTGCAGGTCGTCCGCGGTCGTGAACGCGCCGCCGTCGCCGTTGCCCAGGACCGGCAGGTGCAGGGTGTTCACGAGGTCGCCCTCGTTGGCGAGGTAGCCCAGCGCGGCATCGGCCGGCAGCTCGTTGAGGGGGAGGAACCCGGTGCTCTCCAGGCCCGCTGGTTCGGTCACCAGGCGCCGCACGACGTCGTGGTAGGTGCCGCCGGTGGCCCGCTCGAGCAGGACCGCGAGCACCACGTAGCCGCCGTTGCAGTAGGCGAACCGGTCGCCAGGAGCGAACTTCTGCGGGTGCCCGTCCAGCATCGGCAGGAACGCCTCGGCGGTGGTGAGGGTGTGCACCCGCAGGGAGAGGACGAAGTCCGACACCTCCCAGTCGCTGTCCTCGTCCAGGTAGTCGCCGATCCCGGAGGTGTCGGCGAGCAGGTGCTCGATCGTCACGCCGTCGTCGATCAGCGGCAGGTCAGCGCCGAGCAGTTCGCGCGCCGGCTGGTCCAGCCGCAGCTCGCCGTCCTCGACGAGCCGCATCACCGCCAAGGCGGTGAACGCCTTGCTACCGCTGGCGATCGCGATCCGCGCCCCCGGCGTCATCGGCACCCGCAGGGCGCGGTGGAGAAAGCCGTCGCAACGCTCGAGGAGACGCCGGCCGGCGACATCAACCGTCGTCACGCCGGTGAACGCCTCGGCAGCGGCGGCTTCGTCGAGTGCTCGAGGATCTACCTGCATGTCGGCGCCCAGAACCCCATCGCGAGCCCCCCTCTCATCGTTCGCTTCCTGCTCCGCCGCGAGGCAGCTCAGTGCCCGGCGGAGCTGCAGCCCGATGGTGAGCCACACGGAACGGTGTCGCGACGGGTTAGTCTCCCACCGTGGTCGCTTCGCATCTCGACTTCGTGGACGTCGTAGTGGCTGACCGTGACCTGGTGGTGACGAGTTCGGATGACCACGTATGCCGGCTGGAGCCGCGGGAGTCCGATCTCGCCTGGTACTGCGACCTCGATGACGGCACACCGACCGCTGACGACCGCGACCCGGCGTCGTTCGTCCGGTGGGTCTGTCCGGCGTTGCGGGTCGGCCGTCCCGCGACAGGGACGGACATCCCGCTGGTCGACGTGCGGCGACCCGGTCCCCACTCCGATCTCGGCAGACTGATCAAGGGGTTCGGGCGCCTCGCCGGTCGGGCGTCGCGTCGCCCGGCCGAGGCCGACACCGAGGGACGGTTCGTCTATGCCGATCCCGCTGGGATTCTCGACGTCGCTCTGCGCCGGCGCATCGAGGGCTGGCCGTCGGCGCGGCACGGCGACGGTGTGGTGCGCCCTGCCGAGCTGTGGTCGATCAGGCGCAACAGCGAGGGGCTCGTCGTGGAGTCGGTGTCCTGGTGGGGCAGCGCGCCGGCCCTCGATCACCAGATCGGGCTGGCCGTGGACATCGCTCATCGACTGGCAGCACGGCGATAGTCCACGACGCGGCGCTCGCGATCGCGGCTTTGCCGGCGGATCGGTCTACGGGTCTCGGAGGGCGCGGATCCGGTTGTTGCGGGGTTGGTGGGTGAGCTCGGCGAGGCCTTGCGCCTCGAGCAGGGGTGGAAGGTACATGCCGAATCGGCCGCGGTAGCCCTTGCGCAGGCCGTACCAGCCCGCAACCGGGTTCTGTGGGGACCGGCCCCAAGCCTCGACGGTGCCGGGGGCAGCGCCCTTCTTCTCGTCGGCAGCACCGAGGTCGACCCACCCACCCTGTTCGACGAGCCAGCGGTGCAGGTCCTCGACCGCGCTCAGGTGGTAGCGCAGGGTCGTCGACCCGACCTGGCAGACCAGTGCCGGGGGGTCGGAGTCCGGGTCGGCGTAC
>DASQFD010000058.1:0-18780 GCA_035633255.1 Dermatophilaceae bacterium
CCCCACCGTGTCGATGGGCCTGGGCCCGATGAACGCCATCTACCAGGCGCAGTTCGACAAGTACCTCCACAACCGCGGCATCAAGGACACCAGCGAGCAGCGGGTGTGGGCCTTCCTCGGCGACGGCGAGATGGACGAGCCCGAGTCGCGCGGCCTGCTCCAGCTGGCGGCCGGCGAGGAGCTCGACAACCTGACCTTCGTCGTCAACTGCAACCTCCAGCGCCTCGACGGGCCGGTCCGCGGCAACGGCAAGATCATCCAGGAGCTCGAGGCGTTCTTCCGCGGCGCCGGGTGGAACGTCGTCAAGGTCATCTGGGGCCGCGGCTGGGACCCGCTGCTGGCCGCCGACAAGGACCACGCGCTGGTCCACATCATGAACACGACCACGGACGGCGACTACCAGACCTTCCGGGCCAACGACGGTGCGTACGTCCGCGAGCAGTTCTTCGCCCGGGACCCGCGCACCGCGAAGATGGTCGACAACTGGACCGACGACGACATCTGGTACAAGCTCAAGCGCGGCGGCCACGACTACCACAAGGTCTTCGCGGCCTACCAGGCGGCGACCAGGCACACCGGCCAGCCGACCGTCATCCTGGCCCACACGATCAAGGGCTACACGCTGGGCTCCTCGTTCGCCGGCCGCAATGCGACCCACCAGATGAAGAAGATGACGGTCGCGGACCTGAAGTCCTTCCGCGACCTGCTGCGGCTGCCGATCACGGACGGCCAGCTCGAGGAGGACCCCTACAAGCCGCCCTTCTACCACCCCGGCGCGGACTCCGAGCCGATCGAGTACATGCTCGAGCGGCGGCGCGTGCTCGGCGGCTCGATCCCGCAGCGGCGCAGCAGGTACACCTCGCTGCACCTCCCGACCGACGAGGCCTACGCCCAGGTGAAGAAGGGGTCCGGCAAGCAGCAGGTCGCCACGACGATGGCGTTCGTCCGGCTGCTCAGGGACCTGATGCGGGACAAGGAGTTCGGCAGGCGGGTCGTGCCGATCATCCCCGACGAGGCCCGGACCTTCGGGATGGACAGCTTCTTCCCGACGAGCAAGATCTACAACCCGCACGGGCAGAACTACACCCCCGTCGACCACGAGCTGATGCTCAGCTACCGCGAGTCGGTGCAGGGCCAGATCCTCCACCTCGGCATCAACGAGGCCGGCTCCGTCGCGGCGTTCAGCGCCGCGGGGTCGTCCTACGCGACGCACGGGGAGCCGATGGTCCCGATCTACATCTTCTACTCGATGTTCGGGTTCCAGCGCACCGGCGACGGGATCTGGGCGGCGGCCGACCAGATGGCGCGCGGCTTCCTCATCGGCGCGACGGCGGGCCGCACCACGCTCACCGGCGAGGGCACCCAGCACGCCGACGGCCACAGCCCCCTGCTCGCGTCGACCAACCCGGCGGTCGTGAGCTACGACCCGGCGTACGCCTACGAGATCGCGCACATCATGCGCGACGGCCTGCGCCGGATGCACGGCGAGAGCCCCGAGGACGTCATCTACTACCTCACCGTCTACAACGAGCCGATCGTCCAGCCCGCGGAGCCCGAGGACGTCGACGCCGACGGCATCCTGCGCGGCATGCACCTGGTCAAGGCGGCCGACACCTCCGGCCTGGCCGACACCTCGCCGCGCGCGCAGCTGCTCGCCTCCGGTGTCGGCGTGCCCTGGGCGCTGGAGGCGGCGCAGATGCTCGCCGACGACTGGAGCGTGGCCGCGGACGTGTGGTCGGTGACCTCGTGGAACGAGCTGCGTCGGGACGGGCTCGCCTGCGACGAGCACGCCTTCCTCCACCCGGACGAGGAGCGGCGGGTCCCCTACGTCGCGGCGCGGCTGGCCGACGCGCCCGGGCCCGTGCTCGCCACGAGCGACTACATGCGGGCGGTGCCCGACCAGATCCGGCAGTACGTCCCCGGCGAGTTCCACTCCCTCGGCGCGGACGGCTTCGGCTTCTCGGACACGCGCGCCGCGGCGCGCCGCTTCTTCCACATCGACGGGCCCTCGCTCGCGGTGCGGACGCTGCAGGTGCTCGCCGACCGCGGCGAGGTGGACACGGCGGTCCCCAAGCAGGCCGCGGACAAGTACCGCCTCCTCGACGTCCGCGCCGGGTCCTCCGGCAACGAGGGCGGCGACGCCTGAGTGCCCCGCCCGGGAACCCCGGGTCTGCCGGAGGGCCGGCTCCCGCTGGGGGCCGGCCCTCCCGGCATACCGCCTCGGGCTGAGACCGCCCACCACGCCTCTCCCAGACGGCTCGTCGACACCCCACCGGGCTCAGACCGCCCACCACCCCTCTCCCAGACGACTCGTCGACACCCCACCGGGCTGAGACCGCCCACCACCCCTCTCCCAGACGGCTCGTCGACACCCAGCTGGCCCTCACGCGGCGCGGCGACCGGGGAAGTGCCGGCGCCACTCCTGGGAAGTGACGCGGGCCGGCATACCGGCGGTGCGCAGCGCGTCGACCACCCGGTCGAGGGTGGCGCCCGGCGTCGCGAAGACGTCGGGCGCGAGGACGACGACGAGACGCCAGCCGTGCGCGTCGAGGTACTCGCGACGCCGGATGTCCCACCTCCACTGCTGCGGGCTCTCGGCGTGCTGGCGGCCGTCGTACTCCACGGCCACCCGGACGTCGGGGAAGGCGAGGTCGAGCCGGAACCGCACCCGGCCGTCTGCGTCCCGCAGCTCGTGGTTGACCACCGGCTCGGGCACGCCGGCGAGCACCAGCAGCAGCCGGAGCCGGGTCTCCATGGGCGAGTCGACGCGATCCCGGACCAGCGCGGCCGCTGCTCGAGCGAGTCGGCACCCCGGGGCCGATGACGCCGCCGCCGCCGACCCCAACCGGGCCCGGGTCGTCACCCCGGCCCGGAGCAGTGAGTCACCGAGCACCACCAGGTCGACCAGCGGCAGCCTGGCAGCCAGGTCGACGAACGTCTGCTCCGGGGAGGTCACCCGAACCCCCGCGTGGAACACCTGCTCCACCCCCTGCGAACGCCGCGCGGCGATGCCGCGGACGTCCATCGAGCTGCGGGGTCCGACCACGACCCGGAGCAGCGGGTCGTGCGGCACCGCTCCACCCCAGAGCCGGGCCGCCGTCGAGTCGGCGACCACCGCACCCTCGGGCGCGAGCAGCAGCGCGGCCCGGGCCAGCACCAACGGCGTGACCGGCGTCGAGCCCGCCACGTACACGCCGGTGAAGAGCCGGGTGCAGGTGCGCCGCATCGCGCGGTCGGTCAACCCCGAGGCCAGCCCCTGCTGCCGGGTGAAGGGCTCGCCCGGTGTGGCTGCCGCGGCGCCGTCGTGCATGGTCACCACCATGGCGGTATGCCGCCGCCCGGCGCGTGCGTCATCCACAGGCGCTGCGGGGCTGGTCGAGTGGGCGACTGCGTCGACGAGCCCTCTCCCGACCGGGCGCTCGACACCGCCGAGCCCACCACCGGTCGACGAGCCCTCTCCCGACCGGCTGCTCGACACCGCCGGTTGGGTGACTATGCAAAGCCTCGTATAGCCTTGCAGTCGTGTCCAAGGTACTCACCTCCCTGCCGGTCGGCGAGCGCGTCGGCATCGCCTTCTCAGGGGGCCTCGACACCTCCGTCGCGGTGGCGTGGATGCGCGAGAAGGGCGCGGTCCCCTGCACCTACACGGCCGACCTCGGGCAGTACGACGAGCCGGAGATCGACACCGTGCCCGACCGCGCCGGGCAGTACGGCGCGGAGGTCGCCCGGCTGGTGGACTGCAAGGCGGCGCTGGTGGAGGAGGGCCTGTCGGCGATCGCGTGCGGCGCGTTCCACATCCGCAGCGCCGGCCGCACCTACTTCAACACGACCCCGCTCGGCCGAGCGGTCACCGGCACGCTGCTCGTGCGCGCGATGGCTGCCGACGAGGTGTCCATCTGGGGCGACGGCTCGACCTTCAAGGGCAACGACATCGAGCGGTTCTACCGCTACGGCCTGCTCGCCAACCCCGCGCTGCGCGTCTACAAGCCGTGGCTCGACGCGGACTTCGTCGCCGAGCTGGGCGGCCGCGACGAGATGAGCGCGTGGCTCACGGAGCGCGGCCTGCCCTACCGCGCGAGCGCCGCCAAGGCCTACTCCACCGACGCGAACATCTGGGGGGCCACCCACGAGGCCAAGACCCTCGAGCACCTCGACACCTCCGTCGAGACCGTCGAGCCGATCATGGGCGTCCCGTTCTGGGACGAGTCGCTGGCCATCGCCACCGAGGACGTCTCGCTCACCTTCGTCCAGGGCCGACCGGTCGCGGTCGACGGCCGCGACCTCTCCCCCGTCGCCCTGGTCCACGAGGCCAACGAGATCGGCGGGCGGCACGGCCTCGGCATGTCCGACCAGATCGAGAACCGGATCATCGAGGCCAAGTCCCGCGGCATCTACGAGGCGCCGGGCATGGCACTGCTGCACATCGCCTACGAACGGCTCCTCAACGCCGTCCACAACGAGGACACCCTCGCCAACTACTCCGCCGAGGGGCGCCGGCTCGGGCGGCTGCTCTACGAGGGGCGGTGGCTCGACCCGCAGAGCCTGATGCTCCGCGAGTCCCTCCAGCGCTGGGTCGCCTCCGCGGTCACCGGTCAGGTGACGCTGCGGCTGCGCCGCGGCGACGACTACTCCGTCCTCGACACCCGCGGGCAGAACTTCTCCTACCACCCCGACAAACTCTCGATGGAGCGCGTGGAGGACGCGGCCTTCGGCCCCGTGGACCGGATCGGCCAGCTCACCATGCGCAACCTCGACATCGCGGACAGCCGGGCCAAGCTCGAGCTGTATGCCGCGCAGGGCCAGCTCGGCGCCGGTCACGTCGACCTCGTCGGCGAGCTCGAGCCCGGCGGCGCCCGGCAGATCGCCGCCAACCCGTCCGCCGCCCACGTCGACGACGAGGACGACGCCCTCGACCGCGCCGCCATCGAGTCCGGCGTGGACTGACCGCACGGTCTCACCCCCGCGGGTGCCCCACCGTGGCGAGTCAGGCGCAGAGGCCACCTTGTGGCTGCAACACAAATACGATGCCCGGTATGCCGCCCGCCCGCCCCTCCGTGTCGACGGCCACCCGGCGCCGGGTGCGGGGTGCCGCGGGCAACCTCGGGGCCGCGGCGGTGCAGCAGATCGAGGCCGACCACGCCTGGTACCGCGTCCTCTCCGCGGAGAACCGCTCCTGGGCGGGCCTGGTCGCCCAGAACGGCATCAGCGCCTTCGTCGACTGGTTCACCGGGGACCACCGCGGCCACGTGACGACCGACGTGTTCGGCAGCGCGCCCCCCGAGCTGGCCCGCTCGATCACCCTCGCCCAGACCCTCTCGCTCCTGCGGACGGTGGTCGACGTGGTCGAGCGGGAGGTGACCGGCATGGTCACCGACCGGGAGGTGACCGCGGTGCGCGAGGCGGTGCTCCGTTACAGCCGCGAGGTCGCCTTCTCCGCCGCCGAGGTCTACGCGCAGGCCGCCGAGTCCCGGGGGGCGTGGGACGCCCGGCTGGAGTCCCTCGTGGTCGACGCCGTCATCCGCGGCGAGGCCGACGACGCCATGCAGTCCCGCGCGGCCGCCCTCGGCTGGGGCGCCACGACCTCCGTCGCGGCGGTGGTCGGCGTGACCCCCCACGGGGACGCCCAGCAGGTCATCGACGGGCTGCACCGCGCCGCCAAGCGCCTCGGACACCCGGTGCTCGTCGCCGTCCACGGGCGCCGCCTGCTCGCGCTCCTCGGCGCGGTGGCCGACCCGGTCGAGGCCGCCGGCGACTTTGCCCCGCTCTTCGGCGAGGGTCCGCTGGTGGTCGGGCCGGTCGTCCCGCACCTCCTCGCTGCGGGCCGCAGCGCGCGCGCCGCGCTGTCCGGGTATGCCGCCGCGCCGGCCTGGCCGGCCGCCCCCCGGCCCGTGCGCGCGGACGACCTGCTCGCCGAGCGCGCCCTCCTCGGTGACCAGCCGGCGCGCACCGCGCTCGTCCAACGCATCTACACGCCGCTGCACGAGAGCAGCGGGGGGCACCTGCTGGCGACGGCGGCGGCCTACCTCGACGGGGGCTCGGGGCTGGAGGCGACCGCTCGCGCGCTCTTCGTCCATCCCAACACGGTGCGGTACCGGCTCGCCGGGATCGCCCGGACCGTCGGCTACGACCTCGGCGACCCGCACGACGCACACACCGTCCGCCTGGCCCTCGCGTTCGGCCGGCTGGCCGCCTCCGACGTGCGCGCTCCGGCAGGCCGCCGCGACGCGCAGTTGGAGGAAACCTCCATAACGAGCGGCTGAGGTTCGTCGGCGCCGGGCGCGAAGCCGAGCGCCCGGAGGCGCGAATCTGGAATGGTGCTCGCTCTCGTCTGCCCCGGTCAGGGGTCCCAGACCCCCGGCTTCCTCGCCCCCTGGGTGGAGCAGCCGGGTGTCCGCACGCACCTCGACGCGCTGTCCAACGCGGCGGGCCTCGACCTGCTCGCGCACGGGACCACATCGGACGCGGCCACGATCACCGACACCGCCGTCGCGCAGCCCCTGCTCGTCGCGGCCGGCCTCCTCGCCGCCCCCTTCGTCCTGGGCGTCTCCTCGCCACCGCGAGTCGGCGCCGTGGCCGGGCACTCGGTCGGCGAGTTCACCGCCGCCGCCGTGGCGGGGGTGCTGAGCGAGGACACGGCCATGTCGCTCGTCGCCCTGCGCGGCCGGGCGATGGCCGAGGCCAGCGCCGTGACGCCGACCGGGATGAGCGCGGTGCTCGGCGGAGACCCGGACGAGGTCCTCGCGGCGCTCGAGCGGTGCGGTCTCAGCCCCGCCAACGTCAACGGGGCCGGCCAGGTGGTCGCCGCCGGGACCCGCGAGCAGCTCGACGCGCTGGCGGCCGAGCCACCGGCCCGCACCCGCGTCGTCCCGCTCAAGGTGGCCGGCGCCTTCCACACCGAGCACATGGCCCCGGCGGTCGACGCCCTGGCGACCGCCGCAGCCGACCACGACGTCAGCGACCCCGGGGTGACCCTGCTGTCCAACCGGGACGGCGCCGCGGTGGCCACCGGCGTGGAGGTCCGCGACCGCCTGGTCGCCCAGGTGAGCAGCCCGGTCCGCTGGGACCTCGTGCTGGCGCGGCTGGCCGACCTCGGGGTCACCGCCGTCCTCGAGCTGCCACCGGCCGGCACCCTGACCGGCCTGGCCAAGCGAGCCCTCCCGGGCGTGGCGCTGCTCGCCCTGAAGACCCCCGACGACCTCGACGCCGCGCGGCGGCTCGTGGAGGAGCACGCATGACCGAACCCCTGAGCGCACCAGCCGTGACCCCGGGCCCGGCGGCCACGGCCTCCGGGCCGCTCGCCCCGACGCTGGTCACCCCCGAGGGGGCTCGACACGCCCGCATCCTCGGTATCGGCGCCTACCGGCCCCGCCGGGTCGTCCCGAACTCCGAGATCGCCGAGGACATCGACTCCTCCGACGAGTGGATCCAGGAGCGCTCCGGCATCGTCGAGCGACGCTGGGCCGGCAACGGCGAGAGCGTCCTGGAGATGTCGGAGGCCGCCAGCCGGCAGGCGCTCCAGATGGCCGGCGTGCGACCGGAGCAGGTGGACGCCGTGATCGTCGCCACGGTCTCCCACCCGTACCAGACCCCGGCGTCGGCCCCGCTGCTCGCGGCGCGCCTCGGCAGCAGCGCGGCGGCGTTCGACATCTCCGCGGCGTGCGCCGGCTACTGCCACGGCATCGCGCTGGCCAACGACATGATCCGGGGCGGCACCGCGCGGCACGTGCTCGTCGTCGGCGTGGAGCGGCTCTCCGACTTCACCAGCCGCACCGACCGCGGCACCGCGTTCATCTTCGCCGACGGCGCGGGTGCAGCCGTGGTGGGCCCCTCCGACACCCCCGGCATCGGCCCGACGGTGTGGGGCTCGGACGGGGAGCAGTGGAGCGTCATCTCGCAGCGCGAGAGCTGGATCGACGTCCACCGCGACAACCTGGGCTGGCCGCACATCGAGATGCAGGGGCAGGCGGTCTTCCGCTGGGCCGTCTGGGGCATGGCCCCCGTGGCGCAGAAGGCACTCGACGCCGCGGGGATCACCGCCGACCAGCTCGACGCCTTCATCCCCCACCAGGCCAACATGCGGATCATCGACGCGTTGATCAAGCAGCTGAAGCTGCCGGACCACGTGGCGGTCGCCCGCGACGTCGCGAACATGGGCAACACCTCGGCCGCCTCGGTCCCGCTCGCCACCGAGCGGGTGATCCGCGAGGGTGCCGCGCCACGCGGCGGCCTCGCCCTGCAGATCGGCTTCGGGGCCGGGCTGTCCTACGCCGCGCAGGTCGTCGTCCTCCCGTGACCGCGACGGCACCGACGAGACCGTCCGGACGCCGACTCCGGACGCCGACCCCGAACCCCCGCCGGCCCACGGGTCACCCCGGGCCACCGCAGCACCCGACCACCACCGTCCGCGCCCGGCGCGGACCTCACCGAAGGAGCGCACCACATGCCGCAGACCGAGCAGGACATCCTCGCGGGCCTGGCCGAGATCGTCCACGAGGAGACCGGCCTGGACCCCGCCGAGGTCCAGTCGGACAAGTCCTTCACCGACGACCTGGACATCGACTCGCTGTCGATGATGACGATCGTCGTCAACGCCGAGGAGAAGTTCGGCGTGCGCATCCCCGACGACGAGGTGAAGAACCTCACGACCGTCGGCGACGCGGTCTCCTTCATCGCGAAGAACCAGTCCTGACCCCGGGCCGCGCCGGCGGCGACGTGCGTCGCCGCCGGCGGGCACCCGGCATACCCCCCGTCCTTCCGTCCACGCAGGAGCGAGCAGGCACATGAGCACCGACCGTCGCGTCGTCGTCACCGGGCTGGGGGCGACCACGCCCCTGGGCGGCACCGTCCCCGAGACCTGGGAGGGCGTCCTCGCCGGGCGCTCGGGGGCGCGCACCCTGACCCAGGACTGGGTCACCAAGTACGAGCTGCCGGTGACCTTCGCCGCGACCCTGCGGACGCCCGCCGCGGATGTCCTCAGCAAGGTCGAGGTACGGCGGATGGACCCGATGTCGCAGTACGCGATGGTCGCGGCACGGGAGGCGTGGGCCGACGCCGGCGCGCCCGAGGTCGAGCCGGAGCGGCTCGGCGTCGCGGTCGGCACCGGCATCGGCGGCGTCTGGACCCTGCTCGACCAGTGGGACAACCTGCGCGAGAAGGGGCCCCGGCGGGTCTTCCCGCTCTCGGTCCCGATGCTCATGCCGAACAGCGCGAGCGGCAACGTCTCGCTCGCGCTCGGCGCCCGCGCAGGCGCCCACACGACGGTGTCGGCGTGCGCCTCGGGTGCCGAGTCGATAGGCTACGCCCTGGAGATGATCCGGTCCGGGCGCGCCGACGTCGTGGTCGCCGGTGGCACCGAGGCCGCGGTCCACCCGCTGCCGATCGCCGGGTTCGCGGCGATGCAGGCGCTCTCGACCCGCAACGACGAGCCGGAGCGTGCGTCGCGACCGTACGACACGGGCCGCGACGGCTTCGTCCTCGGTGAGGGGGCCGCGCTCATGGTGCTGGAGAGCGAGGAGCACGCCCGCGCCCGGGGCGCTCGGGTGTACGCCGTGCTCGCCGGCGTCGGCATGTCCTCCGACGCCCACCACATCGCGGCCCCCGAGCCGGAGGGCGCCGGCGCGTCGCGAGCGATGGTCGAGGCGGTCGAGCGGGCCGGGCTGACCGCGGCGGACGTCCGGCACGTCAACGCGCACGCGACGTCGACCCCGGTCGGCGACATCGCCGAGTCGAACGCGATCCGCCGCGCCTTCGGCGACGCGGCCGACGCCATGGCGGTCAGCGCGACCAAGTCGATGACCGGGCACCTGCTCGGCGCGGCCGGGGCGCTCGAGGCGGTCTTCTCGGTGCTCGCGATCCGGGACCGCACCGCCCCGGCGACGATCAACGTCGAGGACTTCGACGCCGAGATCGCGCTCGACGTCGTGCGCGGCGAGCACCGCGAGCTCCCGGCCGGCGACCTCGCGGTCATCGACAACAGCTTCGGCTTCGGCGGCCACAACGTCGCGTTGCTGTTCACCACCGCCTGACTCCCCTCGGCGGACCAGGCCACCCGGCCGGCGGGGACGGGGGCCGGGGGGGCGGGGGCGGTCAGCCGACCTGGTGGAGCCAGCGCACCGGCGCGCCCTCACCGGCATACCGGAAGGGCTCGAGCTCGGCGTCCCACTCGGTGCCGAGCAGCTCGTCGACCATCTCGGCCATCGCCTCCGGGGAGCCCTGCGCCAGCACGACGACCTCACGGAGGCGGTCCTCGTTGACCACGGCGTCCCCGCTCGCCGAGATCCACGTGTGGTGGATGCCCAGGCCGGGGGTGTGCGACCACCGGGAGCCGTCGCAGCCGGGGCTGGGGTCCTCGGTGACCTCGTAGCGCAGCGCGTCGAAGCCCCGCAGCGCCGACGTGATCCGGGCCCCGCTCCCCTGCTCGGCCGTCCACGACAGCTCGGTGCGCATCAGGCCCGGCGCGGCCGGCTGGCGCACCCACTCCAGGGACACGCGGGCCCCGAGCACCGACTCGAGTGCCCACGTGAGGTGCGGGCACAGCGCGGCCGGGGCGGAGTGGATGAAGACCACTCCCCGCGTCATGGTGCGCGGCGTCGCCACAGGCATGTCGGCCTCCTGGTCGTGCTGGGACGTCTTCCCCAACGCCGAGCACGGACTCAGGCCGATCTGCTGCGGTGGCCTCCACACGAGGCTGCGCTGCCGGGCGCCGAACGGCGGGTATGCCGTCCGGCTCACGATGTGGGTGCGCGCGGCACCGTTGTGGCGGCCATTCTGCACCAAGGGGCACCGCAGCACCAGCAGTCACAGCCATGCCGGCGCGTCGGTGGGTGTCGCCCGGGTCACCGCAGGGCCTCGCCCCGGCCGGTAGGCTCGCCGCTCGCGGCCACCCGTCGAGCGGCCCGCATCGGGGCGTTAGCTCAGCCGGTCAGAGCAGCGGACTCATAATCCGTCGGTCGTGGGTTCAAGTCCCACACGCCCCACCAAACGTTTCCGCAGGTCAGCACGGCCATAACGACCGCGGGTAGCATCATGATGCGACCTCCCCAGGCCCGATGTGGCGCGTTTGTGGCACAAGATCGTCCAAGGCGTCCGCCACGCCGTCCAGGTCGTCCCCGAACAGCCCGGCGTAGATGTCCAGCGTCATCGCGGCCGAGGCGTGACCCAGCATCCGCTGTACCGCCTTGGGGTTCGCCCCAGCGGCGATGGCCAGGGACGCCGCCGTGTGGCGCAGGTCGTGCGGCGTCACCCCCACGAGGCCGGCCGCCTCGCAGGCAGGATCGAACACGCGGTGACGCCAGTTGCCCAGGCGCAACGGTCCCCCACCGGGAGCCGAGAACACGACGTCGTCACCGGTCTTACCCTCGCAGGCCACCCGGAGCAGCTCGATGAGCGACCGTGGCACCGGGACCGACCGGGTCTCGTGCGTCTTCGGCGTCGACCACTCCGACCGGCCGCCGACCTCCGTCACGCTCTCGGCCACCCGGAGACGCCGCCGCGCGAAGTCCACCCGCTTGACCTTGAGCGCCGCCAGCTCGCCGAACCGGAGACCTGTGAACGACAGCACGAGCACCGTCAACCCCGAGGGACCGGCCGCTGCCGCGAGCCTCGCCACCTCGTCTGCGGTGAGGAACCTCGGCTCGCTGCGCACCTGACGCGGGAGCCGTACCCCCGCGGCTGGGTTCCGACCGATCCGCCCGTCCTGCACCGCCGCGTCGAGAATGAGCGACAGCACCCGGTGGACCTGCCGCACCGTGCCGGGCCGCAGACCAGAGGCCGACAGCTCGGCCAGCCACATCGCAACGTCCGAATGAGCCACCGAACCCAACGGCCAGGTACCCCACGTCGGCACGATGTGCTTCCGAACGATCCCGCGATAGCGCGCCCGCGTCGACGGCTTGAGATGGCCCAAGCCAGCAGCCCAACTCTCGGCGAAGGTCCCCATCCGCAGACGCGCCGCCGCTGGGTCGATGTACTGGCCGCGGTGCATCTCGGCCTGCATCTGGTCCAGCCAGCGTTGGGCGTCGATCTTCCTGCGGAACGACTTCTTGTGCTGCCGCCCCGCCGGATCGCGCCACCGAGCTAGCCACTTGCCGTCCCGCGGGTCACGCCCCACGCTCGCCACGTCAGCCGTCCTGCGCTGCAACCCAGGCCCGCACCCGATCCGGGTCGAATCGAAGGTGCTTCCCGAGTCTCATCCCCGGCGGGCCATCACCCTTGTGCCGCCACTGGTACAGCGTCGCCACCGGCACCCCGAGGAACGCCGACAGGTCGTCGACGGTCCACAACCGCTCACACGTTGGTGGCGCAACGTCCTCGCGCACCACCCGACCTACTGCTCTCATCGCTCCAGCTCCCGTCTGTCCAACTGGTCCATTTCGATCGTCGTCATGGCTCTCCCCCCCTTGCCAGTGTCGGACGACACTTCGTTGTGGGTGGTGCGTCGTGCACAGGCTCGGCGGCGGGCGTACTCGCGGGCCCGGGCGGCCGCTGCGGTGGCCAGCGCCGTCTCGCCGGCGTTGGCCCAGCCGCTGCCGGCGTACGCCCAGGACCCGATGACCAGCGTCGCCTCGTCGGTGTCGTCGGCGAGCAGCTCGGCCTCGAGTTCGCGCAGGTCGACGGTCGTTCCGGCGCGTGCGGCCTCGGCGATGCGGATCCGGGCGCGTTGTCTGGCCCGGCGCAGCCGCCCCAGCGTCACGGAGTAGCGGCGGGACTTGGTCGAGACGTGGCCACGAAAGCCCAGGGTGTGCGCCCACCGGCCCAGGAGCCGGTACGGGCTCGTGGGGTCGCCGGCCGCGTCAGCCTGGGCGGCAAGGTGCCGGGCGGTGACGTGCAGCCGCCGCAGGTGGGGGTTGTCCCGGGCCTCGGTGTCGGTGGCGGACTTCGTCGCGTACTTGGCCAGGTAGCCGGCGACCTGCTCCCCGGTGAGTGGGGCATCAGGGTCGTCGGGGCGCCGGGAAGCCCGCACCACTCGGGTGTCGACCTGCGCGCCGAACGCCAGCACCCGGGTCGCGCCAACCGGGGTGACCGGGTCGGCGACGAGGGTGACCTCGCCGGCGACCTCCTTCACGACCGCGGCGAGGACGCTGGCGGTGATCCCGACCGGCGCTGTGCCGAAACCATCGGCGTCCGGTGGGCCGTCGAGGCGGATCAGGGCGTGGAAGTGCACGGCGCCGCGGACCTGGTACTCGGCGACCTTGGCGTACTGCAGGCTCGCGACATCACCCAGGCGGTCCAGATCGGCCCCGAGCAGCTGAGCCAGCCGCCGCTTGAGAGCAATGGTGAACCGGCGCCACAGCTCGGGCGCCCACCACTGCCAGACGACGTGCGACTCGTAGTCGTAGCAGTCCGGGCACAGCGGTTGCCCCAGTGCCGGATCGTCCGGTTGGTGCACCTGGAAGCAGGCCGTGGGCCGCCCATGCCGGCAGAGCGCCGCTGGACCTCCGCGGGGCCGGCAGCGGCGGTGGTGGCGGCGGCCGTGGACCGCACCGAAGGAGGGCGCGGTCAGCGTCGCGAAGACCAAGGGGTTGTCCGCGACCGCGTCCGGCACGCCTTTGCCGCCTGCCACCCCGGCCCGAATCAACTGGAAGGTGTCCGCGGCGTACAGCCGCGAGCACGACGGGCAGCGGTCGGCTCGGCGGTTGCCGCACCGCACGAAGGTGACCCCCAGGGGTTCTTCGGCCGAGGCGTACGTCCGGACCACCTCACCGCTGGTGCGGTGGACGATGTCCGAGTGGCCGACCAGCCGCACCGGGTTGCTGCAGAACCCGACCCGGGCGGCGGTCGACGCCCAATCGTCGAGGTCGGCGGACTGCAGCCGGGCCATCACCTGGGCGTGGGTGCCGGCATCGGTGCCTGGGAGGCCGGCCCACCCGGCCTTCAGGGCACCAGCGTCGACGACGGCGTCCCAGACCTCGCTGACCTTCGCACGAGTCATGTCGGCCACCCCCTTCCCGGAAGGGTGTGCCGGATGACTAGCGCGACCCGTCACCCGGCACACCCGGTCCTGGGCGGCCAATCACCGATTCGTCTCGAGCCCCTGGGGTCGCTCAGGAGACGGATGCGGGTTCAGCGCGGGGCGAATCCGATGTCCGGCGTCTCAAGGTGGTCCGGCTGTTGGCCGGGTGGGGGGAGCCGACTCCCCAGGGCGTTGCTCATGTCGCGTTTGGTCTGCGCTGTGTCCGTTCCCACCAAGGTGGCAGCGCGGCACCCCTTGGTTCCACCAGAAGCCCGAATGCGGCCGAGTGATCCGTGCAGCGGAGACCCTTGGCCAACATCGGCGCGCTGCAGCCAACTACTCGCGGCATAGCGGACGTTTCCGTCCCGAGTCAGTCGCTGGACTCCGGGATGGTGACGAAGCCGTCAGTCCAGTTGTCCTCGTCGACGGTGTAGGTGTCGATGGTGAAGCAGTCGGGCTCATCGGAGAATCCAGGCCAACTCGGCGCCCGAGTGGCTGCCGTGGCTGCCGCCTCCTGTGAGCTGTCGACACCGACAAGCTTCACGTCGTCGGAGCCCTCGTCGATGAGCACCTCACCTGATGTGTCACGGTGCTCCGCCTCGGACCTATCCAGGTTCCGCGCGTGCCGTACGTGCCAGAGCAAGTGGACGTCCATCACCGAAGAATAGGAGTGCCCGACAAGCGGCATTTAGGACGTCTTTGCGTGTGCGCCAACCGCTCTTCTCGCACGTGCGGGGTAGGAGTCCGGGAGTCGGAGGATCCGGCTCAGCCGGCGGCCCCGTGGGCGATGGCGGCCTGCGCCGTGGCCTCGTGCAGCGAGACCTCAGCGTCGTGGGCGTGTGGAGCGAGGTCGAACACCACGTTGCGCACCGTGCCGGTGAAGGCGTAGGGGGCGCGGTCCTCGTAGTCGAGGTCGACCACCCCGCCGTTGTCCCGTCCGATGTCCAGGCCGGCGTAGGTGGTGAACAGCATCGCGATGCTGCGGGGCATGTCCCCTTCGCCGATCTGGCGGTCACCGGCCCAAAGGGTCACGTGGCCGCCGGTGCCGGGAGTGGCTTCGTCGGCCTGGAACAGCATGGTGAGGGTGACGTCTCCGGTCGGGATCGGCTCGGTCGAGGTCTGACGGTAGGTGTCCACACCGAGGAACTGGTAGGTGTGGTTGAGCAGGCCCTTCTCGTCGACCCAGAGGGCGAAACCACCGATGAAGTCCGCGAAGGCGACGAGCACCCCTTCCGCGCCGCCGTCGGGCACGTGGACGTTCGCCTCGATGGCGTAGGAGCGCCCGTAGATGCGCGGGATCATCGTGGTCTGGATGTTCTGCACGTCGCCGGCGAAGCTGAACCGGGTCTGGGTCGGCATCGGCGGCAGGATGCCGAAGAAGGCCGCGAACCCGCCGAGCAGCGGCAGGACGCGGTTGCGCTCGGCCTCGGCCCAGAAGAGCCCGACCAGCTCGCTCACCTTGTCGGGGTTGCCCGGAGCAAGGTCGTGGGCCTGGGAGAAGTCGTCCGGCAAGTAGTACAGCTCCCAGACATCGTCCTCCGGGCTCCACTGGCCGCCCGGGCCGAACCGGGCCAGCGTCTGCGGGGAGAAGTCCCAGGGCAGCTTGTCGAGCTTGGTGCAGGCCCACCAGCCGTCCTTGTAGATGGCACGGCTGCCGTACATCTCGAAGTACTGCACGGTGTGCTGCTCCTCGGCCGCCGGGGCGTCGAAGGTGTACGCGAAGCTCGTGCCGTCCATCGGCTCCTGCTCGACACCGTCCACGCGCGTCGGTTCGGGCAGCCCGATCACCTCGAGCACCGTGGGCACCACGTCGATGCAGTGCGTGAACTGCGTTCGCAGGTCACCGCCCCCGCTGATCTTGCGCGGCCACGAGATGACCATCGGGTCGCGGGTGCCGCCCAGGTGCGAGGCCATCTGCTTGCCCCACCGGAACGGCGTGTTGTTGGCGTGGGCCCACGCCGCGGCGAAGTGGGGTGCGGTGTGGAAGCCCCCGAGCTCGGCGACGCCGCCGAACTTCTCGATGAGCGCGAGCTGTTCCTCGGCGTCCAGCACGACGCCGTTGAAGAACGTCGTCTCGTTGAACGACCCGGTAGTGGTGCCCTCCATCGACGCGCCGTTGTCGCCCCAGATGTAGATGACCAGGGTGTTGTCGAGCTCGCCCATCTCCTTGACGGAGTCGAGCAGCCGACCCACGTTCCAGTCGGCGTTCTCGGAGAAGCCGGCGAAGACCTCCATCTGCCGGGCGTACAGCGTGCGCTCGGCCGCGGAGAGGGACTCCCAGGCGGGGAAGGCGTCCGGGCGCGGCGCGAGCTCGGTGTCTGGGGGGACGATGCCGAGCTTCTTCTGGCGTTCGAGGGTCTGTTCGCGGTAGGCGTCCCAGCCGTCGTCGAACTGGCCCTTGTACTTGTCGGCCCATTCCTTGGCGACGTGGTGCGGGGCGTGCGTCGCGCCGGTGGAGTAGTAGACGAACCACGGCTTCTCGGCGTCCTGGGCGCGCACGGCGTGCAGCCACTCGACCGTCTTGTTGGTGATGTCGTCGGGGAAGTAGTACAGCTTGCCGTCGTCGTCCTCCGGCACGCCGAGGGTGGAGTTGTCCTGGGTGATGATGGGGTCGTACTGCCCGGCCGCGCCGGTCAGGAAGCCCCACCAGTGGTCGAAGCCCCAGCCGGTGGGCCAGTGGTCGAACGACCCCGCGGCGCCCATGTCGCGCCCCGGTGTCATGTGCCACTTGCCGAAGCCGCCGGTGATGTACCCGTTCTCACGCAAGATGCGGGGAAGTGCGGTGCAGGCCTGCGGCCGAACCCCGGTGTAGCCGGGGAACGGCCCGGGGAACTCGGCGATGCCGCCCATGCCCACCCGGTGGTGGTTGCGACCGGTCAGCAGGGCTGCGCGGGTCGGGGAGCAGACCGCGGTGACGTGGAACCGGTTGTAGGTGATGCCCTGCTGCTGCACCCGTGTGAGGTTGGGGGTGCGGATGCCGCCGCCGAACGTGTCGGGGCCGCCGAAGCCGGCGTCGTCGATGAGCACTATGAGCACGTTCGGGGCGTCCTCTGGAGGCTTCTTCCCGGCGACGATGGTCCAGTCCCCAACGGACTCGTCGATGGTGTGTCCGGCCACCCCACTGAACGCCTTGTCCGGTAGCGGGAGCACGGACCTGTCTGGCGAGAACTTGCCCATGGCCTCGGCCAGCTTCTCCTTGAGCTCGTCGATGCCGCGTTCGTCGCTCTCGACGACGGACTTCAGGGGCGCACCGGGCAGGGCACGCTCGACCGCCAACCGGGCCTCCGCGGGGAAGACGCCGATGATGACGGCCGTGCCGGCCTTCAACGCGGCGCCGACCTGCTCCTGCACGGCAGCGGTCAGCTTGTTCCCGGCGAAGTGGCCGACGACGGCACCGGCGGCGGCACCGACCGCGACCGCGGCGAGCATCGGTGGGGCGAACATCCCGACGAGCACGCCGGCTCCGCCGCCCCACCCGGCGCCGCGTCGACCCAGGTGGTTGCCGGTGTCCATGAGCCGCGGCTCACCATTGGCGTCCTTGCCGACCAGGATCATGCCCTGGCTGCTCAGCTCCTTGGCCTCGACCGTGGCGGCCAGCGCCCGGAACTCCGCCTCGGCGAGGTCGACGACGGGGTAGCCGGCGACGATCAGCATCAGGGTGTTGCTCATGTACTGCTCCCATCAGGCTCGCCAGCGTCCGCGGGGGGCGAGCCATCGGTACGGTCTTCACCGCGGTGGATTGGGTCGGCACGCGTGGGGCCCGTTGCGTCTGCCGTTGCGCAGTCGTCCCCGGGGGTTTCGCACGAGTGCCACGGTCCGAGAATGCCCATCTCCTCCAGGCAGCGCATCCCCTTCCCCGGGTGAGGCGGCCGAGCGGTGAGGCTCCTAGGACCGCCCTGCCCGGCACTCGCCGGAACGTCCGCCATTCGGCATATGAGAGTAAAGATCCAGCAAGTCGGTCGGATGTCGGTCGGAGCGCCGTGAGAACTTTCCTTACTGGTTCAAGGCGCGCCTCCGGCGCGCAGGCGCGGGGCCCCGCGCTGCGGGCGCTTCGCGCCCTCCGCGCACCCCCACGCCCCGCAGGGAGACAGTCCAGAACCACGCGCAGACCTGCGCCGCCGGTGTGCCCTCGGAGACAAGTGCCGACGTCGCCCAGCGCCTTGGCATCGATCACGCGCCGTTGCCTGGACGCTCAGGAGTTCAGGACCGACCTCACCAAGAGCCGCCGACCCTGCGCTCCACTGTCCACCGGCCTCCGGGCCGCATTAGGGCGCTACGCGTCGCTCCGCGATGACCTTCGGCCACCCTTGACCCGACCACTCCGGCCGGCTCGCATGCTCCGCTACGGATCGGTGGCTCTCTCCCTGCCCACAACTCGGTTGTGGCGCGTTTGTGGCACATCTGATCGGCACATGGCTCAGCCGACCAGAAGCCAATCGCAAGCAATCACCCACGAACTGGGCGATGACCGACCCCGGCAAGAGGCCCCGTTCGCCCTCATAATCCGTCGGTCGTGGGTTCAAGCCCCACACGCCCAACAAAACCGCTCCTGAACTGCAAGGATGCCGGGAGCGGCCGGGCGCGGAGCCCGAGCACATCGCTGCTGGACCATCGTATTTCCGGACTGTCAACCGGCGTGGGGGGCACCGCAAGGTCCGGGCGATGGTCCGCCATGACGGCCACCCAGTCTCAGACCTCCGGAAGTAGGGCTGGGGTGATTGTTGAGATTGATGCTGGCCTGACGTGGTAGGTGATGGGGCGGCGGTCGCCGGGCAGGCGGGCGGGGGTGTTGTTGAGTTCTTGGGTGAGCAGCTGGAGGGCGCGGGCGA
>DASQFD010000059.1:0-48329 GCA_035633255.1 Dermatophilaceae bacterium
GCTCGCCGTCGTGGGGCCCTCCGGTGCGGGGAAGTCGACGCTCGGCCGGCTGCTGGCCGGGATCGACGGCCCGCTGGAGGGCCGGGTCACGTGCGGCGGGGTGCCCCTGGTCGACCTCGAGCTCGACGTCCTGCGCGGCGAGGTCGCGCTGGTCACCCAGGAGCACCACGTCTTCGTCGGCACCGTCGCCGAGAACCTGCGGCTGCCCCGGCCGGACGCCGGCGAGGCCGAGCTGGAGGCGGCGCTGGGGGCGGTCGACGCGCTGGGGTGGGCGCAGGCGCTGCCGGAGGGCCTCGCCACCGTGGTCGGCAGCGGCGGCCACCGGCTCACCGACGCCCAGGCGCAGCAGCTCGCGCTGGCGCGCCTGGTCCTGGCCGACCCCCACACGCTGGTCCTCGACGAGGCGACCTCGCTGCTCGACCCGCGGGCCGCCCGCCACCTGGAGCGGTCCCTCGCGGCGGTCGTGCGGGACCGGACCGTGGTCGCGGTCGCCCACCGGCTGCACACCGCCCACGACGCCGACCGCGTCGCCGTCGTCGAGGACGGCCGGATCCGCGAGCTGGGCACCCACGAGGAGCTGCTCGCGGCCGACGGCTCGTACGCCGCGCTGTGGCGGGCCTGGCGCGACGACCGCTATGCGGGGACGGTCGCCGCCGCCTCGCCGGGCGCGGTGCGCCCGGACATCAGCTCGCCGGGCACGGCCTCCTCCGGCACGGCCGCGGGAGCCGGGGCGGCGGGCGCCTCGACGCCGGACGGCCGGTCCGGGCCGCCGGGGCCTCCGGGCCCGGTCGGCACCGCCGGCGAGCGGGCCGGGACCGGCGCGAGCCGGACGTAGCGCTCGCCCTGGGCCGGTCGGGCGTCCGCCTCGCCCCGGTTGGGCCACAGCGACATGGCGCGCTCGGCCTGCGCGGTGATCGTCAGCGAGGGGTTGACGCCGAGGTTGGCGGAGATGGCGGTGCCGTCGACCACGGAGACGCCCGGGTGCCCCCAGAGGCGGTGGTAGGGGTCGAGGACGCCGTGCTCCGCGTCGGCCCCGATGGCGGCGCCGCCGAGGAAGTGCGCCGTCATCGGCGTCTCGAGGACCTCGCCCCACGAGCCGCCCGCGACGGCACGCTTGCCGGTCTGCTCCTCGAGCCGGGTGGCGATGACCTGCATGGCGTCGTGCCCGGCCTCGATGTAGGTGGGGTTCGGCTCGCCGTGCCCCTGGACGGAGCTGAGCCGGTGGCGGCCGAGCACGCCCTTGCTCCGGAAGGTCCGCAGCGAGTTGTCGCGCGTCTGCATGACCAGGCCGATGACGGTGCGCTCGCTCCAGCGGTAGGCGTAGGCGCCGACCGCCCGGAGGTCCCGCGGGTGCCGGGCCAGCTCCAGGAGGGCCTGGCCCAACCGGGAGCGCCCGGTGTCCGGCGGCACCTTCACCCCGGCCAGCAGGGCCATGGCGTTCGAGCCCTTGCCGTAGCGGCAGTTCTCGACGTGGGTGACCTCGTCCGGGTGGAACGAGGAGGTGATGGCCGCGCCGTGGCTGAGGTCGGCGCCGCCCGGGACGGTCAGGGTCGTGGCGCCGAGGATCGCCTCGGAGTTGGTGCGCGTGAGGTGGCCGAGCCGGTCGGAGACCCGCGGCAGCTCCCCCTCGTCCCTCATCGCGTGCAGCAGGTGCTGGGTGCCCCACGTGCCGGCCGCGACGACGACGTGGCGGGCGGTGGTCACCCGCACGTCGCGCCCACCGCGGGGGCCGGTGCGCTCGTGGAGGACGCGGTAGACCTCGCCCTCGCCGGCGTGGCCGCCCTCTCCCCCTTCGCCGGCCGGCGCACCCGCGCCGGCCCCTGCACCCGCGCCGGGGACGACGCCGAGCCGGGTGACGGTGCGCATCGGCTCGACGACGACGCCGAGGTCCTCCGCCAGCGCGAGGTAGTTCTTGACCAGGGTGTTCTTGGCGCCGACCCGGCAGCCGACCATGCAGTTGCCGCACTGCGTGCAGCCGGTGCGCTCCGGGCCCACCCCGCCGAAGTAGGGGTCCCCCACCCGCTCGCCGGGCGGGCCGAAGTAGATCCCCACCGGGGTCTTGCGGAAGGTCTCCCCCACCCCGAGGTCCTCGGCGGTCCGGCGCATGACCTCCTCGACGGGGCCCTCGCACGGGTTGGTCACGACGCCGAGCATCGCCGACGCCGTCTCGTAGTGCGGCGCCAGCTCGGCCTGCCAGTCGGTGATGTCGGCCCACTGGGGGTCGCGGAAGAACGGCGTGGGCGGGACGTAGAGGGTGCAGGCGTAGTTCAGCGACCCGCCACCCACCCCGGCGCCGGCCAGGATCATGACGTCGTTGAGCCGGTGGATCCGCTGCACGCCGTAGCAGCCGAGCCGAGGCGCCCAGAGGAACTTGCGGACGTTCCACGACGTGCGCGCGAAGTCCTCGTCGGCGAACCGGCGGCCCGCCTCGAGGACCAGGACGGAGTAGCCCTTCTCGGCCAGTCGCAGCGCCGTCACCGACCCGCCGAACCCGGACCCGATGACCAGGACGTCCACGTCCACGTCCACGTCCACGCCCACGTCCACGCCCACGTCCACGTCCTGACCGGCTCCCGCCGGGGTCACGGCAACCTCACCATCTTCATGACCTTCAGCGAGGTGTTGAGCAACGCCGCGAAGCGCTGGTCCGACATCCCGGGCAGGCCGCCGAACCCGGTGATGCGCTGCACCGCGATGTTCTGGCTCTCGGTGTACTTCAGGATCCCCTCGCGGCCGTGCCGACGACCCACGCCGGAGTCCTTCATCCCGCCCATGGGGGCGCCCACGCTCCCCCACGCGGCGGCATACGCCTCGTTGACGTTCACGGTCCCGGAGTGGATCCGGCGCGCGAGCTCCCGCCCCCGGCGGCCGTCGCGGGTCCAGACCGAGGCGTTCAGGCCGTAGTCGGTGTCGTTGGCGATGGCGACGGCCTCGTCGTCGGAGGCCACCGGGTAGATCGACACGACCGGGCCGAAGGTCTCCTCGTCGCGGCAGCGCATCTGCGGTGTGACGCCCTCGAGCACCGTGGGCTCGTAGCAGAACGGGCCGAGGTCGGGGCGCGCCCGCCCGCCGGTCAGCACGGTGGCGCCCTTGGCGCGGGCGTCCTCGACGTGCGCCGACACCAGCTCGAGCTGCTCCTGACCGACGAGGCTGCCCATGTCGATGCCCCAGCGGAGCTCGGTGCCGATCCGCATGGCCTCGACGGCCTGGATGAACCGGCCGACGAACGCGTCGTGGATGCGCTCGTGGACCACCAGCCGCTCGGCGCTGATGCACAGCTGGCCGGCGGAGGAGAAGCAGCCGCGCACCGCGCCCTCGACCGCCCGGTCCAGGTGGGCGTCGTCGGCGATGTACATGGTGTTCTTGCCACCGAGCTCGAGGCTGTAGCCGATGAGCCGGCGCGCGGCCGTCTCCGCGATCCGCCGGCCCGTCGGGGTCGACCCGGTGAAGCAGACGTAGTCCGCCTGCTCGACGACCGCCTGCCCGGTGGTGCCGCCGGGCCCGAGGACGATCTGCACGACGTCCTGCGGCAGCCCGGCCTCGACGAGCAGCTCCATGCCGGCCAGGGCGGTCACCCGGCACTTCTGGTCGGGGCGCAGGACGACCGCGTTGCCGGCGACCAGCGCCGGCAGGGCGTCGGTGATCGCCAGGCTGAGCGGGTAGTTCCAGGGGGAGATGATCCCGACGACCCCCTTGGGGTGGTGGGCCTCGACGGTCTGGGTCAGGACGGGGAGGGCACCGAGGTGCCGGGTGTCGGAGAGGTATGCCGAGGCGCGTCGCCCGTAGTGCCTGGCCACGATCGCGCAGTCGGCGATCTCCTCGAAGGCGTGCCGGCGGGCCTTCCCGGCCTCGAGCTGGATGAGGTCCATGAGCTCCGACTCGTGCTCGAGCACGAGGTCGTGGAAGCGGAGCAGCACCGCGGCGCGTCGCTGCACCGGCAGGGCCGCCCACCCGCGTTGGGCGGCCCGGGCGGCGCTCATGGCGACCGTGACGTCCTCGGGGGTGGAGACGGGCAGGGTGGCGAGGGGCTGGCCCGTCATGGGGCAGATGCTCACGCTCTGCTCGGCGTCCGGTCCGGCCACGACCCGCCGCGCGAGCCTGGCGACCCGCTTCGGGTCCACCCGGTGGTCCCCGCCGGGGAACTCCACGATGGTGGCGGAGTGCTCGATGGACGCGTCGGTCAGAACCTGGGTCATTACCGAAGGGTAACGACGGCGGGCCCAAATGGCACCCCCTTCGGGACGGACCTCACTCCGCGCGTCGCGCGCGCCGCACCCCGGGGGCGCCACGGCGCGGGCGCCGGGCGCCGGCGTCAGCCCTCGGCGCCGGCCAGCATCTCCTGCATCGCGGTGATCTCGGCCTGCTGCGTCGTGATGATCGTGCGGGCCAGCGCGCGGGTCGGCTCGTGCACCCCGTCCTCGAGGACCTGCTCCGCCATGTCGATCGCCCCCTCGTGGTGACGGACCATGCCCTGCAGCCAGGTCCGCTCGAACGCGGGCCCCCGCAGGCTCTCCAGCTCCTCGAGCTCGGCGGCGCTGAGCATGCCGTCCATGCCCATGTGCCCCATGTGTCCCGCCATGTCGCCGGGCGCGGCGACGCCCCACCCCCGCAGCCAGCCCTGCATCTGCTCGATCTCGGGCTGCTGCGCGTCCGCGATGGCGGCCGCGAGCTCCCGGAGCTCCGGGTCCTCGGAGCGGGAGGGCACCAGCGCCGACATCTCCACGGCCTGCTCGTGGTGGGGGACCATCATCATCGAGAACATCACGTCGGCCTGGCCGTGGTCGGCTGCCGGCGCGGTGCCCGACGGGCTCGCCGTGGTGCCCGGCATCATGCCCCGCCCGGCCGGGTCGTCCGACGAGCCGCAGGCGCCGAGGGCGACCGCGGCCATGACGGCGAGGCCCACCGGGGCCACCCTGCTTCGGCCGGCTGACACCGCACCACCGTATGCCGGTATCTCCCCGGCGTCACCCCTCCGTGTCACTTCTCGGCGTCACCCCTCCGCGTCACTTCTCCGTGTGACCCCTCGGCGTTCCCATCGGGCCCACCGGGGCTCAGCTGCGGTGGTAGGGGGCGACGACGAGCTCGACCCGCTGGAACTCCTTGAGGTCGAGGTACCCGGTCGTCGCCATCGCCCGCCGCAGGGCGCCGACCAGGTTGGTGGTCCCGTCGGCGACCCGGCTGGGGCCGAAGAGGATCTCCTCCAGCGACCCGACGGCGCCGACCTCCACCCGCTCACCGCGTGGCAGCTGCGGGTGGTGCGCCTCCGGCCCCCAGTGGAAGCCGCGACCGGGGGCCTCGGTGGCCCGGGCCAGCGCCGCCCCGAGCATGACCGCGTCCGCGCCGCACGCGACCGCCTTGACGATGTCGCCGCTGGTGCCCACCCCACCGTCGGCGAGGACGTGGACGTAGCGCCCACCGGACTCGTCGAGGTAGTCCCGACGGGCGGCCGCGACGTCCGAGAGCGCGGTCGCCATGGGCGCGTGGATGCCGAGGGTGCGCCGCGTCGTGTGGGCCGCTCCCCCGCCGAAGCCGACGAGCACACCCGCCGCGCCGGTGCGCATGAGGTGCAGGGCGGCGGAGTAGGACGCGGCGCCCCCGACGATGACCGGCACGTCCAGCTCGTAGATGAAGCGCTTGAGGTTCAGCGGCTCGGCCCGCCCCGAGACGTGCTCGGCGGAGACGGTGGTGCCGCGGATGACGAAGAGGTCCACCCCCGCGTCGACGACCGTCTTCCACAGCTGCTGGGTGCGCTGCGGGGAGAGCGCCCCCGCCACGGTGACCCCCGCCTCGCGCACCTCCCGAAGCCGGGAGGTCACCAGGTCCGGCCGGATCTCGGGGCGGTAGATCTCCTGCATCCGGCTGGTCGCCACGACCGGGTCCAGCGTCGCGATCTCGGCGAGGAGCGGCTCGGGGTCCTCGTAGCGGGTCCACAGCCCCTCGAGGTCGAGCACCGGCAGACCGCCGTGCCGTCCGAGCGCGATGGCCGTCGCCGGGCTGACCACCGAGTCCATCGGCGCGGCGATGACCGGGATGGGGAAGTGGTAGGCGTCGATCTGCCAGGCGACCGAGACCTCCTCGGGGTCGCGCGTCCGCCGGGAGGGGACGACGGCGATGTCGTCGAAGGAGAAGGCGCGGCGGCCCCGC
Organism: Dermatophilaceae bacterium; assembly: GCA_035633255.1. Taxonomy (GTDB): domain Bacteria; phylum Actinomycetota; class Actinomycetes; order Actinomycetales; family Dermatophilaceae; genus DASQFD01. The sequence continues at coordinate 6,145 of DASQFD010000059.1, forward strand.
TTGCCCCGGCCGATCTCGGTCTCGTTCACGGCGCTCAGCGTAGTGGCGGTGCCCCGCGGGCCCCGGCACGGCATACTGTTCCGGTCGGTCGCCCTGCCCCGATGCGGCAGGCGCCCACCGCACCCCCTGGCACTCCCCCAAAGGACCGGCATGGCCACTCCCGGCACCACGACCGCGCCGGACGCGCACGTCGACGGCATCCCGGACACCATCGACGCCGCGGTCCTGAAGATCGCCGGCGTCGTCGTCCTCGGCGCCATCATGTCGATCCTCGACATCACCGTGGTCAACGTCGCGCTGCCGACCTTCCAGACCGAGTTCGCCGACGGGGGCCAGCCGCTCCCCTACTCCACGGTGGCCTGGACGGTCACCGCCTACACGCTCGCGCTCGCCACGGTCATCCCGCTGACCGGCTGGGCCGCCGACCGGTTCGGCACCAAGCGCCTCTACCTGCTGGCGCTGCTGCTCTTCACCGCCGGCTCGGCTCTGTGCGCGACGGCCACCTCGATCGAGATGCTCATCGGGTTCCGCGTCCTGCAGGGGCTCGGCGGCGGCATGCTCATGCCGCTCGGCATGACGATCATGACCCGCGCCGCCGGGCCGCACCGCATGGGCCGGCTGATGGCCATTCTCGGCGTGCCGATGCTGCTCGGCCCGATCCTCGGCCCCATCCTGGGCGGCTGGCTCATCGACAACGCGTCGTGGCACTGGATCTTCCTCATCAACGTGCCGATCGGCGCCGTCGCGCTCGCCACCGCGTTCCGCGTGCTCGCCAAGGACCGCCCGGAGCCGTCCCAGTCCTTCGACGTCGTCGGCATGCTGCTGATGTCGCCCGGTCTGGCGCTGTTCCTCTACGGCGTCTCCTCCATCCCCGGTGAGGGGACGTTCTGGTCGGCCAAGGTCGGCATCCCGGCGACGGTCGGTGTCCTGATGCTGCTCGCGTTCGTCTGGTACAGCTTCCGGCCCGAGCACCCGCTGCTCGACCTGCGGCTCTTCCGCAACCGCAACCTCACCGTCGCGACGATCACGATGTTCCTCTTCGCGATGGCGTTCTTCGGCGGGCTGCTCCTCGTGCCGACCTACTTCCAGCAGGTGCGCGGCGAGGACACCTTCAGCGCCGGCCTGCTCGTCGCCCCGCAGGGCATCGGCGCCATGCTGACCATGCCGATCGCCGGCGCGCTCGTCGACCGGATCCCGGTCGGACGGATCGTGCCCTTCGGGCTGCTGCTCATCACCGGCGGGATGTTCGCCCTGACCCAGATCACCGCGACCACCTCCTACACCTACCTCATCGTCGTGCTCTTCGTCATGGGCCTGGGCATGGGCGCGACGATGATGCCGATCATGACCTCGGCGCTGAAGACGCTCCCCTCGCACGAGGTCGCCCGGGGGTCCACGCTGCTGAACATCACCCAGCAGGTCGCCAGCTCGATCGGCGTCGCGGTGATGTCGGTGCTGCTCACCAACGGGCTGCGGAGCTCCGAGCTCGTCCAGGCCGGCCAGCAGGTCGCCACGGACCCGGCCACCGCGATGCAGGACCCCGGCGTGGCCGCCCTCGTCCAGCAGTACGGGCAGGGCTTCGAGGCCGCGGTCCGCGAGGCGATGGCGGCGGCGTTCGCCCACACCTACTGGGTGGCCGCCTTCCTGGTCTCCCTCACCCTGGTGTCGGCGCTCTTCCTGCCACGCCGGCACGAGGAGTCCCACCTGCTCGACGACGTCGAGCAGGCCGGCCGCGCCAGCACGCCGGTCGTCCTCCACTGACGGCCGGCCGGCGAGAGCGGCGGGGGTCGGCGGTGTTGCCCGGTCCGCACAACGCGGTGACCGACGTCGCAGGGGTGCGGGTCGGCCACGTGACCCTCGAGCGGCCGGGGTGGCTGACCGGCACGACGGTGGTCGTGCCGCCTCCGGGGACCGTCGGGGGCGTGGACGTGCGCGGCGGTGGGCCGGGAACCCGGGAGACCGACCTGCTCGACCCGCGCAACCTCGTCGACGCCGTCGACGCCGTCGTGCTCAGCGGCGGGAGCGTCTTCGGCCTCGCCACCGCGGACGGGGTGGTGCAGGGCCTGTATGCCGCCGGGCGGGGCTGGCCGGTCGGCGGCGGGCCGGGCGGCGGGCCGGGCGGCGTCGTGCCCATCGTCCCGGCGGCGATCCTCTTCGACCTCGGCCGTGGTGGCGTCTTCGACCACGCCCCCGGCGCCGCGGACGGGCGGGCGGCGCTCGACGCCGCCGTCGCAGGGCCGGTCGCCTCCGGCTCGGTCGGGGCCGGCACCGGTGCTCGGGCCGGCGGCCTGCGTGGCGGGGTGGGCACGGCCAGCGTGGTGCTCGGCGACGGCACGACGGTGGGCGGCCTGGTGGTCGTCAACGCCGTCGGCTCGACGGTGGACCTGCGCACCGGAGAGCCGTATGCCGTCCGGCACCGCCTCGGCGAGGAGTTCGGCGACCTGCCCCCGGCCGACCCGGCCCTCCTCGCGCGTCACGTGCGGGCGCTCGCGGAGGAGCAGGCGGCCGTGCGCGCCGGCACCGCGACCACGCTCGGCGTGCTCGTCACCGACGCGACGCTGACCAAGGCGCAGTGTGCCAAGCTCGCCGGCCTGGGCCAGGACGGGCTGGCGCGGGCCATCTCGCCGGTGCACACGGCATACGACGGGGACACCGTCTTCGCGCTGGCGACCGGCACCCGGCCCCCGCCCGGGCCCGTGGACCTGGTGGTCCTGCAGACCGCAGCGGCCGACGTCCTCACCCGGGCCGTGGGCCACGCGGTGCTCGCCGCCACCTCGGTGGACCGCACCGCCGACGGCGGCCTCGCGACGGCTTCCTGGCGTGACGCCCTGGTCGGCCACTGACCGAGCAGCGCACCCGAGCCGCGCCCAGGCAGCCGCCGTGCCCACCCCGCCGCCGACCCTCCGCCTCCCTGCCGTGCGCCCGCCTCCCTGCCGTGCGCCCGTCTCCAGCCGCCGCGGCCCCCGCCACCTCGCCGCGGTCGGGAGAGGGGCCGGCCGGTCAGCGCGTGGTGTAGTTCGGCGCCTCGACGATGCCGGTGACGTCGTGCGGGTGGCTCTCCTTGAGCCCCGCCGTGGTGATGCGCACGAAGCGGCCCTTCGCCTTCAGCTCCAGCACGCTGCGCGCCCCGACGTAGAACATCGACTGGTGCAGGCCGCCGATGAGCTGGTGGGCGACCGCCCCGACCGGCCCGCGGTAGGTGACCTGCCCCTCGATGCCCTCCGGCACGATCCTGTCGTCGCTGGCGACGTCGGTCTGGAAGTAGCGGTCCCGGGAGTAGCTCTTCTTGCCCCGCGACGACATCGCGGCCAGCGAGCCCATGCCACGGTAGGCCTTGTACTGCTTGCCGTTGACCAGCACCAGCTCACCGGGGCTCTCCTCGCAGCCCGCGAGCAGCGACCCGACCATGACCGTGTCCGCCCCGGCCACCAGCGCCTTGGCGATGTCCCCGGAGTACTGCAGGCCACCGTCACCGATGAGCGGGACGCCCGCCGGCGCGCACGCGAGCGAGGCGTTGTGGATCGCCGTCACCTGCGGCACGCCCACGCCGGCCACGACCCGGGTCGTGCAGATCGACCCCGGCCCGACACCCACCTTCACGCCGTCGACGCCCGCGTCCACCAGCGCCTGCGCCCCGACGGTGGTGGCGATGTTGCCACCGACCACCTGCACGTGCCGCAGCGCCGGGTCGGACTTGACCTTCCGGACCATGTCGAGCAGCAGGCGGGAGTGGCCGTGGGCGGTGTCGACGACCAGGACGTCCACGCCCGCCTCGACCAGCGTGCCGGCTCGCTCCCACGACTCACCGAAGTACCCGACCGCCGCCCCGACCAGCAGCCGCCCGCTGCCGTCCTTGCTGGCGTCGGGGAACTGCTCGGACCTCACGAAGTCCTTGACGGTGATCAGGCCGCGCAGCCGGCCGTCGTCGTCCACGATGGGCAGCCGCTCGCGCTTGTGCTGGCGCAGCAGCGAGGTGGCCGTCTCGTGGTCGATCCCGACCCGGCCGGTGATGAGCGGCATCGGCGTCATCACGTCGCTGACGAGCGTGGTCGCCCACTCCGCGACGGGGGTGAAGCGCAGGTCGCGGTTAGTGACCATGCCGAGCAGGTGGTCGCCCGCGTCGACCACCGGCAGGCCGGAGACGCGGTACTGCCCGCACCGCTCGTCCAGCTCCTCGAGCGTCGCGTCCGGACCGATGGTCACGGGGTTGGGGATCATCCCGGTCTGCGTCCGCTTCACCAGGTCCACCTGGTAGGCCTGGTCCTCGATGGAGAGGTTGCGGTGCAGCACCCCGAGGCCACCGTGTCGCGCCATCGCGATCGCCATCCGCGCCTCGGTGACCGTGTCCATGGCCGCCGAGAGCAGCGGCACGCGAAGCGAGATCTCCCGGGTGAGCCGGGTCGTCGTGTCCACCTCGCTGGGGACGACGTCGGTCTCCCCGGGGAGCAGCAGCACGTCGTCGTAGGTCAGCCCGAGCTCCCCGAAGGGGCTCGTGGGTCGAGCCACGGAGACCGACGCGCCGTCCCGGTATGCCGGGAGCCCACCGTCCGGCATACCCACATCGGCCGTACCTCCCTCGGCCGTACCCCCCTCGGCAGGCGCGCGGGGCGGCTCGGCCGGCAGGTCGACTCCGATGGTCATCGCGTCATCCTACGGCGCCGCACCCGGCGTCTCGGATCCCGGGACGGCGCCCGCGCCTTGACCAACTCCTTACCCGGAGCATGCCCTACCCCTACCAAGCGGTCCCTACCTTGGAGCGCGCCGCACCTGCTCGGTGCGGCCGCCGCAGCAGTACTGGAGGGGACCTGATGGCGGAGATCATGCGACTGCCCGGGCCGGTGGCCGACCTGTGGGAGTGGCAGTACCGCGGCGCCTGTCGCCGCGTCGGCCCGGAGGTGTTCTTCCACCCCGAAGGGGAGCGGGGCACCAAGCGCCGGAGCCGTGACTCCAACGCCAAGCAGGTGTGCCTCGCGTGCCCCGTCATGCAGCAGTGCCGCGAGCACGCGCTGCGGGCGCGCGAGCCCTATGGCGTGTGGGGTGGGATGACCGAGGACGAGCGGGAGTCCTTCCACGTCGCCAGGGACGCCGAGATCGCCTCCTGACGCGGGGCGGGACCCGCTCCGGGTGGAGGGCCCGGAGCGGGCTCTCGGCGCAGGGCGCCGAAGGCCGGCGTGCTCGCGGTGTCCCGGTGACCTTGGCGCCGCCGCGCCGGTCCCGAACCGGCACCCGCTCACGTGGGCCCCTCGCGGCGCCCCGGGCCGCCTACGGTGGGGTGCATGAGCGCGCCGGTGCAGGAGGTCCCCATCCGCGACGAGGCCATCCGGCTGGGGCAGCTGCTCAAGCTGGCCGGCGTGGCCCCGGACGGCTCGCTGGCCCGGGCGGTGGTGGAGGCCGGCGAGGTCACCGTCGACGGCGCCGTGGAGACCCGGCGCGGTGCCCGAGTCCGGCCCGGTGCCACGGTCCGGTACGCCGGTCACACCCTCCGCGTGACCGCGGGCGGCTGAGGGACGCCGAGGAACGCCGCAGGGCCCGTCCCGCGGAGGCGGGACGGGCCCTGCGGCAGCGGGCGAGGAGGTTCGCTCAGTGGCCGTGGCCGTGGCCGTGGCCGCCGGCCGACGACTCCTCCTCCTCCTTCTTCTCCACGATGAGGGTGTCGGTGGTGAGCACCATCGACGCGATCGACTCGGCGTTGCGCAGCGCGCTGCGGGTCACCTTGACCGGGTCGATGACCCCGGCCTTGACCAGGTTCTCGTACTCGCCCGTCTCCGCGTTCAGGCCCATGCCCGGCTCGAGCTCCTGCACCTTGGCGACCGCGACGTAGCCCTGCATCCCGGCGTTCTCGGCGATCCACCGCAGCGGCTCGGCGGCCGCCTTGCGGACGATCTCCGCGCCGACCTTCTCGTCACCCTCGAGCCCGAGGTTCTTGATGACGTCGACGGCCTGGATCAGCGCCGAGCCGCCACCGGCGACGATGCCCTCCTCGATGGCCGCACGGGTGGCCGAGATGGCGTCCTCGATGCGGTGCTTCTTCTCCTTCAGCTCGACCTCGGTGGCCGCGCCGACCTTGATCACGCAGACGCCGCCGGCCAGCTTGGCGAGGCGCTCCTGCAGCTTCTCCCGGTCCCAGTCGGAGTCGGTGTTCTCGATCTCCGCCTTGATCTGCGCGACCCGGCCCTCGACGTCCTCCGCGGCGCCGTCACCCTCGATGATGGTGGTGGTGTCCTTGGTGATCACGACGCGGCGGGCGCGGCCGAGCAGCTCGACATCGACCTGGTCGAGCTTGAGCCCGACTTCCTCGGCGATGACCTGGGCACCGGTGAGGACGGCCATGTCCTGCAGCATCGCCTTGCGGCGGTCACCGAAGCCCGGCGCCTTGACCGCGGCCACGTTGAAGGTGCCGCGGATCTTGTTCACCACCAGCGTGGACAGGGCCTCACCCTCGACGTCCTCCGCGATGACGAGGAGCGGCTTGCCCGACTGGACGACCTTCTCCAGCACCGGGAGCAGGTCGGCGATGGCCGAGATCTTGCCCTGGTTGATGAGCACATAGGCGTCCTCCAGGACGCACTCCATGCGCTCGGGGTCGGAGACGAAGTAGGCCGAGATGTAGCCCTTGTCGAACTGCATGCCCTCGGTGAACTCGAGCTCGGTGGTCGTCGTCGAGGACTCCTCGACGGTGATGACGCCGTCCTTGCCAACCTTGTCGAACGCCTCGGCGATGGTCTCGCCGACCGCCGGGTCCTGGGCCGACAGGGAGGCGACCGAGGCGATGTCCTCCTTGCCATCGACGTCGCGCGCCATCTCCAGCAGCCGGTCGGACACGGCCTCCACGGCCTTGTCCATGCCGCGCTTCAGGCTGGACGGGGCGGCGCCCGCGGCGACGTTGCGCAGGCCCTCGTGGACCATCGCCTGGGCGAGGACCGTCGCGGTCGTCGTCCCGTCACCGGCGATGTCGTTGGTCTTGGTCGCGACCTCCTTGGCGAGCTGCGCACCGAGGTTCTCGAAGGCGTCGTCGAGCTCGACCTCGCGAGCGATCGTCACGCCGTCGTTGGTGATCGTGGGGGCGCCCCACTTCTTGTCGAGCACGACGTTGCGGCCCTTGGGGCCCAGCGTCACCTTCACGGTGTTGGCGAGGGCGTCGACGCCCCGCTCGAGCGCCTTGCGTGCGGAGTCGTTGAACTCCAGTTCCTTGGCCATGGTGGTCCTTCTTCAGTCACGGTTCACGGGGGTGGCGGGCCGGCGGGCCCGCTCGGCGGGCTCCCTGCCGGTGCTCCGGCCGGTGCACGTATGCCGTGGGCTCACCGCGGGGGCGAGCCCACGGCATACGTCGTGGTGCGGGTCTGGCGTGGTGCGGGTCTGGCGTTGGTGCGGGTCAGGCGTCCTGCGTCGCGGCGCCGACCACGGCGAGCACGTCGCGCGCCGAGAGGATGAGGTACTCCTCGCCGGCGTGCTTGATCTCGGTGCCGCCGTACTTGCTGAAGATGACGCGGTCGCCGACCGAAACGTCGAGCGGGATGCGCTCGTCGCCGTCCTCGTTCCAGCGACCCGGACCCACGGCGACGACCTCGCCCTCCTGGGGCTTCTCCTTCGCGGTGTCCGGGATGACCAGACCGGAGGCGGTGGTCTGCTCGGCCTCGAGGCTCTTGATGACGATGCGGTCCTCGAGCGGCTGAATGGAAACCGACACTGTGGTGACCTCCCCTTCGGGAATGTCGAAGTGGACAGATGAGGGTGCGCGCACGGGGCCGTCCTCGCCGTCGCGGGGGCCGAGGTCGATCCGCTCGCGCTGGCACTCGCACGGGTCGAGTGCCAGCCCTCAATCTAGGTCGGGGCTTAGCACTCGGTCAACTTGAGTGCCAACACACGGGGGGCTCCGCCCCCCGTGCACCCCCGACCGTGGTCCCCTCACGCTCGCGGCCGCGACGAGCTCCGCCCCCCGTGCACCCCCGACCGTGGTCCCCTCACGCTCGCGGCCGCGGCGGGCTCCGCCGGGCTGGCAGGGTAACCGCATGGACGTCACCGCCGTGCGGGCCCTGGCGTCGGTGGAGGGGCAGACCCTGCTGCGCAGCCTGCCGCCCCACGACGAGGCGGCGGCCCTTGCGCTCACCGCCCGGCTCCGGGCGCTCGGGCACGACCCCGCCCTCGTCGCCGCGGCGCTGACCCAGCAGCGGCTGCGCGCCCGGGCCCGGGCGAAGTTCGGTGAGTTCGCCGACGGCATGATCTTCACCGCCGAGGGGCTCGAGCAGGCCACCCGGCTCGAGGTGGCCACGACCCACGCGCACCGGTTCGGCGCCGCCAGCCTGGCCACCGTCCACGACCTCGGGTGTGGCATCGGCGCGGACGCGATGACCATGTCCGTGCTCGGGGTCACCGTGCGCGCGGTCGACGCCGACCCGGTCACCGCGGCGGTGGCGGACGTCAACCTCCGGCCGTGGCCGGACTCGCGGGCCAGGGTCGGCCGCGCCGAGGACTTCCGCCCTCCGCCGGACGCCCAGCGGGACCGTGTCGGGGCCTGGCTGGACCCGGCCCGACGGCTGCCGGGCCGGGCCGACGCCCGCGGACGGGCCCGCCGGGTCTTCCGGCTGCACGAGATGTCGCCGCCGTGGCAGGTCGTCCTCGACGTGGCGGCCGCCGTCCCGGCCACCGGCGCCAAGCTCAGCCCGTCCCTCCCCCACGAGGCGGTGCCGGTCGGCTGCGAGGCGCAGTGGACGTCGTGGGACGGCGACGTGGTCGAGTGCGCGGTGTGGTGGGGCCCGCTCGTGCGCACGGCGGGACGCACGGCCCGGGTGCTCGGCCCCGGTCGGCTGCCGGTCGAAGTCACCGCCGCGAGCGTCGACCCGGACGTGCCGGCGGCGACCTCCCTGGCGGACGTCGGCGCCTGGCTCTACGAGACGGACCGCGCCGTGGTCCGCGCCGGGCTGGTCGGTGCGGTGACCGCCGCGACGGACGGGACCGAGCTCGAGGCCGGCCTGGGCCACGTGGTGGCCGGGCGAGCGGTGGACCTCGCCTTCGCCCGCCGGTATGCCGTCACCGAGGCGATGCCCTTCACGGTCAAGTCCCTGCGCGCCTGGCTGCGCGAGCGGGGGGTCACCGGGGCCACGATCAAGAAGCGGGGCGTGCGCCTCGACGACGACTCCCTGCGCCGGGACCTCCGCCTCGGGCGCGGGTCCGGCGAGGGGAACCAGGTCACGCTCCTGCTGACCCGGCTCGCCGGCGACACCGTCGTGCTCGTGCTGGAGGCCGGCTGATCCCCCGCGCGTTCGACCACCCCGCGCGGTTCGACACCCCGCGCGGTTCGACACCCCGCGCGTTCGACCACCCCGCGCGGTTCGACACCCCGCGCGGTTCGACACCCCGTGCGGTCGACCACCCCGCGCGGTTCGACACCCCGCGCGGTTCGACACCCCGTGCGGTCGACCACCCCACGCGCACGCCCCGCCCGCGACGGCAGCCCCCTTGCCCACCCGACGGACACCGCCGTCCCCTCGTCGATCCGTGACCGGAACGCCGCTGCACGCCGCTGCACGCCGCTAGAGCCCGGGCTCGGGCTGGGCCCCCTCCCGCCGGACCGCAGCGGCGCCGGCGCGCCCGGCTGCCGCGAGCGCCTCGTCCCGTCCGGCGCCGGCGGCCAGGGCCGCGGCCAGGGCCCCGCAGAAGGCGTCACCGGCGCCGGTGGCGTCGAGGACGTCCTCCCGCGGCACCGGCAGGGCGTCGACGCGGTGGCCGTCCCAGGCGCACCCGGCCGCCCCGAAGGTGACGAGCACCGACCGGGGCACCACGCCGGAGTCGGCGAGGAGCAGCGCCTCGTGCTCGTTGACGACCAGCGGGTCGGCCAGCGCGGCCGTCTCGGGCGGGAGGACGGCATACGGTGCGGCGTTGAGCACGACGCGGGCACCGGCGGAGGCGGCCCGCCGAGCCGCGGCGGCCACCACGCCGAGCGGCACCTCGAGCTGGCAGAGGAGCACGTCCGCGGCGCCCAGCCGGCCGAGCGGGCGCAGGTCGTGGTCGGCGGCGTTGGCGCCGGCGTGGACGACGATGACGCTCTCCCCCGCGTCGTCGACGGTCACCCAGGCCACCCCGGTGGGCCGGTCCGGCAGCACCCGCACCCCGCTCACGTCCACCCCGAGCCGGACCAGGCGCTGCAGGTAGGCCCGGCCCTCCGGGTCGTCGCCGACCGCCCCCACCATCGCCACCGTCGCCCCGGCGAACGCCGCCGCGACCGCCTGGTTGCCGCCCTTGCCTCCTGCGAGGCGGCGCACCGGCCCCCGGGCGAGCACCGTCTCGCCCGGCCCTGGGTGGCGCTCGACGCGCGCCACCAGGTCGACGTTGAGCGCTCCGAGCACCACGACCCGGCCGCTCACCCGGCCGCTCACCCGGCCGCTCACCCGGCCGCTCACCCGGCCGCTCACCCGGCACTCACCGGGGCACCACCCGGGCGCCGCGCCGCACCGCCGCCAGCCAGAGCGCGGCCAGGGCGGGGCCGTCGACGGCGGCGACCACGTCCGCGGGGGCGACCACGTCCGCGGGGGCGACGAGGCCGGCCGGCCAGCTCTGCGGGTGGACAGCCAGCCGCCCCCGTGCCGGCCCGGACGTCTGCACCCGGACGGCCGCCGCCACGGTGCGCACCGCAGCCGGGGCCAGCACCCCGGCGACGGCGCCGGCATCACCGAGGCCCGCCCGGTCCCGACCCGCCCGCTCGCACCGGAACCGCAGCAGACGCCCCGCGAGCCACGCCGGCCCCTCGGCCACCCCACCGCCCTCGGCCCCCCCACCCGCCTCGGCCACGCCGGCCCGCTCGACCCCGTCGTCCTCCAGCCCCTCGGGCCCCGCCGGCGCCTCGAGCGCCTCGAGCGCGGCGGCGTCGGTGAGGTCCACCGTCGGCTCGCGGAGGACGTCGAGCCCGTGCAGGGTGACCGGAACACCGTGGGCCGCGCACGCCTCCAGTACCGCGGCGGCCGCCTCGGGGTCGTGCCGCACGTTGAAGTCGGCGGGCGCGGCGGGGTCCGGCTCCCGGTGACCTGCGCCGGCACCGGCCACGGCGACCAGCCGGCGCACCCCGGCGAGCGCCTCCGGGTGGGCGTCGGCGAGCCGGGCCAGGTTGGTCATCGGCCCCAGCGCCAGGACCGTGACCCCGGCGTCCTCCGTCGACCCCGGCCGGACCTCACCCAGCCGGGGCTCACCCAGCCGGGCCTCACCCAGCCTGTGCTCACCCAGCCGCGCCTTACGCAGCAGGGCCTCACGCAGCAGCACGTCACGCAGCAGGCCGAGCGCGTCAGGCACCTCGGCACCCGGCGCGTGGTCGGCAGCGCCCGGGCGAAGGGCGACGTCGCCCAGACCGTCAGGCCCGTGCGACGGCCGGCAGCGGGTGGTGGGCGGGCCGATGAGCGGGCCCGCGGCCCCCGCGGCGACCGGCACGTCGGCACGACCCGCACGGGCCAGGATGCCGCGGGTGTTGCGCACGACGTCCGCCAGCGGCGCGTTTCCCGCCACGCAGGTGACCGCGCGCAGGTCCAGGTCCGGGTGCAGCGCCGCGAGCAGCAGGGCCAGGGCGTCGTCCACCCCGGTGTCGACGTCGAGCACGACCGGGAGGGGCACTCCGGCAGCGTAGGCCGGTGGCCGGCCGTGGTCCGGTACCGTCGGCGGGCGTGAGCTCCCGTCCCTCCCGCCGCCTGCGCCGAGCGGCCGCCGCGTCGGCCGGTGGAGCGGCCCTGCTCTGCGGGCTGGTCGGCTGCGGCCCGGGGAGCGGCGGACCGGCAGGTGGCGGACCGGACGGCGCGGGGGCCCCGGCCGGCACGGCCGCGACGCCGTCGGCCCCCTCCCGCTCGCCCACGACGTCGCCCACGACGTCGCCGCCGGCCGGGGCGGGCAGCGCCACCCCGGCCGGCTCCCCAACGGCGACGGCCCGTGCCACCCCCGCGTCCCCCACGGGCTCATCGGCGGGCTCGGCGGCGGGTGCCGCGGACCGCGACACCGCCTGCGCGCGCCGCGAGTCCGCCCGCCTGAGCGAGGCGCAGCGGGTCGGGCAGCTCCTCATGGTCGGGTTCGACACCGCCGCCCCCCGCACGTCCCTGGACGCGGTCATCGCCGGCAGCCACGTCGGCGGGGTGGTCTACCTCGGCGGCTGGACCGGAGCGGACGGGGTGCGGGCGACCTCGCGACACCTCCAGGGACGGGCGACACCGGCGGCGACCGGCGGGGTGAAGCTGCTCGTCGCCGCCGACCAGGAGGGCGGTCAGGTCCAGCAGCTGCGCGGCGCGGGCTTCACCCGGATCCCCTCGGCGCTCGCCCAGGGAGCGGAGGCGGACTCGACGCTGCGGACCCGCGCCACCGGGTGGGCCGAGGAGCTCGCGGCGGTGGGCGTCAACGTCAACCTCGCTCCGGTGGCCGACACCGTGCCGGCGAGCATCGGCCGGGCCAACCAGCCCATCGGGCGCTGGGAGCGTCAGTTCGGCGCCGAGCCGGGCGAGGTGTCGCGCTCCTCGGTCGCCTTCCTGCGCGGGATGCGCGCCGGCGGCGTGGAGGGCACCCTGAAGCACTTCCCCGGGCTCGGGCGCATCCGCTCCAACACCGACTTCTCCGCCACGGGCATCACCGACACCGTGGCCACGGTGGACGACCCGCACCTCGAGCCCTTCCGCGCCGGCATCCGGGCCGGCGCCGGCCTGGTCATGGTCGGCTCCGCGCGCTACCCGAAGCTGGACCCGCGGGACCGGGCGATGTTCTCCAGCGCGGTGGTCACCGGCCTGCTGCGCGACCGCCTCGGCTTCGACGGCGTGGTGGTGACCGACGACGTCAACGCGGAGGCGGTGCGGTCGGTCCCGGCGGGTGAGCGCGCCGTCCGGGTCGTGCGCGCGGGCGGCGACGTGGTGCTCGACGGCAACCCCGCCGACGCCCCGGCCATGTCGAGGGCGCTGCGCGCCGAGGCGAAGGCGGACCCGCGGTTCGCGGACCGGGTCGCGGAGTCGGCGGAGCGCGTCCTCACCCTCAAGGCGCGCATGGGCCTGCTCCGCTGCGGCGGTTGACCGGCGCGGATCACCTCCACCCGGGCAGAGGCCCCGCGGGTCGAGGTGTCCCACCACCCCACGCAGGTAGCAGATCACCTCACCCGGCGAGGCACCCTCGTCAGGCCCGCACCTCGGTGACCGGCATCGAGGAGTCGGCGGACACGTCCAGGGCCGACGGCTCCCGGCCCTTGCGCACCATCTGCGCGCCCAGCGCGGCCACCATGGCGCCGTTGTCGGTGCACAGTCCCGGTCTCGGCACCCGCAGCGCGATCCCCGCCGCCGCGCACCGCTCCTGCGCCAGCGCGCGCAGCCGCGAGTTCGCCGCCACGCCACCTCCCACCTGCAGGTGGTCCACCCCCTGCTCCCGGCAGGCCAGAACGGCCTTGCGGGTGAGGACGTCCACGACCGCCTCCTGGAAGCTGGCGGCGACCTCCTCGACCGGCACCGGTTCCCCGAGGGCCTCCCGGGCGGCCACCCACCGGGCGACGGCGGTCTTCAGCCCGGAGAACGAGAAGTCGAAGCGGTGCCGCTCGAGGTCGCGCCCCGAGGTCAGGCCTCGCGGGAAGTCGATCGTCACGCTCCCCTCGCGCGCCGCGCGGTCGATGTGCGGACCACCCGGGAAGGGCAGGCCGAGCACCCGCGCCACCTTGTCGAAGGCCTCCCCCGCGGCGTCGTCGATGGTCGAGCCCAGGCTGCGCACGTCCGCGGTGACGTCCGGCACCAGCAGCAGCGAGGAGTGCCCACCCGAGACCAGCAGCGCCACCGTCGGCTCGGGCAGCGGCCCGTGCTCGACGACGTCGACCGCGACGTGCGCGGCGAGGTGGTTCACGCCGTGCAGGGGCACCCCGAGGGCGAGCGAGAGCGCCTTCGCCGCGGCGACGCCGACCATGAGGGCACCGGCCAGACCGGGGCCCGCGGTGACCGCGACCGCGTCGAGGTCGCCGAGCCGCACCCCGGCGTCGCGGCAGGCCCGCTCCAGCGTCGGCACCATCGCCTCGAGGTGCGCGCGGCTGGCGACCTCGGGCACCACGCCACCGAAACGGGCGTGCTCGTCGACGCTGCTCGCCACCGCGTCCGCGAGCAGGGTCTCACCGCGCACGATGCCGATGCCGGTCTCGTCGCAGGAGGTGTCCACCCCGAGGACGAGCGGGCGGTCAGGGCCGGCCATCGCCACCGCGCAGCGTGCGCCGGAGGACGTGCGCGTCCACGTCGCCCGGCGAGTAGTAGCGCCGCCGCACGCGCACCTGCTCGTACCCCGCCGCCGCGTAGAGCGCCCGCGCCGGCGCGTTGTCGGCACGCACCTCGAGCATCATCACGGTGGCGCCGCGCGCCACCGCCTCCGCCTCGAGCGCGGCCAGCAGCCGCCGGCCCAGGCCGGTGCCCCGGGCGGCGGGGGCGACGGCGAGGGTCATCAGGTCCGCCACCTCCCCGGTGACGTCGATGCCCCCGTATGCCGTGACCGCACCGTCCGCGGCGGGGGCGCCGACGTGGGCGAGGTAGTGCCGGCGGGGCCGTGCGGCGAGCTCCGCCCACCAGGACGCCTCGGCCCACGCGTCGTCGGGGAAGAGCTCCAGCTCGAGCGCGGACAGGGCCGGGATGTCGGTCCAGCGCAGCTCGCGCAGGCCCGGTGCGGCGCTCACCGGGCTGCCCGCTCGGCGCTCGTGAGCGCGTCTGGCCGACGCAGGTAGAGCGGCTCCACCGGCATCGGCTCGCCCGCGCCGAGCCGCGCCACCGCCACCTCGAGGAGGACTCCGGCGTCGACGTCGAGGGGTCCCACGGCATGGGGCAGGAGCGCCGGGTGCAGCAGTGGCCCGCGCCCCGCGGTGGGCAGCGCCCGGACCTCCTCGGGCAGGTCCGCTGGGCGGTCCACGTGCGGGCCCTCCAGCCGCCGGGCACGTGCGGCCCCGCGGCCCCCGGTGTCCGGGCGCACGGCGTAACGGGCCCAGTAGACCTCCTTGCGCCGGGCGTCGGTCGCGACGAGGACGTCACGGGGCCGCCCGGCCGCACCGGACCAGGACCCGGCCACGGCGGCCTGCGCCAGGGCGTCGAGGCTGCACAGCCCGTGCACCGGCACACCGAGCGCGTGGCCCAGGACCGCAGCGGTGACCAGCCCGACCCGCAGACCCGTGAAGGGCCCGGGGCCGGTGCCCACGGCGACGTCGGTCAGGTCGGCGGGCGTGGCCCCCGCCCCGGTGAGGACGTCCCGCACCAGCGGCGCGAGCGCCTCGGTGTGCGCCCGCGGGTCCAGCCGCTCAGCGCGCGCGAGCACGGTGGTGCCGTCCGAGACGGCCACCGCCACGGCGGAGGTCGAGGTGTCGATGCCCAGGATCAGCACGGCGCCGCCCCGGCGCCGGGCTCGGCGGCGCCGTCGGACGCCGTCGGAGAAGCGACGTCCGGCGCCGTGGAGGAGGCGACGCCGGCGTCTTCGGACGCCGTGGACGAGGCGACGCCGGCGTCTTCGGACGCCGTGGACGAGGCGACGTCGCGCAGCCCGCGCCGCGCCGCGGCGTGCGACCACCGCGGCCCCCGGGCGGTCACGGTCGCCAGGCGGGCCTCGGTGGCGGGGTCCGCCACGAGCACCACCTCCAGGCCGTCCTCCGCCAGCGCCTGCGCCACCTCGTGTCCCCACTCGAGCACCGTGACGCTCTCCTCGAGCGAGGCGTCGAGGTCGAGGGCGTCGAGGTCGTCCAGCCCAGCGAGGCGGTAGGCGTCCACGTGGACGAGCGGCGGTCCCAAGCCCAGCGACGGGTGCACCCGCGCGAGCACGAAGGTCGGTGAGGTCACCGGGCCGCGCACCCCCAGGCCCGCCCCCAGGCCCACGGTGAGGGTCGTCTTCCCGGCGCCGAGGTCGCCGGTGAGGACGACCAGGTCCCCGGGCCGCAGGTGGGTGGCCAGGCGGGCGCCGAAGGACCGGGTGTCCTCGGCGGTCGGCAGGAGGACCGGGCCGACGACGGCGTCCGGCTCCGTCGCAGCGCTCACGCGCCCGTCCCGAGCCCGGCCCTCACCTCGCGCCGGCGTCGCACGTCGGTGACGGTCCGCCGCACCCGGGGCGCGGCCGCCACGGCGGTGTGCCCAGCGTGCGCTCGCTGCCCTCGCTCGACCAGCAGGAGCAGCTGCTCGCTGACCAGGTCGGGGTGCTCGAGCATGATGAGGTGCCCCGCCTCGGTGAGGACGACGTGCTCCGCGCCCGGCACCAGCCGGACGATGGCCTCGCTGTGGTTCGGCGGGGTGAGCAGGTCCCCCTCGCCGTTGATGACGAGGGTCTCGATGCCGGAGAAGTTGTCGAGCGCGGCGGCCGCGTCCAGGGTCCCCAGGGACGGCAGGAAGGAGCCCATGACGTCCAGGGAGGTCGAGAAGATCATGTCGCCCGCGAAGCGCACGAGGTCCCGGCTCACCGGTGAGTCGAAGGACCACCGCTCCACCAGCGAGTCCTCGAGGTTGCGCCCGAAGCGCCGGAACCGCACGAGCCGCTCCTGGTGCCGGCCGAGTCGCCCGAGCAGGTCGGGCCCGACGCGCCCGATCACCTTGCCGGCGAGGACGCCGAGTCCGAGGCTGGTCAGGCCCTCCCCACCGGCGCTCGTGGCCACGAACGCCGCCGCGAGGACGCGCTCGCGCACGACCTCGGGCTGCTGCTCCGCGAACGACATCAGCGTCATCCCGCCCATCGAGTGCCCGACGAGCGCGAGCGGGCCGCTGGGGCAGGTCTCGGCGAGCACGGCGGCGAGGTCCTCACCGAGCTGCTCGATGGTGCAGCTGGCCGCCTCGGCCGGCCCGGACCTGCCATGGCTGCGCTGGTCCCAGGTGACGACCCGGTACCCCGCCGCCGTCAGGGCCCGGCGCTGGAAGACCCACGCCCGCAGGTTCAGCGTGAAGCCGTGGCACAGCACGACGGTCGGCCGGTCCGCGCCCGAGTGCCCGAGCGGGTCGGTGGCGTCCCGGGGGTCGTCGACCTCGACGTGCAGCTTGACGCCGTCCGTCGTGACGACGGTGAGCTCCTGCCCCGGCAGGTGCTCGAACAGCTCCGCCCGAGGCGGGCCGGGGACCCGCGCCCGCAGGCGGGCGGCCCGCTCCACGGCCGCTCCGGTGGCCGCGGCCCCGACCGCGGCGGCGGCCACACCGACCGCCGCACCGACTCCGGTCGCGGTGTCCCTGGGTGCCATGTCAGTCCTCACCTCCGAGGAGCAGGCGCGGGAGCCTGCTGCTCATCCGCGCCACGATCTCGTAGTTGATCGTCCCCGTCGCCTCGGCCCAGTCCTGCGCGGACGGCTCGCCGTCCGCCGCCCGCCCGAGGAGGACGACCTCGTCACCGGCGGCACCGGCATACCCCGCCCCCAGGTCGACCACGAACTGGTCCATGCAGACCCGGCCGGCCACGGTGTGCCGGTGGCCACCGACCTGGACCGGGCCGACGTTGCTCGCGGCACGCGGTATGCCGTCGGCGTAGCCGATCGGGACCAGGCCGAGGACCGTGTCGGCGGAGGTGGTGTAGGTGTGGCCGTAGCTGACCCCGTGGCCGGCGAGCGCGGGCTTGACCAGGGAGAGCCGAGCGGTGACCCGCATCGCCTCGCGGAGCCCGAAGTCGGCCGGCCCACCCAGGTCGGGCACGGGCGAGAGGCCGTAGACGGCCAGACCCGGGCGCACCAGGTCGAAGTGCGCCTGCGGGTCGGTGAGCGTCGCGGCGGAGTTCGCGAGGTGGCGGTGGGCCGGCCGGACCCCGGCACGCTCGAGGTCGGCGACGGCGCCGGTGAAGCGCTCCCGCTGGGCCCGCACCGTGGGGTGCTGCGGGGCGTCGGCCCACGCGAGGTGGGACCACACGCCGACCACCTCGACCGCCCCCTCCGCCTGCGCCTTCGCCACCGCGGGCACGAGCTCGTCCCACATCGGCCCGAGCGCGCCACCGCGCAGCAGACCGGTGTCGACCTTGACGTGCACGCGGGCGACCGTGCCCCGCTCGCGGGCCGCGGCGAGCACGGCCTCCAGGGTCCAGGGGGCGGCCACGGTGAGGTCGATGTGCGCGTCGAGCGCGGCGCCGACGTCGGCGCCGGGGACCCAGATCCAGGAGAGCAGGGGGGCGGTCACGCCGGCGGCCCGCAGCTCGAGCGCCTCCGCGAGTTGGGCGACGCCGAGCCAGGTGGCTCCGCCGCGCAACGCGGCACGGGCGCTGGGCACCAGCCCGTGGCCGTAGCCGTCGGCCTTGACGACGGCCATCACCTCGGCCGGTGCAGCGCGGCGCACCAGCTCGGCGACGTTGTCGCGGATCGCGCCGACGTCGACGCTCACCCACGCCGAGACGCCCTCGGGGGCGGTCGGGCGCGGGGCGGCAGGGGGGTCGCGGCGGCTCATGGGCGGCCACCAGTCTAGGTGTCGGCCCGCCCCCACGACCGCTTGCGTCCGGCACGACGGTGGCCATGGCGCCGTCGTGCCGGACGCTGCGGGTCACCCGCGGCGCAGGAGGTGCGCGACGGTCGCCGGTATGCCGGCCGCCACGGCGAGTGCCCGAACCGGGCCACCCGGGTTGGCCCGGTCCGCGGCCACCCCGTGCACCAGCGCGGCGAGCGCCCCGGCAGGTGCGGGGTCCAGGCCCGCCGCCAGCAGCGTTCCGGCCAGCCCGGCGAGCACGTCCCCGGAGCCGGCGGTGGCGAGCCAGGGCGGGGCGTCGGCCTGGCTCCACACCGGGTCGTCGGCAGCGGGCCCGACCACCAGGGTGGTCGAGCCCTTGAGCAGCACGGTGGCGGAGGCAAGGCGCGCGAGCTCTCGCGCGTGCCGCACCGGCGCGGCGGTGACGTCGGCGCGACGGACCTCCCCCGGCCGCAGGCGGGTGAGCAGGCGGGCGCACTCCCCGGCGTGCGGGGTGAGCAGCGTGGGGGCGCCCGAGCGCCGGGGCCCCAGGAGCAGGTCCAAGCCGCCCGCGTCGAGCAGCACCGGCAGGTCGGAGTCCAGCGCCTCGCGCGCCACCGCGAGCTGGGCCGCCGCCTCCTCCCCCTCCGCGGTCGGGTCCAGGCCGGGGCCGATCACCCACGCCTGCACCTGCCCCGGCCCGTGCACCGCCTCCGGCACCTGCGCCCTCACCAGCCCGGTCGGGGTCGGGGGCCCGACGTAGCGCACCATCCCGGCGCCGCTCTCGACGGCGGCGGTGACGCACAGCACCGCGGCCCCGGCGTAGTCCTCCCCTCCCGCGACCACCCCCACGACGCCGCGGCTGTACTTGTCGTCCGCGGCCACGGGGACCGGCCACAGGGCGCCCGCGTCGTCATGGGTGAGCCGCCGCACCGCGGGCGCGGCGGCCATCGACAGCCCGATGTCGACGACGGTGAGCCGCCCGACGGCGCGCTCGGTGGCGGGGAGCAGGTGCACCGGCTTGGCGCACGAGAAGGTCACCGTCTCGTCGGCGAAGACCCCGTCCGGGTCGAGGGCCTCACCCGAGGGGTCCTGCCCGGAGGGGAGGTCCACCGCGATGACGTACGCACCCTCGGGCACCGCGTCCACCCAGGCCCGGGCGAAGCCCGGGAGGCCGCCGCGGCCGCCGATGCCGAGCACCCCGTCCAGGACGACGTCCGCCCCGCGCACGAGCGCCTCGACACCCGGGTCCTCCCCCTCGAGCACCGCCACGCCGGCGGCTCGGGCGCCGGCGACGGTGCCCTCGTCCACCCGTCCCGCGGTGAGCACGGCGGCGCAGGCGACCCCCCGCTCGGCGAGCCGGCACACGGTGTACAGCGCGTCCAGGCCGTTGTTGCCGGGCCCGACCAGGGCCACGACGCCGCGCCCCCCGACCTCACGCAGCCGCGCCCGGACCACCTCCACGAGGCCAGCCACGGCCCGCGCCATGAGCTCGCCCTCGGGGAGGTCGGCCATGAGGGCCGCCTCCGCGGCATACACGTCCCGCACCGACCAGGCCTCGATCACGACGCCGGCCCCCGCCCTCTGCCCACTCGGCGCTCCCTCACGACTCGACCACCACCACCGCGGACGCGATCCCCGCGTCGTGCGACAGCGACACGTGCACCGACTGCACGCCCAGCTCCTCGGCCCGGGCCGCGACGGTGCCCTCCATCAGCAGGTGGGGGCGGCGGTCCGCGCCGCGCACCACGGTGCAGTCGGTCCAGCGCAGGCCGACCGGCGCCCCGAACGCCTTGGCGAGCGCCTCCTTCGCCGCGAAGCGGGCGGCGAGCGAGGCGGGCGGGAGCTGCCGCTCCCGCTCGGCGAAGAGCCGCTCCAGCAGCCGGGGGGTGCGCTCGAGCGACTGCGCGAACCGGTCGACGTCGACGACGTCGATCCCCACCCCGAGGATCACGAGAGGCTCACGAGGGGCTCACTCGACCGTGACGGACTTGGCGAGGTTGCGGGGCTGGTCGACGTCCAGGCCCTTGGCGCTGGAGAGGTGCAGCGCGAAGACCTGCAGCGGCACGACGGCGAGCAGGGGCGAGAGCAGCGGCGAGACGTGGGGGATGCGGAACACCTCGTCGGCGAACGGCACGACGTCCTCGTCACCGTCCTCGGCGACGACGAGGGTCCGCGCGCCGCGCGCCCGGATCTCCTGGATGTTCGAGACCACCTTGGCGTGCAGGTCGTGGGGGGTGCCGGGGCCGGGGACGATGACGACGACCGGCTCGCCGGGGTCGATCAGGGCGATCGGGCCGTGCTTGAGCTCGCCCGCCGCGAACCCCTCGGCGTGGATGTAGGCGAGCTCCTTGAGCTTCAGCGCGCCCTCCATCGCCACCGGGAAGCCGACGTTGCGGCCGAGGAAGAGGACCGACTGGGAGTCGGCCATGAAGCGGGCGACCTCCTTGACCCGGTCCATCCGGCCGAGCAGCTCCTCGATCCGGTCCGGGACCTCCATGAGCTCCCTCATCACCGCCTGGGCGTCGTCGGCGAAGGTGCCGCCACGGAGCTGGGCGAGGTAGAGGCCGAGCAGGTAGCAGGCGGTGATCTGCGCGAGGAAGGCCTTGGTGGAGGCCACGGCGATCTCGGGACCGGCGTGGGTGTAGAGCACCGCGTCGGACGCGCGCGGGATGGTCGACCCGTGGGTGTTGCAGATCGAGATCGTCAGCGCGCCGAGGTCGCGGGCGTGCCTGACCGCCATCAGCGTGTCCATGGTCTCGCCCGACTGGCTGATCGAGAGCACCAGGGTCCGCTCGTCGACGACCGGGTCGGCGTAGCGGAACTCGTGCGCGAGCGCGACCTCGACGGGGATGCGGGTCCAGTGCTCGATCGCGTACTTGGCGACCATGCCGGCGTAGGCCGCGGTGCCGCAGGCGACGACGACGATCCGCTGCACCTCGGCGAGCTGGTCCTCCGGGACCCGCATCTCGTCGAGGACGAGGCGGCCCTGCTCGTCGGTCCGGCCCAGCAGGGTGTCGGCCACGGCGTGCGGCTGCTCGTTGATCTCCTTCTCCATGAAGGTCGCGTAGCCCCCCTTCTCCGCCGCCGCCGCGTCCCACGTGACCTCGTATGCCGTGCCCTGCGCGGGTGCCCCGGCGAAGGTGATGACCTCGCACGAGTCCGGCGTGATGGTGACGATCTGGTCCTGCCCGAGCTCGAGCGCGTGGCGGGTGTGGCCGATGAAGGCCGCCACGTCGGAGCCGAGGAAGTTCTCCCCGTCCCCGAGCCCGACGACCAGCGGGCTGTTGCGCCGGGCGCCGACGACGACGCCCGGCGCGTCCGCGTGCACCGCCAGCAGGGTGAAGGCGCCCTCGAGGCGGCCGACGACCTCCTGCATCGCGGCGGTGAGGTCGTGGGTGCGGTCGAAGGCGTCCCCGACCAGCTTGGCGGCGACCTCGGTGTCGGTCTCGCTGTCGAAGGTGGCCCCCGCCGCGAGCAGCTCCTTCTTCAGCGTGTGGAAGTTCTCCAGGATCCCGTTGTGGATCAGGGCGAGCCGGTCGTGGTGCCCGCCGCGGTGCGGGTGCGCGTTCCCGTCGGTGGGGCCGCCGTGCGTCGCCCAGCGGGTGTGGCCGATGCCGGTGCCGGAGGGCGCGAGCGGGTGCCTGGCCAGCGCGGACCGGAGGTTCGCGAGCTTGCCGGCGCGCTTCTCGGTGACCAGGCCGTCGTCGGTGACGAGGGCGATCCCCGCCGAGTCGTAGCCGCGGTACTCCAGGCGGGTCAGGCCCTCCATGACGACCTGCTCGGCGCGTCCGTCCCGCTCGCTGCCGACGTACCCGACGATTCCGCACATGCCGGCCAGCCTAGACGCCGCCCGGGCTCGGCCATGCGGCGCGCGGCCGGGGACCCCGGTGCGACACAATGGCCGTCGTGACCCAGCCAGTGACGGCGTTGGCCCGGGCGGTCGGCCTGCCGACACCGTATGCCGACTTCGACCGGGACGACTGGGCGCGCCTTCGCGAGAACCACCCCATCCGGCTCACCGCGGACGAGGTGGCCCGGGTCCGCGGCCTCGGGGACCGGGTCGACGTCGCCGAGGTCGAGGCGGTCTACCTCCCGCTCTCGCGGCTGCTGTCGTTCTACGTGCACGCGACGGCCGGGCTGAACCGGGTGCGCACCGACTTCCTCGGCGAGCCACCGGCATACACCCCGTTCGTCATCGGCGTGGCCGGCTCGGTGGCGGTCGGGAAGTCCACCACGGCCCGCATCCTCGCCGAGCTGCTGCGCCGGTGGCCGGACACGCCGCGGGTGGAGCTGGTCACCACCGACGGGTTCCTCTACCCCAACGCCGAGCTGGGGGTCCGCGGCCTGATGGAGCGCAAGGGGTTCCCCGAGTCGTACGACCGCCGGGCCCTGCTGCGCTTCGTCGCCGCGGTGAAGTCCGGCGCCGCGGAGGTGGAGGCCCCGGTCTACTCCCACCTCACCTACGACATCGTCCCGGCAGCTCGCACGGTGGTGCACAAGCCCGACGTCCTGATCGTCGAGGGGCTCAACGTCCTGCAGCCCCCGGCGCCGCGCCCGGACGGTCCCGGCATGCAGGCCCTCTCGGACTACCTGGACTTCTCCGTCTACGTCGACGCGGACGCCCACCACCTCCGCGAGTGGTACGTCAGCCGCTTCCTCCGCCTGCGCCAGACGGCGTTCGCCGACCCGGAGTCCTACTTCCACCAGTATGCCGGCCTGTCCGACCCCGAGGCGCGCCGCACCGCGCTTCGGATCTGGGCCCGGACCAACGAGCCCAACCTGCTCGAGAACGTCCTCCCGACCCGCGAGCGGGCCACGCTGGTGCTCGCGAAGGGCCCCGACCACGCCGTCACCCGGATCCGGCTCCGCAAGCTCTGAGCCCGGCGCGGCGCGTCCGGGCAGAGCGGCGCGAGAGCCCGATGCGGCAGGATGGGGCGGGTGACCCTCCCCGCGCCGGGCCGCGGCCCGACCGGGCCGGACGACGTCGGCGACCTCGCACGCGCGCCCGGTGACGCCGACCTCCTCGCCTGGGCCGTCGACCGGGTGGACGAGGGTGTCATCGTCCTCGACCGGGACTGGACGGTGCGCTACGTCAACGTCGCGGGGGCGCAGCTCACCTCCGAGACGCCGGAGCAGATGACCGGGCGCGCCTTCTGGGACGTCTTCCCCGCGGGCCGCGGCACCCTCTTCGAGGAGTCCTACGAGCGGGCCTGGCGCACCGGTGAGCCCCAGGAGTTCGAGTCCTACTACCCGCCGCTCGGGACGTGGTACGAGGTGCGCGCGCTGCCCGTCCCGGACACGCTGCTGCTGTTCTTCCGCGACGTCAACGAGCGCCGGGCCGCGCAGCAGGAGCGCGCCGAGCTGGTGTCGTCGCTGCAGCGGGCCATGGACCGGGGGGAGGCCCTGCTGGCGCTCACCAGCCGGCTCAACGGCGCCTCCACCGTCCAGGAGGTCGCCGACTCCGTGACGGCGACCGTCCGCGGCGACGTCGAGGCCGTCTTCACCGGTGTCGCCCTGGTCGAGCTCGAGCTCGAGGGCCGGGCGATGCGGTACGTCAGCCTCGACCCGCTCCCCCCGAGGACCGCCGAGTCGTGGACGACGTTCCCCCTCTCGCGCTTCTCCCCCGTGACCGACGCCGCGCGGGGGCACGCCACCTTCTTCGAGGACGTGGCCGACGCCGTGGTGAGCTACCCCCACCTGGTGGAGGACTTCGCCACCGCGGGGCTGCAGTCGATCGCCCACCTCCCGCTGGAGTCCGCCTCCGGTGTCATCGGCACCCTGGCCGTCGGCTGGGACGCCCCGCGCGCCATCTCGAGCCGCGAGCGGGCCTTCCTCACCACCGTCGCCCGCTACGTCGGGCAGGCCCTGGAGCGCGCGCGGCTGGCCGAGGCGCAGGCCGAGAGCGTGCACCGGCTGCAGGTCGCCATCCTGCCCACCTCGCTGCCGACGGTCGCCGGGGTGGACCTGGCGGCGGTCTACCACCCGGCCGAGCAGGTCGTCTCCGTCGGCGGTGACTGGTACGACGCGGTCCCCCTGCCGGACGGCACGGTGGCGCTCGTGGTGGGTGACGTGACGGGCCACGGCGTGGACGCCGCGGCGGCCATGGCGCAGCTGCGCCACACGGTGCGCGCCTACCTGCTGCTCGGATCGCCACCGGACCTCGCCCTGGGCCAGGCCAACGCGGTGGCCCTCGTCGGGGAGAGCCCGGTGCTGGCCACGGTCGTGGTGGCGGTGGTCGACCCGGTCCGCCGCACGGTGGAGGTGGCTCGCGCCGGCCACCCGCCACCGCTGCTCATCACCGCGAAGGGGGCCCGGCCGCTGGACCCCGAGGACCGCTGGGTCGGGGTCATGCTCGGCGTGGCCGCGGACGCCTACTACCCCTCCCAGCGGGTCGACGTCGAGCCGGGAACCGGGCTGCTGCTCTACACCGACGGGGTCATCGAGCGCCGGGACGACTCCCTCAGCAGCGGCATCTCGCGGCTGGTCCGCAGCGCCGAGGGCTCCCCGGACGTCGGCGGGGACCTGGGCACGCTCCTCGCAGAGGTGCTGGACAAGGTCCTGGACGGGCGGGCCCAGCAGGACGACGTGTGCGCCGTGCTGTGCCGGGTGGGGCCGTGGACCGATCCCACCCGGGGGCGCCCGACCGCCTGACCGGGGTCGCGCCCTCCGGCGGCGGAGGCGTGGGAGGCCCGGGGGCAGGAGGCCCGAAGGCCTGGGGGCCCGAGGTCAGGAGGCCCGAAGGCGTGGGGGCTGCTGTAGGCGGGGGCTGGGGCTGCGGTAGGCGGCCCGGGGTCAGTACCAGTGCGGGGAACGGCTCTGCCAGGCGTCGAGCGCCGCGCACGGGGTGCCGTAGCTGCCTTCGATGTACCGAAGGCCCCACCTGATCTGGGTGACGGGGTTGGTGCGCCAGTCGCTCCCCGCGCTCGCCATCTTGCGCCCGGGCAGGGCCTGCGGGATGCCGTAGGCGCTCGACGCCGGGTTGTCGGCGGTGTGCCGCCACTCGCTCTCACCCATCCAGAGCTGGTCCAGGCAGCGCCACTGCGAGTCGGCGAAGCCGAAGTCGTCGAGCAGCTCGCGGGCGGCCGCCCTGGGGTCGCGGCGGGCGCCGGCGATGACCGCCTTGCGCTGCTGGTCCCGCGCGGCCTTCGAGGCCGCCGCGCGGCGCTTCTTGGCCTCCGCGGCGGCCGCGGCCCGCTCCGAGGCGGTCGCCCGGCCCTGCACGAGCGCCCGCTGGGCGTTGACGTTGCGCCGGTCGCTCGCGATCCGGGCGGCGTCCTCGACCGCGGTCGTGGACTGCTCGTGGGCCTGGCTCACCGCCGCGGCGCTCACCGTGAACGGCGCGGCCTCGGCGCTGGCCTCACCGGGGACGCCCACCGTCGCCGCACCCGCGGCGACCACCGCGATCGCCACCGACGAGGTGAGGACCGGGCGCCTGGCAGCGGCACCCACCGCGCGTAGCGCGGCGAGCGACGGGCGGGGGGAGGTGGACGGGTGGGGGTGGCGGCCAGCATGGCGGCCGCGGTGGCGACTCATTCGGGGGTGCGAGCTCCTGGGGTGGGTCGGCCCCGCCGTGGGGGCCGTCGGTCATCGAGGGCAGGCACGGGTGAACTGCGTTGGCCCCCGTTACCAATTCGTCACTCAACGTACCGGCCCACCCGGTGACCCCCAAATCCGTGGCCCGTGAGGTAGCACACCCCCCGTCGCGGGAATGCGGACCGCTGCCCTCGGAGCGCCCCCGGGGGCGGGTCAGAACTCGATGCCCTCGAGCAGGTCCGTGACCAGCGCGGCGATCGGGCTGCGCTCGCTGCGGGTCAGGGTGACGTGGGCGAAGAGCGGGTGCCCCTTCAGCGCCTCGATCACCGCGGCCACCCCGTCGTGCCGCCCCACCCGCAGGTTGTCGCGCTGGGCGACGTCGTGGGTGAGGACGACCCTGGAGTTCTGCCCGATCCGGGACAGCACGGTGAGGAGCACCCCGCGCTCCAGGCTCTGCGCCTCGTCCACGACGACGAAGGCGTCGTGCAGCGAGCGCCCCCGGATGTGGGTGAGCGGGAGCACCTCGAGCATGCCGCGGTCGAGGACCTCCTCGACGACCTCGCTGGAGACCAGTGCGGAGAGCGTGTCGAAGACGGCCTGCCCCCACGGGTTCATCTTCTCCTGCTCGCTCCCCGGCAGGTAGCCCAGCTCCTGGCCCCCCACGGCATACAGGGGTCGGAAGACGACCACCCTGCGGTGCGTGCGCCGCTCCATCACCGCCTCCAGCCCGGCGCACAGGGCCAGCGCCGACTTGCCGGTGCCGGCGCGCCCCCCGAGGCTGACGATGCCCACCGACTCGTCGAGGAGCAGGTCCAGCGCCACCCGCTGCTCGGCGCTGCGGCCGTGCAGGCCGAAGGCGTCCCGGTCCCCGCGCACCAGGCGCACCGCCTTGTCGGGCCAGACCCGCCCGAGCGCGCTCCCTCGCGGGGAGAGCAGCTTCAGGCCGGTGTGGCACGGCAGGTCGGCGGCACCCTCGTGCTCGAGCCGGCCGTCGTCGTAGAGCCGGTCGAGCTCGTCGACCGACAGCTCGACCTCCGCCATGCCGGTCCAGCCGGACTCCACGGCGAGCTCGGCGCGGTACTCCTGCGCGTCGATGCCACAGGCCGAGGCCTTCACCCGCATCGGGAGGTCCTTGCTCACCACGGTGACGAGGTGACCGTCGTCGGCCAGGTTGCGGGCGACCGCGAGGATGCGGGTGTCGTTGTCCCCGAGGCGGAAGCCCGCGGGGAGCGAGGAGGTGTCGGCGTGGTTGAGCTCGACGCGCAGCGTCCCGCCGTCCGTGCCGACCGGCACCGGGGCGTCCAGCCGCCCCGCCTGCACCCGGAGGTCGTCGAGCAGCCGCAGCGCGGTCCGCGCGAAGTAGCCGAGCTCGGGGTGGTGCCGCTTGCCCTCGAGCTCGGTGACCACGACGACCGGCAGGACGACCTCGTGCTCGTCGAAGCGGAACATCGCCCGGGGGTCGGAGAGGAGCACCGAGGTGTCCACGACGTAGGTGCGGCGAGGCTCCCTGCGCCGGTCGGGGGTCGAGGTGGTCTGGCTCACGCGTGCCTCCTGGGGGGCGCGCCCGTGGGCGCCGGCTCGGGGGTCGTGGCGTCGACGCTAGAACGGCCGGGGGCGACGCGCGCGCACGACGCGCGGCGTGTCCCGGCCCGGACCTGCGGTCCCACCGGCCACCCGGGAACCAACGGGACGGGTGTGACCGATGGGACCACGAGGGAGCCTCCCGGGCCCGTCAGCTTTCCGTCCTCAGGTGCCGAATCGCCGCTGCCGCTCGCCGTACGCCCGCAGGGCACGCAGGAAGTCGACCTTGCGGAAGTCGGGCCAGTAGGCCTCGCAGAAGTAGAACTCGCTGTGCGCGCTCTGCCAGAGCAGGAAGCCGCCGAGCCGCTGCTCGCCCGACGTGCGGATCACCAGGTCGGGATCGGGCTGCCCGCTCGTGTAGAGGTGGGCGGCGATGTGCTCGACGTCGAGCACCTCGGCGAGCTCCTCGATCGACGTGCCCCGCTCGGCGTGCTCCTGCAGCAGGGCCCGCACCGCGTCGGTGATCTCGCGCCGGCCGCCGTAGCCGACCGCGACGTTGACGAGCATCCCGTCCACGTCCCTGGTCCGCTCGGCGGCCACCTTGAGGCGCTCGGCCGTCGCCGCAGGCAGCAGGTCGAGCGCACCCATGGGGTTGAGCCGCCAGTTGCCGACCTCCGACAGGTGGTCGACGGCCCGCTCGATGATCCGCAGCAGCGGCACGAGCTCCTGCTCCGGCCGGTTGAGGTTGTCGGTGGAGAGCAGCCACAACGTGACCACCTCCACCCCCACCTCCTCGCACCAGCGGAGCAGGTTGACGATGTTGTCCGCGCCCGCCTGGTGCCCGGCGCTGGCGCCCGCGCCGCGCTCGCGGGCCCAGCGGCGGTTGCCGTCCAGCATCACCCCGACATGCCTGGGGAGGGCGTCCGGGTCCAGGCTGCGGGCCAGCCGGCGCTGGTATGCCGCATACACGACGTTCCGCAGCGCCATGCCGCCTCCTCGCTCCCGTGCCGGCCCTGGTGCCGCCGCCCGCCGATCCACTGCCGGTGCCGCGCTGGAGGGTCGACGGCCGTCCTGCCGCGCCGGCGACCCCGACCCGGCGGCAACGCTACTCCGCTGCTCCCGAAGGCGCCTGCGCACCTTGGCGCCGCGATCCAGTGCTGCTACTGGTCGGTAACCTACGCCGTCGTACGTATCCTCGGAGGGTGAGCAGCGACCGAGGGGGGCACCACGGCGGCCCCATCGAGGCCCTCGAGGAGCAGGTGGAGCACGTCGTCGACGTGGTCAAGCCCCGGCTGCGCGGGTGGCTCCACGCCGGCATGGCGCCGCTGGCGCTCCTGGCCGGCCTGGTCCTCGTCGTCTTCTCCTCGAGCCTGGCGGCCCGTGCCTCGGCCGCCGTCTTCACGGTGACCGCGGTGCTGCTCTTCGGGACGTCCGCGGCCTACCACCGCGGCACCTGGAGCCCGCGCGTGGCCGTCGTGCTCAAGCGCCTCGACCACTCCAACATCTTCCTCATCATCGCCGGCAGCTACACCCCCTTTGCACTGCTGCTGCCACCGGACCAGGGCCGGACGCTGCTCGTCATCGTCTGGTCCGGCGCGCTGCTGGGGGTGCTGTTCCGGGTACTTTGGGTGCACGCGCCGCGGTGGCTCTACACCCCGGTCTATGTCGCCTTGGGCTGGGTGGCCGTCTTCTACCTCGGCCCGCTGCTGCGCAACGGCGGTGTCGCCGTGGTGGCCCTCGTCATCGCCGGCGGCATCCTCTACAGCCTCGGGGCGCTCGTCTACGGCATCAAGCGCCCGAACCCCTCACCGCGGTGGTTCGGCTTCCACGAGATCTTCCACCTGCTGACGATCCTCGCGTTCACCGCTCACTACGTCGCCGCGTCGATCGCGCTCTACACCCGCACGTCCTGACCGGCCGCTCTCAGGGAGCCGTCCGGCCGGGCGGTCCCTCGGCGGGCGGCGGCCCTCCGGCCGCCGGCGAGGCGGGGTCGCCGCCCTCGCCCGGGCGGGCCCCCTGCTGCTCCTCGCGCTCGAGCTCGGCGCGCCGGGCGTAGGACATCCGACGCAGCCGGGCGTTCATGTTGCGCATGAGCAGCCACAGGGCGATGGCCAGGGCGAGGAAGGCCACGAAGGCGAGCATCCCCGGCGCGAGGTCGGTGCTCGGGGTCTCGGTCATGGTGCGGGCTCCTTGCGTCCGTCGTGGGCGACCGCCAGGTCGCCCGAGGTGGCCAGGGCGTCCGCCGCGGCCACGTCGTCCGGCAGGCCGGCGAAGAGGTCGTCCTCACCCTCCGCGACGGGCACGTAGGACAGCGCCGCCTCGTAGTCCTCCGTGGGCCACAGCCGGGCCTGCTCCCCACGCGGCACCCGGAACCACGTGCCGTCCGGGTCGACCTGCGTCGCGTGCGCCAGCAGCGCCTCGTCGCGGCGCTCGAACCAGTCGGCGCACGGCACCCGCGTGGTCACCGTCCGCTCCGCCCGCTCGTCCCAGTGCTCGATCCACTCCGCGAACGGGCTCTCCTCGCCGAGGGCGAGCAGGGCCTCGTGGAAGGCCAGCACGCGTTCGCGGCTGAAGGTCTGGTTGTAGTAGATCTTCAGCGGCTGCCACGCCGGGCCGGCGTGCGGGTATGCCGTGGGGTCGCCCGCCGCCTCGAAGGCCGCCATCGACACCCGGTGGCACATCACGTGGTCCGGGTGCGGGTAGCCACCGTTCTCGTCGTAGGTGGTCAGGACGTGCGGCCGGAACCGCCGGATCTCGCGCACCAGGGCCTCGGTGGTCACCTCGAGCGGCTCCAGCGCGAAGCAGCCCTCCGGCAGCGGCGGCAGCGGGTCGCCCTCCGGCAGCCCGGAGTCCACGAAGCCCAGCCAGGTGTGCTCGACCCCGAGGATCTCCTGCGCCCGCCGCATCTCGTCGCGCCGGACCTGCACGAGGTCGCGCAGGATGTGCGGGTCGTCCTTGAGGTTGGGGTTGAGCACGTCACCGCGCTCGCCCCCGGTGCACGACACGACGAGCACGGGGTGGCCCGCGTCGACGTACCTCGCCATCACGGCGGCGCCCTTGCTGGACTCGTCGTCCGGGTGCGCGTGCACGCACATCAGTCGCAGCCGGTCGGACACGGGCGGGGACCCTTCGGATCGGGAGAGCGGACGGGGGACAATGGACAGCACCATCTTGTCACTGCCGCCCCCGCCGCACGACGAAGGACCAGCCGGTATGCCGTTGCCCCGCCCCGCCGCCGGAACCACCCGATGGTGGGTGGTCGGCGGGGTGGGCTGCCTGCTCGCCGTGGCGGCCATCGTGTGGTTCGGCATCACCACCACGGTCGGGCAGGTCCGGGCGGAGGTCACGGCATACGACGTCCGCGGGGACGACGCCATCGTCGTCGAGTACGACGTGCACCGTCCCGCCGGCACGGCGGTGCGGTGCGCCGTCACGGCCCTGGACAGCCGGCACGGGCGGGTCGGCACCCTTCGCGAGGACATCGCGGCGAGCGGTCCCACCTCCGTGCACCGGGTGGTCACCGTCCGCACCGGAGCCCGGGCGGTCACCGGCGTCGTCGAGTCCTGCGTGCGCCTCGGCAGCTGACCGAGCCACTGCGCGATCCGCACCGGCATGCCCCGTGCGGGCGTCCTTGCTACGGTGGTCGCTTGCAGCAACGCGGGTCTGGGCCCGACGGACCACCTGGTCCTCGGTCCGGACCCGCTGACGTTCCCATCCCGCGCCCCCACGGCCGGGTGCCCCAGACCCAGGAGAACCACCGTGAGCGAGACCGCCAAGGCCACGTACCTGACCCAGGAGGCCCACGACCGGTTGCGCGCCGAGCTGGCCCACCTCTCCGGGCCCGGCCGCGTCGAGATCGCCAAACGGATCGAGGCCGCCCGCTCCGAGGGGGACCTGAAGGAGAACGGCGGCTACCACGCCGCCAAGGAGGAGCAGGGCAACATGGAGGCCCGCATCCGCCAGATCTCCACGCTGCTCGACAACGCGACCATCGGCGAGACCCCGCCGGACGACGGCGTCGTCGAGCCCGGCATGGTCGTCACCGTGGAGATGTTCGGCGAGGAGGAGACCTTCCTGCTCGGCTCGCGCGAGATCGCCGAGACCGACCTGCAGGTCTACAGCGAGAGGTCACCGATCGGCGAGGCGGTCAACGGCAGGAACGTCGGCGAGAGTGCCACGTACACCGCCCCCAACGGCAGGCAGGTCGAGGTCAGAATCCTGCACACCACCCCGTACGGCGCCTGAGGGCCCCAGAGCTGGGGGCCCGTCAGGCGAGGTGCTGGGGGCCGTCAGCCGAGGTGGGGTCGGAAGCCCTTCTCGCCGAGCGTCCGCAGCACCGACGTGCAGTGCTCCGGCCCACGGGTCTCCAGGCGCACCCCGATCTCGACCTCGTCGACGCTGATCCGGGTGCTGGTGCGGATGTGCTCCACCTCCAGGACGTTGGCGTCCAGCGCCGCGCACTCCGCCAGCAGGCTCGCCAGCGACCCCGGCGAGTCCGGCACCCGCACCGCGAACTGGAGAAAGCGGCCAGCCGCCGCCATGCCGTGCCGGATGATCCGCAGCATGAGCAGCGGGTCGATGTTGCCGCCGGAGAGGACGGCGACCACCGGGCCCTCCCAGCCCAGGTCCGGCGCCTCGAGCAGGCGGCCGACGGCGGCGGCGCCGGCGGGCTCCACCACGAGCTTGGCCCGCTCGAGGAGGAACAGCAGCGCCCGGGACATCCCGTCCTCGCTCACCGTGTCGATCCGGTCGACGAGGTCGCGCACCAGCGGGAAGGTCACCTCCCCCGGCCGGCCCACGGCGATGCCGTCGGCCATGGTCGTCATGGCGGTCAGCGCCACCGGGCGCCCCGCGTCCAGGGAGGGCGGGTAGGCCGCGGCCCGCTCGGCCTGCACGCCCACCACCGTGACGTGCGGGGCCAGGGCGCGCACGGCGATGGCGATGCCCGCGAGCAGGCCCCCACCGCCGGTCTCGACCACCACGGTGCGGACGTCCGGGCACTGCTCGAGGATCTCCAGGCCACAGGTGCCCTGCCCGGCGATGATGTCGGCGTGGTCGAACGGGTGGATCAGGACCGCCCCGCTCTCCTCGGCCCACGCACGGGCGTGCACCAGGCTCTCGTCGAGGGTGGAGCCGACCTGCTCCACCTCGGCGCCGTAGCCCTTCGTCGCCGCCAGCTTCGGCATCGGCGCGCGCACCGGCATGTAGACCTTGACGCGGATGCCGAGCATCTGGCCCGCGAGCGCGACCCCCTGCGCATGGTTCCCGGCGCTGGCGGCCACCACGCCGCGGGCCCGCTCCGCCGCCGAGAGCCGCGACATCCGCACGTAGGCGCCGCGGATCTTGAACGAGCCGGCTCGCTGGAGGTTCTCGCACTTCAGGTGGGTCGCGGCGCCCACCCGCTCGCTCAGGCTGCGGTTGTACTCCATCGGCGTGGGGCGGATGACCCGGTCGAGGACCTCCTTGGCGGCTCGCACGTCCTCGAGCGTCACGGAGGCGGCTGCGGACGTCATGACGGGCTCACCTGCGCCACGGTAGTGCCGCCCACCACCCACCCGGCGCCGAAACGGCGGCTCGGCGTGCCGCCGCCCACGACGCGGCCCGAAGCGGCGGCTCGGCCTGCCGCCCCCCCACGACCGGCCCCGACGCGAAGCAGCGGCTCGCACCTGCCGGCGCCCACGACCGGCCCCGACGCGGTGCCGCGGCCGGGCGTGCCCTGCGGGCGGTGAGCCCGCTCCTCAGCCGGAGGTCCGGGCGATGAAGCGGCGCACCGCCAGCGGCGCGAGCACCAGGGACAGGCCGACGGACCACAGCACCGTCGCGATGACCGGGTACTGGAGGGGCAGCGCCGCGTCCGGCGGCAGCGGCGCGCCGGTGTTGCCCCACAGGTCGCGCAGTGCCTGGGTGAGGCAGCTGAGCGGGTTCCACTCCGCCAGCACCCGCAGCCAGGACGGCATGCCCTCCGGCCGGGCGAAGGCGTTGGAGAGGAACGTGATCGGGAAGATCGTCGTGAACATGACCCCCTGGACCGCCTCCACCGACCGCAGCGAGCACCCCACCAGGATGCCCACCCAGATCATCGAGAAGCCGAAGAGCAGGAGCAGCGCGTAGCCCAACAGCCCATTGACCAGCCCCTCCCGGATCCGCCAGCCGACGAAGAGCCCGGTGAGCGACATGACGACCACGCCGATCAGGGAGTGGATCAGCGAGGACACGCTGCGCGCCACGAGCACGGAGGACCGGCGGATCGGCAGGGTCCGCAGCCGGTCGACGATGCCCTTGCCGATGTCGGTGTTGAGGCCGATCGCCACGACGAAGGAGCTGAACGCCATGGTCTGCGCCATGATCCCCGGGAGCAGCCACTCCTTGTAGTTGACGCCGGGGATCTCGATCGAGCCACCGAAGACGTACGCGAACAGCAGCACGAACATCACCGGCTGGATGGTGACGTCGGTGAGGCTCTCCGGCATCCGGCGGATGTGGATGAGGTTGCGGCGCACCAGCGTGAGCACCTGCTGGAGGTAGCTCGCCCCGGTGGGCCGGTCACGTCGGCGGGTGGTGTCGACGGCAGTCGGGCTGGTGATGGTCGTGCCGGTCATGCGGGGACCTCCGTCGCGGTCGGCTCCTCGGCGCGGTGGCCGGTGAGGTGGAGGAAGACGTCGTCCAGGCTCGGCCGCTGCAGGCCGATGTCGTCGAGCTCGATCCCGGCCCCGTCCAGCAGCGCCGCGACGCGGGTCAGGTCCGCGACCCCGGCCGTGGGCGCGGAGATCCGCCGGGCGTCGCGGTCGGGGTGGACCTCGCCCACGGCGTCGCGCACGATGCCGTGCGCGAGGTCGAAGTGCTCGGGGCGGGAGACCGTGACGACCAGGCTGGCGCGGCCCGACTGGTCCTTCAGCTCCAGCGGCGAGCCGGCGGCGATGATCCGGCCGCGGTCGATGACGACGATGGAGTCGGCGAGCTGGTCGGCCTCGTCGAGGTACTGCGTCGTGAGCAGCAGCGTCGTCCCGCCCCGCACCAGGTCCCGGAGCACCTCCCACAGCTCCACCCTGCTGCGCGGGTCGAGCCCCGTCGTCGGCTCGTCGAGGAAGAGGATCGGCGGCGCGGCCATCAGGCTGGAGGCGAGGTCGAGGCGGCGCCGCATGCCGCCGGAGTACTCCTTGACCACCTTGCCCCCGGCGTCGGTGAGCGAGAAGCTCGCCAGCAGCGCCTCGGTCCGCTCCCGCACGGCCGTCCGGCGCATGCCGTAGAGCTCACCGATGAGGCGGAGGTTCTCCCGGCCGGTGAGCAGCTCGTCGACGGTCGCGGACTGGGCGGTCAGGCCCATGCTGTGCCGCACCGCGTCCGGCTCCGCGACGACGTCGTGCCCCGCCACCCGGGCACTGCCGGAGGTGGGGGTGGTCAGGGTGGTGAGCATCCGCACGGTCGTGGTCTTGCCCGCGCCGTTGGGCCCCAGCATGCCGAAGACGGTGCCCTGCGGCACCGAGAGGCTCACGCCGTCGACGGCCGTGAAGTCCCCGAAGGTCTTGACGAGGTCGACGGCCTCGATGGCTGCAGTGGACATGGGGCAAACCCTACGTGCGGCCACCGACAGCGGTCCCCACCTTTTCGACCGCCACCCGGCGCCGCCTCGCTCAGTCGGCCCTCAGTCCGCCCGGCAGAGGCAGAAGGGGTGCCCGGCCGGGTCGAGGTAGACGCGGAAGGAGCCGGCCTCCGACGGCTGCACCTCGGCCACCCTGGCGCCCAGCTCGAGGACGTCCGGCTCCACCGCGTCGATGTCCGGGACGTCGAGGTCGAGGTGGAACTGCTGCGGGCGCTCCTGGCCCGGCCAGGACGGCGCGGCATACCCCTCCACGCGCTGGAACGCCAGGCCGGTCGCCCCCTCGCCGGGGCGCACGGTCACCCAGTCGTCGTCGGCGTCCACGACCTCGAAGCCCAGCAGTGCGCCATAGAAGTCCCCCAGTCGGCGCGGGTCCGGGCAGTCGAGGACCACCAGGTCGAGGACCGGCCGGACCGTCGCCGCGGATCGGGGTGCGTGCTCGCTCATCGACCCACACTACGGTCCAGCCGGGTCGCCAGGGCGTCCGCGGCGTCGGGGTGCCGGTCGGCGAGCAGCCCCACCGCGAAGAGGAGGTATGCCGTGTCCACCCCGGTCCGCGGCGAGCGCGGCACCCGCCAGCCGCCACCGTGGTCGCCCACGACCGCTCGGAGCACCTCGGCCCCCACCTCGGCCGGCGCGTGCCGCAGCACCCCGCCGGACCCCAGGACCAGCCCGACCTCCGCCAGGGGGCGCGGCCGCTCCGAGGGCGCGGCCGGCCGGCCGTGCCGGCGCACCGCCACCACCGCGGCGGCCGCCGCCAGCTCCCGCTCGCAGGCCCACTCCCCCGCCGACCCGGCGAGGTGACCGGGGTCGGTGGCCACGCGCACGGCATACCGGCTGGTGGTGTCGGTGAGGAGGAGGTGCTCGCGCCCAGCGGCCTCGACGACGGACTCGGCGTTCCAGCGCATCCCGAGGTCGGCCTCGACGGTCCGCGCGTGCCAGAGGGTGGCCACGACGTCGCGGTGCAGCGTCGCGTCCTCGCCCTGCGGGGTGAGCACCGAGTAGACGTCCGTGGTGGCGCCGCCGACGTCGACGACAAGGACGTCGGTGCCGGCGACCGCAGCGAGCCGCTCCACCCCGGCGAG
The DNA here is from genome assembly GCA_035633255.1 of Dermatophilaceae bacterium. GTDB lineage: Bacteria > Actinomycetota > Actinomycetes > Actinomycetales > Dermatophilaceae > DASQFD01. The sequence goes on from DASQFD010000059.1 coordinate 42,225, forward strand.
CACGGCGTCCGGAGTCGGCGCGGTGACCAGCCGCGCGAAGGCCGGGCCGCGGGAGAGGCCCTTGCCGCCGATGACGTGGGCCAGGAAGGCCTCCCGGATCGCGCGGCGGGCACCGTCGGGGGCGACGACCCCGATCTCGGGCAGGACGTTGCCCGTGACCGTGACCCGGCGACCGGCCGTGCGCAGCAGCGCCTCGACCTCGGCCGCCGCGTCGGCGTTGCCCGCCACGACCACGGGGGCGGGCACCCGTGCGGCGGCGAGCCGTCGCGCGTTGGCGAGCAGCACGTCGGCGTTGCCCCCGTCCGTGCCGCCGACGAGGAGGACGATGTCGGAGCGGGCGGCCCGCAGCTCCCGGACGGCCGCCCCGTCCAGGGGCCCGCAGGCGACGTGCACCACCCGGCCGCCGGCCGAGAGCGCCACCCGCCGGCCGGCCTCGGCGGTGACCTCGCGCTCGTAGCCGACGACGGCGAGCCGCAGCCCCCCGCCGGCGCTCGAGCACACGAGCACGTCGCCCGGCTCGCCGTGCGCCTCCGCCAGCCGGGCGCGCACCTCGCCCAGCCCGTCGAGGACGTCGGTCGCCGCGGTCGTCGGCGACGACGCGGCGCCGAGCACCGCCCCGTCGGCGGGGTCGACGAGCACGGCCTTGGTGAAGGTCGAGCCGACGTCGACGCAGAGCACCGGCGATCGCTGCGGGTGCCGCACCTCAGGTGAGCCGGTCGAGCGCCTGCGCGAGGTCGGCGACGAGGTCATCGACGTCCTCGATGCCCACCGACAGGCGGATCAGGTCACCGGGGACCTCCAGCGCGGTCCCCGCGACCGAGGCGTGGGTCATCCGGCCGGGGTGCTCGACCAGCGACTCGATGCCGCCGAGCGACTCGGCGAGGGTCCACAGCCGGGTCTCGGCGCACACCTTGACCGCGACGTCCTCGCCGCCGCGGACGCGGAACGACACCATGCCCCCGAAGCGCCGCATCTGCCGCGCCGCCACGTCGTGCCCCGGGTGGTCCGGGAGGCCGGGGTAGTGCACCGCCGTCACCCCCGGGTGCCCGGTGAGGAAGTCGACGACGCGCTCGGCGTTGTCGCAGTGCCGCTCCATCCGCACGGCGAGGGTCTTCAGCCCCCGCAGGACCAGCCAGGAGTCGAACGGCCCGGCCACCGCCCCCATCGCGTTCTGGTGGTAGGCCACCCGCGCGGCCACGTCCGCGCCGCCGAAGCCGGCGCCGTCGTCGAGCCAGCGGGCCGAGACCCCGTGACCGACCACCACGGCGCCGCCGACGACGTCACTGTGCCCACCGGCATACTTCGTCGAGCTGTGGGTGACCACGTCGGCGCCGAGCGCCAGCGGCGACTGGAGGTACGGCGAGGCGAAGGTGTTGTCCACGACGAGCAGCGCGCCCGCCTCGTGGGCGACCTCGGCGAGGGCGGCGATGTCCGCGATGCCGAGCAGCGGGTTGGTGGGCGTCTCCACCCACAGGACCCGGGTGCGTCCCGGGTGGATGGCGGCCCGGACGGCGTCGACGTCGGCGACCGGCACGCTGTCGTGGCCCACCCCCCACGGCCGGAGGACGGCGTTCACGAGCCGGTAGGTGCCGCCATAGGCGTCGTTGGGGACGACGAGGTGGTCCCCGGGGAGGAGCAGTGCTCGCAGCAGGGTGTCCTGGGCGGCGAGGCCGGAGGCGAACGCCAGCCCGCGCGCGCCTCCCTCGAGCGCGGCCAGGCACTCCTCCAGGGCGGTGCGCGTGGGGTTGGCGGAGCGGCTGTACTCGTAGCCGGCACGCAGCCCGCCCACCCCGTCCTGCTTGTAGGTGGAGACCTGGTAGATCGGCGGGATGACCGCTCCGGTCGTCGGGTCGGGCTCCTGGCCGGCGTGGATCGCGCGCGTCGAGAAACCGTGGGGGGTGGCATCCATGGGGTCCAAGGTTAGGGCCCGGGGGCGGGTGGCAGAGTGGTGCCCGCCCCCTGCCGGGACCGACCGAAGGACGCGACCCGTGGCCACCCTGACGCACCTCGCAACGAACTACCGCGACATCTACCTGGTCGACGTGCCGCTCCCCGCGGTCGCCGACCACCCGCCCATCCGTGCGACCCGGGTCGTCGTCCGACTCAGGAACGTGCCCGACGAGCGTCGCCGGGGGGTCGTCCAGGTCCTCCTGCGGGTGACCGGCGAGAAGCTGCTTAAGACCGAGCAGGGCTGGACCAGCTCCGGCGGGCAGGACGTGCGCGTGTACGGGCTGGCCGAGGAGCCGGTGCGCTACAACCTCTGCCGCGACGCCGTGCTGGCCAGCCTGCGACGGCACGGCCTCGAGCTCTCCGACCTCGCGGAGTCCCCCTTCCGTGACGAGTGGGAGGAGCACAGGCAGCGGGTCGAGGTCGGGGCGGTCGACCTCGGCGGCGCCGTCGGCAGCTACCTCGAGCAGCCACTCGGCGAGGACGCCGAGGACGACCGCTGAAGGACCACCGCTGAAGGACCACCGCTGAAGGTGAGCCCCTGCGGGTGAACCGCGCGGGGGCGCGTTCACCCGGTCCCGTGGACCGCCCCACCGCGGTCCGGGAGCCCCTTCTGCCACTCCCTCTCGTGGCCGCTCGGCCGGTACCCCAGCGCGCGGTTGACCGCCAGCATGGGTGCGTTGTCCAGGGCGTTCCACGTGCGGATCGTCCGCGGTGGGCAGCGCCGCCCGGAGGGCGCGTGCGTTGGCGGCCTTGAGCCGCAGCCCGAGGCGGTGCCCCCGGTGCTCGCGCAGCACCAGGGTGTCGTGCTGGTAGGCCAGCTCGGGGCGGTGCGGCACGACCTGGACGTGCGTGACACCGACCAGCCGACCGCTCGGCACGTGCCGCGCCACCGTCTCGACCGTGCGACGGCCCATCTCGGCCGCGGTGGCCACCTCCGCCCGCACCCGCTCGGCGTCCCACTCCTCCTCCTCGAGCAGGAGGTCGCCACCGGGCGCGTCCGTGCTCATGCGCCGCGAGAGGAGGGCCCGGTCCTCCACCCACGACTCCGGTATGCCGTCCACGCACGACTCCAGGACGTACGGGTCACCGTGGGCGGCGACCCCCGACAGCCGGCCGCTCGCGAGGGACGCCGCCAGGGGGTCGAGGGCGAGGTCGGAGCGCAGCACCTCGAGTGCCGGGGTGTAGCCGCGGGCGGTGGCCCACCCGGCATACGGGTCCGGCCCCGCGCGCCACGCGGTCTCGGAGTGGAGCACGCTCCGGCCGAGACGGGCCGCGGTGGCCTCCGCCCAGGCCAGCAGCGCCGTGCCGGTGCCCCGCCGGCGGGCGTCCGGGGCGACTGCCACGACCACGGTGGCGGTGTCCGGGTTGTCGCGGGTGGGAACGAGAACGACGGCTCCGCCCACCACCCGGGTGCCGAGGGTGGCGGCCGCGCAGACCCGGGTGCGGGTCGACGAGCGCTCGAGCGCCCGCAGCTCCTCCTCGCCCCAGGCGTCGTGGTCGTCGCCGAACTCGGCGCGGGCCGCCGACTCGAAGGTGGCCGCCCAGCCGGCGAACAGGTCGCGGTGCGCGGGGTCCAGCCCGGTCACCGGCTCGATGGACGTCACGGGCGGCAGCCTCGCGGTGCGGGCGCCGCCGGGCAAGCCGCGTCCCCGGGGAGCCGCGTCCCGGGCAAGCCGCGTCCCGGGCAAGCCGCGTCCCGGGGGAGCCGCGTCCCGGGGGAGCCGCGTCCCGGGAAGCCGCGTCCCGGGTCCGGCCCCCGGCGTGGGGGTTTCGCTACTCCCCGCGCAGCTCGTCGGCGCCCGGCGCGGGGGGCGCCTCCGGCACCGTGAGGAGGGGCAGCGTGACGTGCACGACGGGGCCGATGATCAGGGCGAAGAGGACGGTGCCCACGCCCAGGTTGCCCCCGAGCAACCAGCCCACCGCCACCACGGTGACCTCGATGGCCGTGCGGACCAGCCGCACCGACGCCCCGGTGACGCGGACGAGGCCGGTCATCAGCCCGTCGCGCGGCCCCGGGCCGAGACGGGCACCGATGTAGGCGGCGGTGGCCACGCCGTTGATCCCGATGCCCGCGACCAGGAAGGCGACCCGCCAGCCGAGCGGCTGCGGCGTCGGCAGCCACCGGATGAACACATCGAGGGTCGCCCCGATGACCAGGACGTTGCTCACCGTGCCCAGTCCCGGCCGCTCCCGCAGCGGCAGCCACAGGAGGAGGACGAGCGCCCCGACGAGGATCGACCACTGGCCGATGCTCAGCCCGGCGATGCGCACGAGACCCTGGTGCAGCACGTCCCACGGGATGACGCCCAGGGCCGCCTCGACGATGAGTGCCTCGCCGAAGGCGAAGACCACCAACCCGGCGTAGAGCTGCGCCAGCCGCCGCGGCAGCCGCCGGTGCGCGAGCCGCTGGTGCGCGAGCCGGCGGACCCCGCGCCCCCGGCTCGGCACGGGCGGGTCTGGGGGCGGCACCGCGCCACCGTAGACCAGCGCGGGGCACCGTCAGGCCGGGCTGCCCCGGCTGGGCCACGCCCCCGGGCTGGGGTCAGGAGCCGGGTGGGGGTCACGCGCCGGCTGGGGTGCCGTGGCCGGCCGTTGCGGCGGTCCCGCACCCAGCGGGCTCCCAGCGCGGTCTGTGAGACTGGGACCATGTCGCTGTTCTCCCGCCCGAAGACGTCGATGCCCTCCCGCGAGCAGGCGCTCTCCGGCCGCCCCTCCCGCCCGTATGCCGTTCCGGCCACCCATGAGGTGCTCGGCACCCCCCTCGAGGGGCCGTGGGCGGACGGCACCGAGGTGCTGTACGTCGCGATGGGCTGCTTCTGGGGGGTGGAGCGGATCTTCTGGCGCCTGCCGGGTGTCGTGTCGACGGCGGCCGGCTACCAGGGCGGCCTCACCCCGAACCCCACCTACGAGGAGACCTGCACCGGCCTGACCGGCCACGCGGAGACGGTGCTCGTGGCCTACGACCCGGCCCGGACCACCCCGGAGCTGCTGCTCAAGGCCTTCTGGGAGAACCACGACCCCACGCAGGGGAACCGCCAGGGCAACGACGTCGGCACGGCATACCGCTCGGCGGTCTACTGGACCACGCCGGAGCAGGAGGCGGCGGCCCGGGCCACGAGGGCCGCCTTCGAGGAGGTCCTTCGCGCCGCCGGCCGCGGCACGATCACGACCGAGCTGCGTCCCGCGAGCGAGGCGGGGCCGTTCTACTGGGCCGAGGGCTACCACCAGCAGTACCTCCACAAGAACCCGGGCGGCTACTGCAACCACGGCCCGAACGGCCTCACCTGTCCCGTCGGCGTCGCGAACCTCCCCGCGCAGCAGGACATCGCCCCACCGACCTGACCGGGACCCCGACGCCGCCCTGACGACGCGCGGACGTCCCGACGGTGTGGCCACCCTCCGAGATCGCGCCCTGCCAGCGCGACCTGACCCAGGCGCGCCCTGCCCCAGGCGCGCCCTGCTCAAGCGCGCCCGGCGGCTCGGGGCGGGCGCGTCCTCAGCCCGGGGAGGGGCCTTCGGCCAGCGCGTGCGCGGTGTGGGCGGCCAGGGCGTGCCAGTCGTCCCCCGGGCCTGAGTGGCGCAGCAGCGCGACGGTGATCGCGGCCGCCCACGCGGCAGCACGTCGCCACCCGGCGGCGTCCACGACCCCCGCCGCGTCCACCCGGTGCCGGAAGGCCGCCCGCCCGGCTGCGTCGAAGGTCAGCCACGCCGTGGCGAGGTCGCTGGCCGGGTCGCCCGCCGTCACGTCACCGAAGTCGACCAGCGCGGCGAGCCGCCCGTCGCGCACCAGCACGTTGTGCGGGTGCGGGTCGCCGTGCAGCCACAACGGCGGCCCCGGCCAGGTCGGCGCAGCGAGCCCGTCCCGCCAGGCGCGCTCGACCCCCGCGGCCACGGCCCCCCCGAACGCCCGCTGCGCGAGGGTGAGGTAGGGGGGCGCCTCGCGCGCGCGCTCGGCCAGCGGCACGCCGCGCCACGGGTTGGCGGGCGCCTGCGGCGGCGCCGGCCGGTGCAGAGCCACCAGTGCGGCGGCCAGCGGCTGGGCGTATGCCGTCCGCTCCCCGACCGGCACCGCGGCCAGCACCTGCCCCGCAAGCCAGGGGACGACGTTCCAGGACCACGGGTAGCCCGCACCGGGGCGGCCGCGGAACACCGGCA
>DASQFD010000060.1:0-22366 GCA_035633255.1 Dermatophilaceae bacterium
AGCAGGTCCATGCCGGCGTCGCGCGCGGCGAGCCGGCGCACGAACTGCTCGCGCTGGCCGTCGGCGTCGCTCGGAAGGAGGTTGCCGACGATGGTGTAGCGGCCCTTGGCCTCGGCGTTGCACTCCTTGACGACCTCCGGCGAACCGAGGTCGGCGAACCCGCCGTAGAGGTTGAGAACCGTCTCACCGCTGGCCTGCGAGCAGGCCGCGGCACCGCCGAGCAGTACCGAGATCGTCAGCCCCAGCGTCGCGGTCCGCCGACGTGCCGTCGTTCGAGGTCGTGAGGTCGCTCTCGACATCCCTGTCGTCCCTCCCCTGTCCGACCGCGGCCCCTGCACCGCGTCGGTGTGGAAAACGTAGGACCATCCTGCGCCCCGACCGGGCCGGAGCAGGGTCACGGATCGGTAACGGTTGGCTGGACCGGGAACAACGAGCGTTCGGATGCGCCGCGTCCTGCGGCGGGGGCCGCCCGCGTCGTGAGGACCGCGGCATACCCTGCCGCCGTGACGCGGACCCATGAGGTGACCAACACCGTGCCGGCCTTCGCCGGGCAGGACCTCTACGGCAGCGACGCAGTGCTGACGGCTGCCGGTCGCGGGAAAGGCTCGTGCACGGCCTGCCGACCCCACACCTTTCCTGCCAATAGGCAAGTTCGTGCACGGCCTGCTACGGGGTCGCGGCGAGCCTCGCCTGCTGCTCGGCGACGTCGAAGTCGGCTTGGGGCCACTGCGGGTCCAGCGCCTCGAGGTGCTCGAGGACGAGGTTGGTGACGGCGAGGCGCGCGTACCACTTCCGGTCGGCCGGCACGACGAACCACGGCGCCGCCTCGGTCGAGCACTGGGTGAGCGCGCTCTGGTAGGCCGCCATGTAGTCCTGCAAGTGGGCCCGCTCCTCGATGTCCCCGGTGTTGAACTTCCAGTGCTTGTCCGGCCGCGCGAGCCGCTCCCCCAGCCGCGCCTTCTGCTCGGCGCTGGAGATGTGCAGCATCACCTTGATGACCGTCGTGCCGGACTCGACGACCCGGCGCTCGAAGGTGTTGATCTGCCGGTAGCGCCTCGACCACGTGGTCCTCGGCACCAGGTCGTGCACCCGCACGATGAGCACGTCCTCGTAGTGCGACCGGTCGAAGACCCCGATCTCCCCCGGCCCGGGGAGCCCGCGCTCGATCCGCCACAGGAAGGGGTGCCGCTTCTCCTCCGGGGTCGGTGCCTTGAACGAGACGATGTGCACGCCTTGGGGGTCGACGGCCCCCACGACGTGACGCATGATGCCGCCCTTGCCCGACGTGTCCATGCCCTGGATGACCAGCAGCACCGACCGCGTGCCACCGCCACGCGACTCGGCGTAGAGCCGCTCCTGCAGGTCGCCGAGCCGCTCCTGCAGGCCGCTCATCGCCTCGGTCCCCGCGACCTTGTCGCCGTCGAACCCCGGGGTGGACCTCGGGTCGAGGCCGTCGAGCAGGAAGCCCTCGCCCACCCGGAGGGCGCCGGACCACGACGTGGTGGTGACCTCGTCGGCGGAGCGGACCTCCTCCGCCTTGCGCACGGCCGCCTTCGCCTTGCCGGCCGCCTTCGCCTTGCCGGCCGCCTTCGCCTTACCCGCCGACTTCGCCTTGCCGGCCGCCTTCGCCTTCGGCTTCTTCGCCATGGCCCATCGTGGCAGAGCCGGCCCTGAGACACTGCGCGCATGCGGATCCTGCTCGACTCCCGCGCCGGCGCGAGCGCGGCGGCGACGGCGGACGAGGGAACGCTCGCCGCGGCCTACGCCTGGCCGCCCGGGCGCTGGGTGCGCGCCAACATGGTCACCACCCTGGACGGCTCCGGCGTCGGGCTCGACGGGCGCAGCGGGTCGATCAACACCCCCGCGGACAACCGGCTGTTCGCCCTGCAGCGGCGGCTCGCCGACGCCGTCGTGGTGGGGGCGGGGACGGCCGACGCGGAGGGTTACGGCCGGGTGCCTCTCGACCCGGCCACCGGCCGCGCCGCCACCCTGGTCGTCGTCACGAACCGGGCGCGCGTGCCGGGGCGACTGGCGGACGCCGGCGCCCCGGGCGGGCGGGTGGTCCTGGCCACCTGCGCGGCGGCGGGCGCCGACGCGCTGGCCACGGCCCGGTCGGCGCTCGGCCCGCACGACGTGTGGGTGGTGGGGAGGGACCGCGTCGACCTGCCCCTGCTGCGCGACCGCCTCGCCGGATCCGGTATGCCGTCCCTGCTCTGCGAGGGCGGGCCGCGCCTCCTCGGCGACCTCCTCGCCGAGGGCCTGGTCGACGAGCTCGCCCTGACCCTGGCGCCGCGCCTGCTCGGCGGCGCCGGCGCCCGCGTGGTGACGGCGCCGCCGCTGGGTGGGCCGGCCGGCATACCCGCCCTCCCCCACCTGCTGCTCGAGGAGGGTGGCACCCTCCTCGGCCTGTGGCGCGTCAGGCGCTGAGGGCCAGCGTGCTGGAGGCCTTCGTGGCCACCGCAGCGCCGTCCCGGTCGCCGTCCCTCACGCCGCGACGCGACGCCGGTCAGCCAGTCAGGAAGGCGGCGACGGCACGCTCCCAGCGCTCGGGGTCGGTGTTCCACTCCTTGGTGTGCCGGGCGACCTGCCACTCCTCGAAGCGGACCAGGTCCGGCCGGGCCCGGGCCACCGCGCGGGACGCGCCGACGGGGACGAACTCGTCGTCGGCGGAGTGGATGAGCAGCATCGGGTGCCGCAACTCGCCCGCGCGCCGGACCCAGTCGGTCCGGGCGACGTCCACGGGGTGGTGGACACCGACGAGGCGCCGGGCCCACCGGGATCCCATCATCGTCGTACCCAGAGCCGCGACGGTCGGCGGCAGGCGGTTCGTCCCAGCCTGGTGCCGCAGCACGTCGGCCCAGTCCAGCACCGGTGCGTCCAGCACCACCCGGGTCACGCGGTCGGCGAGCTCGGACCGGTCGAGCGCCTGCAGCACGATCGCCCCGCCCATCGACCACCCCGTCAGGGCGACCTCGCGGGCGCCGGCGCGCACGGCGAACCGGATCGCCGCCTCGACGTCCCGCCACTCCGACAGCCCGAGGTTGTAGCGGCCGTCCGGCCCCGAGGGGACGCCGGCGTCGTTGCGGTAGGTGATGACCAGGCTGGTCCAGCCGAGCCGGTGCAGCGTCGGCACGGCCCGCAGCGTCTCCTCCCGCGTGGCGCCGCGGCCGTGGACGAGCACCGCCCACCGGCCCGGCGTGGCCGCGCCGGCCGTTCCCGCGCCAGCCCCGCCCGCGCCGGCCCCGCCCGCGCCGGCCGGTGCACCACTGCCCCCGTGGGCCGAGGGGGGGACGCACCACGCCGGCATCGGGCCGAGCTCGCCCTCGACGAGGACGTCCTCGCTCGCGAGGCCGAGCGAGTGCTGCGGCGGCGTGCCGTAGAAGTACTGGTTCCACCGGCCGGGGCCGGGGCGCAGGGCTCCCCGGTCGACGGCGAGCACCTCCCGCTCCACGGTCCCCCGCCCGGCCGGCGGCACCGCTCCGACCGGGTCGCCGAGCCGCACGTGGCCCGCGCCGCCGTCGAGCCACAGCCCATAGCGGCCGGGTGCCACCGTCTCGGCGGTCGCGTCCAGGACCACCGTGCGCTCGCCCACCTCGCGGACGAGGACGTCGTCCGGCTTGGCATGCTCCGGCGTCAGGACCCGGCGCGCGAACCATGCCGCCGCCGCGACCGAACCGGTCCCCGCGGCGGCCGCGGTGCCGGCACCGACGGCGGCTGCTCCGAGCGCGGCGTGGCGCAGCACGGCATACCGATCGGGCGGCGCGGGGGGCGCGGGCGGCACTCGCGGCGCGGGCGGCGGAGGCGGCTCAGGCACGGTCGCCCGAGGCGCCCAGCACGTCCGCGAGGTCGTAGGACACCGGCTCCTCGAGCTGGTCGTAGGTGCAGCTGGCCGGGTCGCGGTCGGGGCGCCACCGCACGAACTGGGCGGTGTGCCGGAAGCGCGCGCCCTCCATGTGGTCGTAGCGGACCTCCACGACCCGCTCCGGGCGCAGCGGCGTGAACGAGAGGTCCTTGCCGACCGCCCACCGGCTGTACTCGGCGTTGCGCGGGGTGCGGGTGCCCTCCTCCTGCTCCGCCCAGGCCCACGGGTGGCCGTCCCAGTCGGCGACGAGGGGCTGGAGCTCCTCGTAGAGCGCGCGGCGCCGGGCCATCGGGAGCGCGCCGATGACGCCGACGTTGGCGAGGCTGCCCTCGCCGTCGTGGAGCCCGAGGAGCAGCGAGCCGATGGCGCGCGGGTCGTTCTTGTGGGGGCGGTAGCCGGCGACGACGCAGTCGGCGGTGCGCTCGTGCTTGACCTTGAGCATGACCCGCTTGTCCGGCTCGTAGGCGCCGTCGAGCGCCTTGGCGACCAGGCCGTCCAGGCCCGCCCCCTCGAACTGCTCGAACCACCGCGCCGCCACCTCGCGGTCGGCCGTCGCGGGGGTGAGGTGGACCGGCGCCCGCGCGGCCGCCAGCGCCCGCTCGAGGGCGGCACGGCGCTGCGCGAACGGGCGGTCGAGGTAGCCCTCGCCGTCGAGCGCGAGCAGGTCGAAGGCGACGAAGCTCGCGGGCGTCTCCGCGGCGAGCCGGCGGACCCGGCTGGCGGCGGGGTGGATGCGCTGCTGCAGCAGGTCGAAGTCCAGCCGGTCCTCCCCTGGGCGGACCACGATGATCTCCCCGTCGAGGACGCACCGCTGCGGGGTGTTGGCGAGCACCGCCTCCACGACCTCGGGGAAGTAGCGGGTCATCGGCTTCTCGTTGCGGCTGCCGATCTCCACCCGGTCCCCGGAGCGGTAGACGATCGAGCGGAAGCCGTCCCACTTGGGCTCGAAGCTCCACTCCCCCGTCGCCGGGATGCCCTTGACCGGCTTGGCGAGCATCGGCGCCACCGGCGGCACGACCGGCATACCCCACTCGGCTCGCAGGTCGGCGTCCCGCTCGGCCTTCGGGGCGAGGTAGTCGGCGTCCGCCCGGTCCGCCCGCCGCTTGCTGGGCTGCACCCGCGGCGGCTCGCCGGGCATCTTCGGGTAGTCCGGCGGGAACGGCAGCTCACCGAGCCCGCGCTCCACGTCCGCCTCCCACATCGCCAGCGCGGCCGAGACGTCACCGACGGCGTCGTCGATGCCCGCCCACGCGTCGGGGCGGTCCTCGAGCACGTCCGGCACGGTGAGGACCGTGAAGTCGCCGGGCGCGACGGTGCCCAGCTCGGCCCAGCTCACCGGCATCGAGACCGGTGCGCCGGGCAGCGGGCGCGGGCTGTAGGCCGAGGCGATGGTGCGGTCGCGGCAGGCCTGGTTGAAGTCCACGAAGATCCGCTCGCCGCGCTCCTCCTTCCACCACGCGGTGGTGACGAGCTCGGGCAGCCGCCGCTCGAGCTCGCGGGCGAGCGCGATGACGCCGTGCCGCACCTGCAGGAACTCGTGCGTGGGCCGGATCCGGGCGAAGACGTGGATGCCGCGGTTGCCGGAGGTCTTGGCCCAGCCGGTGAGGCCGGCCTCGGCGAGCACCTCGCGCAGGGCGTGCGCCGCCTCCACGGCGTCGGCGTAGGTGCGGCCGGGCTGCGGGTCGAGGTCGACGCGCAGCTCGTCCGGGTTGTCGTTGTCCCCGGTCCGCACCGGCCAGGGGTGGAACGTCACGGTGTTCATCTGGGCCGCCCAGACCGCGGTCGCCACCTCGTCGACGACGAGCTGCTCGTGGCGCCGCCCGGAGGGGTAGCGGCAGGTCGTCGTGCGCACCCAGCCGGGCAGCCCCTTGGGCGGGTTCTTCTGGTAGAACTCCTCGCCCTCGACCCCGTCCGGGAAGCGCTGCAGGGTGACCGGCCGGTCCCCGATGTGGCGCAGCAGGGCGTCCCCGACCGCGACCAGGTATGCCGCGAGGTCGCCCTTGGTGATCCCGTCACCGGGCCACATGGGCCGGTCCGGGCTGGTGAGCCGGACCCGCCGGACGAGGTCGCCGGGGCCCGGGACCTCGAGGACCTCCTCGTCGGCGCGGCTCATGGCGGCGAGCCTATCGAGGCGGCGGGGCGGCGAGCCGCCCCGCGCTCGCCGGGCGGGCTCCTCGGTGCCGGCACGGCATACCGGCGGTGTGGTGGACCGGGGAACGATCTGGGGGCGGGCACGGTTGGCACAGGCATGAAGCCGACCACGCGTTCGTATGCCGTGTCCAAGAGCGACGAGGAGTGGCGCCGGGAGCTGACGCCGGCCGAGTACCAGGTGCTCCGCAAGGCCGGCACCGAGCCGCCCTTCGTCGGGGAGTACACCGACGCCACGACCGAGGGCGTGTACGAGTGCCGGGCGTGCGGCGCCGAGCTGTTCACGTCGACCACGAAGTTCGAGAGCCACTGCGGGTGGCCGTCGTTCTACTCCCCGCTCGCCGAGGACCGCGTGGAGTACATCGAGGACCGGTCGATGTTCGGCCGGGCGCGCGTCGAGGTGCGGTGCGCGAGCTGCGGCAGCCACCTCGGGCACGTCTTCGAGGGCGAGGGCTACGGCACGCCGACGGACCAGCGCTACTGCATCAACTCGATCTCGATGCGCATGCGCCCGGCGGCCGACGCCTGACGGAGAACCTCGACCTTCCGGGGCGCCACGGCGGTCGGCACGCCCGCCTTCTGGACGAGGTGGCCGCCCTCGGCGCGCGGTGGCGCGGCCGGGGCGCGGCGAGTGGACGTGGGGCGCTCGGGTCGCCTGAGGCGAGGCCGGGGCCTAGATTCCTCCGTGGGGGGACGTCATGATGCTCATCGATCTCTCGTCGCAGCCCTCGGCGCACGTCGTCGGGGCCAAGGCCGCGCGGCTCGGCTGGCTGATCGGCCGCGGGTGGTCGGTGCCGTCGGGCGTCGTCGTCCCGTTCGACGTGACCGACGTGCTGGTCGACGGCGCCGCCGACCCACCCGGGCTCCGGGAGAGCCTCGCGGCCCACCTCGACCCGGCGCGGCGGCACGTCGTGCGGTCGTCCGCCGATGCGGAGGACGCGGGCAGCCGGTCCTTCGCGGGTCAGTTCACGAGCGTGACGGACGTGGTCGGTGTCGAGGACGTCCTCGCGGCCGTCCGCGTGGTCGCCGCCTCCGCTCGATCGGAGCAGGTGCGGGCCTACGCCGGCGCCGTCGGTCTCGAGGCGATGTCGCTGCGCGTCGCCGTCATCGTCCAGGAGATGGTCGACGCCGTGGCGTCGGGCGTGGCCTTCAGCCGCGACCCGGTCACCGGCGCCGACCACGTGGTCGTCGAGGCCGTCACCGGACCAGCCGACCGGCTGCTCGCCGAGGGCGCCACCCCGCAGCGGTGGATCTCCACCGGCGACGGGACCGAGCAGAGGCCGGCCTCCCCCGTTCTCCCCTCGGCCGTGGTCCGCACGGTGGTGCAGACGACGCGCGGCATCGCGGGGGCGAGCGGCGAGCCGGTGGACGTCGAGTGGGTCTGGGACGGGACCGACGTGCACGTGGTGCAGTGGCGTCCGGTGACCGGCCTCGACCGAGCGCCGACGGTGTGGTCCTCCCGGATTGCGCGGGACATGCTTCCCGGTCTCATCCCCCCGCTCGTGTGGTCGGTCAACGTGCCGGTCCTCAGCCGCGTGTGGGCGGCCCTGCTCACCGACGCGCTCGGCGACCTGGCCATGGACCCGGACGACCTGGTGCGGGCGTTCGGGTACCGGGCGTACTTCAACGCCGGCGCCTTCGGGGCCGTGTTCACCTCGCTCGGTATGCCGGCGGACGCCTTGGAGCGGATGCGCGACGGAACCGGCCGCTCCGCCGTGCGCCCGTCCGCAGCGGCCCTGGCACGGCGCGCCCCCAGGCTGGGCCGGTTCGCGGCCACCCTGGCGCGGTGGGAGGCGCACGCGAGGTCGGAGCTGGTGGCGGTCGACGGACTGCGGGCCGTCGAGGAGTCCGTGGCGGTGACGGCGCTCTCCGACGCCGAGCTGCTCGTCCGGGTGGACCGGCTGCGCGACCTGCTCGCCCGCGCCGGACGGCTCAACATCGTCACGCCGCTGCTGGCCGATGCCTGGGCGTCCTCGGTCCGTCGAGCCGCCAGGTCGGCGGGTCTGGACCCCGGGTCGGTGGACCCCGGCCAGGACTGGGAGCAGGTTCGTGCCTTCGACCCCGCTAACGCCCTGGCGCGCGTGGACGCGGAGGACAGCGAGGCGTTCGATGCCGCGCTCAGGAGGTTCGGGCACCTGTCCGACAGCCCCAACGACTGCTCGAAGCCGACGTGGGCCGAGGACCCCGACGTCATCCGTGCCCTGGCCGGAAGCGGCGACACGGACACGGTCAAGCGGGGGTCGCAGGCCCTCGCCCGCGAGGCGCTGCTCGACGCATCCCACCGCTGGTCCCGGCTGCTGCTGTCCCGCCGCTGGGACCGGGCGGCGCGGTACCGCCTGCTCCGCGAGGAGGTCGGCTACGGCTACGCCCGGGCGTACGCCCTCTTCCGCCCCGTCTTCCTCGAGGTGGGCGAGCGGCTGGTCCGCCGCGGCGTGCTGCCCGAACGGGACGCGGTCTTCCTCCTCGAGCTGGACGAGGTGGCGAGGGCGCTGAGGGGCGACCTCGACGGTGCGGCACCGCTGTCCGCGTCGCGGCGCGCCGAGATGGCGGAGGCGGCTGACCTGCACTGGCCGGAGACCATCGTCGGCGACGACCCGCTGCCGGTTCGCGGCCGCGCCGGCGCGCGCGTGCTCACCGGCGTGCCGACGTCCCAGGGCCGGCACACGGGGCCGGCGCGGGTGGTCGTCTCGCTCTCGCATGCGGGCACCATCACGGCGAGGGACGTGCTCGTCCTCGCCGCGGCCGACGTGACGTGGACCCCGCTGCTGGTGCGCGCCGGCGCGGTCGTCACCGAGACCGGCGGGATGCTCTCGCACGCGTCGATCGTCGCCCGCGAGCTGGGCCTGCCCTGCGTGGCGTCCGTGGAGGGGGCCACCGACATCCCGGAGGGGACGATGGTGTGCGTCGACGGTGCCGCCGGCGAGGTGATGGTCCTCGCCGACACTGCGGAGGGTCGCGAGACGGCGTCCACGGAGGGAGGAGTTCGGCGATGAGGCAGATGTCGGACCGCGGGGCGGCGGTCGCGGGGGCCGTGGCGGGTTACCTCAGCGGGTCCGTGTCCTTCTCCCGCATCGTCGGCCAGCGGGTGGCTCCCGGGGCTGACCTGTCCACCTCCCGCATCGCGGTGGACGACGAGGGCACCACCATCGAGCTGCGGGGCATCACCCCCACGAGCGTGCACGCGCACGGCGGCGCCCGGGCGATGCTCGTGGCGGTCGGGATGGAGGCGGCCAAGGCCGCCATCCCCACGGCCGCGGCGCGGGCGCTGCTTCCCGGGACGCCCGCCGCTCCGGCGGCCGCCTTCGGGGCCCTGGTCGGGCACATCGCACCGGTGTGGAGCCGGTTCCGCGGTGGCTACGGGGTCTCGGCGATGCTCGGGGGAACGCTCGCCCTGGATCCCGTGGGGCTCGTCGTGACCGCCGGCGGCCTGAGCGGGGTCATGCGCGTGACCGATGAGCAGCGCCTCATGCTGCTCTGGCCGATCACCGTGCCGGTGTGGGGTGCCGTCCGCGGGCGCCGTGACCTGGTGGCCTACGGCGTCGCCGCCAACCTCGTCTACTGGGCCCGCCTCCTCCCGGAGCTGAACCGGGGCCTGCGTCCCCTGCTGGAGA
This sequence comes from Dermatophilaceae bacterium, assembly GCA_035633255.1. GTDB lineage: Bacteria > Actinomycetota > Actinomycetes > Actinomycetales > Dermatophilaceae > DASQFD01. The sequence goes on from DASQFD010000060.1 coordinate 9,622, forward strand.
AGCGGCGCGTGGGGACGTCAGCCGGGCTCGACATCACGGGAGCGGAGCGCGAGCGCGCCGCCGACGGCGAAGACGGCCCCGAGACCGACCAGGACGGCCGCTGACGCCCAGTCGGGCTCCACCGCTGGTGCCGGGGCCACGTGGTGCAGCACCGACAGGCCCAGCAGCCAGCCGGGCAGGCGGGCGGTCGAACCGACCACCTCGAGGAGGAAGGAGCCGGCCACCACCGCGTAGGTGAGGGGCACCGCGGCTCGTGGGACCACCCCGTGCAGCAGGGTGCCGAGGCCGAGGATGCACAGCGCCGCGGGCAGGGTGTTCAGCGCCGCAACGGCGAGGTCGCCCAGCGGCACGCCCAGCCCGCTGAGCACTCCGGTCGATGCCGTCCCCACTGCGGTGGCGGCCGCGCCGACCGCCAGGAGAGCGACCGCGATGGCGAGCCGGCCGACCAGCCAGCGGACCACGGAGACCGGGCGGACCAGCAGGGTGTCCAGCCGGCCGGCCGCCTCCTCGTCCCGCGCGGCGGCGACCTGTCCCGCCGCCGCCAGCGTGAGGGCCAGGCTGAGGAGGACGTACGACACCCCCACGTAGGCACGGGTCCCCGACTCCTCGATGCCGAGCCCGCCCAGCACGTCGCCGCTGCTCGACCCCGACATCGCGTCCGCCGCGGTCCGCGCGACCAGGCCGATCAGGGCGCCGACGACCCCCAGCCCGATCGCCCAGCCGGCCGCCGGGCCGAGCGCCAGCCGGGCCGCCAGCCCGAGGGGGCTGCCGAGCCACGCCGTGCGCGGCGGACGTCCGCCGGAGCCGGCCAGCAGCCCCGCCCCGGTGTCCCGGCGACCCACGAGCGCCACCGCCACCACGGCACCGGCCAGGCCCAGCAGGTACAACAGGACGACCGGAGCCACCGCGGGCTCGGTCAACGGGTGCGCCAGCTCCAGCCAGCCCAGCGGCGTGGCCCAGCGCAGCCAGCGAAGTCCCGTTCCGGAGTCGGCGACGACGCGCACGAGGTACGCCAACCCCAGCACCGCTGCCGCAAGACCCGCCGCCCCACGCCGGGTGCCGGCCACCTGCGAGGTGACCGCCGAGACGCCCACCATGGACGCCGCCGCGCCCACCACGGTCAGCGCGAGCAGCACGGCCCGGGCGACCCCGAGGTCACCCCCGGCCCCGAGCGCCAGCCCGAGGGTGGTCAGCGCGAGCAGCCCGAGCAGGGCCGCACCGACCCCGGCCAGGGACGCCACGACCACTGATGTCGGTCGCAGCGGCCCGGCGAGCAGCACCTCGGTGCGACCGGCATCCTCCTCACCTCGCAGCACCCGGGTGGTGGCCAACAGCCCCCACACCGCCCCCACGAGGGCGAGGACGAGCACGACCCGCCACTCCGTGAACCCGGCGATGGTCTCCAGCGCCCGGGTCTCGCCGAACAGCGCGGTCAGCCCCGGGTTGGCGCCGATGCTCCGCGCCAGGGCCAGCCGGTCGACCGGGTTCGGGTAGGCCGCGACGTACCCCAGCACCGCCGTCACCGTCACCACCACGTTCGCCACGGCAATGGCGAGCGCCGCCCGCCACGTCCCGCGCAACGCCAGTCCCGCCACCGCGCGTCCGGCCGGGTCCGTCACGCCGTGCCGTCCCTCACCGGCGCGCGGCCGTGCCCGACGGCTTCGCCGTAGTGGGTGAGGAACAACGCCTCCAGCGACGGCTCCCGGCTGGTCACCCGGACCGCACCCGCCCGGGCCAGCACCGCGAGCAGCGGCCCGACCGGCCCGTCCACGCGGCACCGCAGCGTCCCCGCCTCGACCGCGACATCGGCGACACCGGGTATGCCGCGCACGTCCGGCACCGGCCCGTCGAACGTCGCCTCCACCGCCAGCGCCGAGCGCAGCCGCATCGAGTCCAGCGACCCGCACTCGACCAGCCGGCCGGCGCGCAGGATGCCGACCCGCCCGCACAGGGCCTCCACCTCGGCGAGCACGTGCGAGGAGAGGAAGACGGTCTGGCCACCGGCCTGCGCCTCCCGGACGCACTCACGGAAGACCTGCTCCATGAGGGGGTCCAGCCCACCGGTCGGCTCGTCGAGGACGAGCAGCTCCGCGCGGGTCATCAGCGCGGCGATGAGCGAGAGCTTCTGGCGGTTCCCCTTCGAGTACGCGCGGACGCGCATCGACGGATCGAGCTCGAAGCGCTCCACCAGCTCGTCGCGGTATGCCGGGTCGGCCCGGCCGTGGACGCGGCCCAGCAGGTGCAGGGTCTCGGCGCCGGTGAGCGCCGGCCACAGCGCGGCGTCCCCCGGGACGTAGGCCACCCGTCGGTGGATCGACACCGCGTCGCGTCGGGCGTCCCCGCCCAGCACCTCCGCCCGTCCGGACGTCGGCCGGATGAGGCCCAGCAGCAGCCGGATGGTCGTCGTCTTGCCCGACCCGTTCGGCCCGAGGTAGCCGAAGACCTCACCGCGGTCGACCTCGAGGTCGAGGTCCACGAGCGCCGGGGAGCTGCCGTAGCGCTTCGTGAGGCGCTCGGTCCGGATGACGCCCACGGCTTACCTCTACCACGCGGGGACCGTGGCGACGCGGCGGGTGAGCTGCCGGGGGGCGTGTGTTCCCCCACGCCACCGGCCGGGGCTGACGGGCCTCAGCGCTGCCGGGCCACCAGGTCGCCGACCGCCACGCGCGGGCCGGTGTAGAACGGCACCTCCTCGCGGACGTGCAGCCGGGCCTTGCTGGCCCGCAGGTCGCGCATGAGGTCGACGATCCGGTGCAGCTCGTCCGCCTCGAAGGCCAGCACCCACTCGTAGTCCCCCAGCGCGAACGCCGCGATGGTGTTGGCCCGCACGTCGGGGTAGCCGCGCGCCATCTGCCCGTGCTCGACGAGCATGTCGCGCCGCTCCTGGTCGTCCATGACGTACCAGTCGTAGGACCGGACGAACGGGTAGACGCACACGTAGGCGCGCGCCTCCTCGTCGGCCATGAAGGCCGGGATGTGGCTCTTGTTGAACTCCGCGGGACGGTGCAGCGCCACGACCGACCACACCGGGTCGAGGTGGGCGCCGAACTCGGTGCGCAGCAGCCGGTGGTAGGCGTCCTGCACCTGCTCGACCGTCTCGGCGTGCCACCACACCATGAGGTCGGCGTCGGCGCGAAGCCCCGCGACGTCGTAGACCCCGCGGGTCGCGACGCCGCCCTCGTCGAGGTCGGCGAAGAGGGACTCGACCTCCCCGGCCAGCTTCTCCCGGTCCGCGTCGCCGAGCGGCTCGGCGACGGCGAAGACCGACCACATGGCATACCGGATCGTGTCGTTGATCTCCCGGATCCGCGCCGCCCCGGGCTTGGACGGGGCGGACCGGGCGGTCTCCGCCGGGGCGGATGCGGCGGCTGAGGCGGAGGCGGCCGGGGCGGAGGCGGCCGGGGCGGAGGCGGCGGCCGAGGAGGCGGTGGTCGGGGTGGCGTCGCTGGTCATGGGCCCCATTCTCCCGTCCCCGCCAGGGTGCTGCGCACGTGCGCCGCCACCGCCTGCGCGGCCGTGGTCGCCGAGGCGACGACCGCCGGGATGCCCACCCCGTCGTATGCCGCCCCGGCGAGCGCCAGCCCGGGCAGCCGGTCCACGTCGGCCCGGACCGCGGCGACACGCCCGACGTGCCCGACGACGTACTGCGGCAGGCCGCCGCCCCAGCGCTGGACATGGGCGTCGACGACGCGGGTGAGCGGGCGGCCGAGGGCCTCGCCGACCTCCCGCACCGCCACGTCGACGAGCTCGGCGTCCTCGCGCTGGAGGTCGGACTCCTCACCGGCCCGGCCGATCGACGCCCTCAGGAAGGTGACGTCGTCGGAGAGGGCCCGGGTCCAGGCCCACTTCGAGGCGCTGAAGGTGCTCGCCTTGATGGTGTGCCCCTCGACCGGCGGCACGAGGAACCCGGAGCCGGGCAGCTCGCCGAGCCCTGGACGCTCCACCGCGAGCGTGATGACCGCGCTGGACGCGGTCTGCATCGCGCCGAGCACCGATGCCGCGGTCGCCGCGTGGGGGGACAGCAGCCGGGCCGTGGGACCCGGTCCCAGGGTCACCACGACGGCCTCGGCCTCGATGCGCTCCGGGTTCGTGGTCGGCCCGGCCACGACCGCCCAGCCCGTCGCGGTGCGCTCCAGCTCCCGCACGATCGTGCCGGTGCGGACCTCGACCTGGTGCGGCTCGAGGGCCCGGAGCACGAGCTCCGGCAGCCGCCCCACGCCGCCGACGATGCCGGCGAAGGGTGGACGCCGGCTCGCGGGCGCGCCCGGACCGCCCGCGGTGCCTGCGGTGCCTGCGGTGCCTGCGGTGCCTGCGGTGGCCGCGGTGCCTGCGGTGGTCGTCGGGGCGCTTGCCGGGGGGCGCGGGCCCATGGCTCGGGCGGCGAGCTCGCTCAGGCTCGCCCCGGTCGTGGCGGCCTGCCACACCGCGGGCATCGTCGCCTGGAGGGAGAGGCGCCGGGCGTGGCCGGCATACACCCCTCCGAGGAGCGGCTCGACGAGCCGGTCGACGACCGCGGGGCCGAGGCGGGCGGCGACGTAGTCACCGACCGAGACGTCCTCGACGAGCGGGCCGCCCGGCCAGTCCTCCTCGCGCCGCAGCCGCTCGACCTCGTCGTCGGTGAGGATCCGCCGGGTGCTCTCGGGGTCGGCCGGGATGCCCATGAGCGTGGCCCGGGGCAGCGGGTGCAGGGCTCCGCGCGACCACACCGATGCGGCAGTGGTCACCGGCGTGACGAGCTCGGCCCCGGCGCCGACCGCCTCGACCAGGTCGACCGCCTCGGGCCGCAGCGCCAGCATCGCCTCCGCGCCGACGTCGACGCGGTGGCCCGCGACCTCCTCGGTGCGCAGCTTGCCGCCGAGGCGGTCGCCGGCCTCGAGGATGGTGACCCGAACCCCGGGCACCTCGCGGGCGAGGACCAGCGCGGTGGTCAGGCCGCCGATGCCCCCTCCCACGACGACCACCCGTGGGCCTGTCGCGGCTCCCGCGAAGTGCTGCCCCGAGGCGCTGGAGCGCTCCGCCGAGAGCGGGGGCGAGGTGCTGGACGGAGTCTGGCCGGGCATGCCTCCACCCTCTCACCGCCCCGTGACCCGATCGAGACCGAGGCCACGGAACCGCGCAGGGGCAGTGGCGGTCCAAGGACCACACGCGGCGACCGGCCGCGCACGAGAACGGAGCAGGCCATGACGACGCGGCGCATCCCTCGCAGGACAGCCACCCGGGCCGTGGCGCTGGTGGCCGCCGGCGTCCTCGGGGCCGGGCTCGCCGGGTGCAGCTCCGGCTCGGACACCAGCTCCTCGCCGGCCGGTCAGGGTGCCGGCGCCGTGGCAGGCCGCGGGGTGGAGGGGGGCCTCGGTGCCGGCTCGGACGGTCGCGCCCTTTCGGACGGTGGCGCCGGTTCGGACGGCGGCCTCGGTTCGGCGGCCACCCAGGCCGAGCGTGGCCCCGCCGCCGCGCCGGCGGCGGCCCCCGCGCCGGTCGGGCAGAAGGTCGCGCGTCGGGCGCAGCTGTCGCTCACCGTCGCGGACGTGGCCACCGCGGCGGCCCGGGTGCGAGCCGTGGCGGCCGCCGTGGGCGGGGGGGTCCTGAGCGAGGACGTGCAGTGGGCCGGACGGACGGGCGGCACGGACCCCGAGGCAGCGGGCGACGGCACGCCCGACGCCAGCGACGCCCCCGGCGGTTCCGACAGCGCCGCCACCTCCGACGGCTCAGACGGCTCAGACGGCTCAGACGGCTCAGACGGCTCGGTCGGCACGCTGACCGTCAGCGTGCCCGCGGACCGGCTGGACGGCGCCCTCGACCGCCTCGCGGCTCTCGGCACGGTGGTCGACCGGACGAGCTCGGCGCAGGACGTCACCTCGACGTACGTGGACACCGAGTCGCGGGTGCGATCCATGGAGGCGAGCGTGGCGCGGGTCCGTGCGCTGATGTCGCGCGCGGAGAGGATCGCCGACGTGGTGGCGCTGGAGGCGGAGCTGTCCCGGCGCCAGGCCGACCTCGACGCGCTCAAGGCATCGCTGGCGACGCTCGAGGACTCCGTGGCGATGTCGCCGGTGACGGTCACCCTGGCGACGGACGTGGGCAACCTCGCGCCCTCACCCGGCGGGGGCTTCCTCGACGGCCTGGCGGCCGGGTGGGCGGCGTTCACCGCGTCCGCCGTGGTCGTGCTCACGGGGGTGGGAGCGGTCCTGCCGTTCGCGGTCGTCCTCGCCGTGGTGCTCGTGCCGCTGCTGACGTGGCTGCGCCGGCGCCGACTGCTCCACCCCGCGACCGCCCCGCCCGCGGCGGGTGGGCCGGCGGCCTGACGGGCGCTCTTCGGCGCGCCGAGGGAGCACGGTCAGCGCGCGGACACCTCGTGGACGAGCTCCACCACCCGGGTGAGCACGTCGGGGTCGGTCGACGGCAGCACGCCGTGGCCGAGGTTGAAGATGTGCCCCGGCGCGGCCCGCCCCTCCCGGACGACCTCGCGCACCGTGGCCTCGAGCACCGGCCACGGGGCGAAGAGGAGGGCGGGGTCGAGGTTGCCCTGGACGGCATACCGGCCGCCCAGGCGGGCCAGCGCGTCGGTGAGGGACAGGCGGTAGTCGACGCCGACCACCTCCGCGCCCGCCTCCCCGATGTCGCGCAGCAGCTCGCCGGTGCCCACGCCGAAGTGGATGCGTGGCACCTGCAGGTCCGCGACCGCCGCCAGCGCCACCGCGGAGTGCCGCTGGACGAAGCGCAGGTAGTCGGCGCGGGGCAGCGCGCCGACCCAGCTGTCGAAGAGCTGGACGGCGCTCGCCCCCGCCTCCGCCTGCACCCGCAGGAACGCGCCGGCGACCTGCGCGAGCCGCGCACACAGGGCCTCCCAGAGGTCCGGGTCACCGTGCATCAGCGCCTTGGTGTGCTCGTGCGAGCGCGACGGACCCCCCTCGACGAGGTAGGACGCGAGGGTGAAGGGCGCTCCGGCGAAGCCGATCAGCGGGGTGTCCCCGAGCTCGGCGACGAGCAGCCGCACCGACTCGGCGATGTCCGGGACCAGGTCGGGCGTCAGCTCGGGCAACCGGTCGAGGTCGGCCCGCGTGCGGAAGGGCTCGGCGACCACCGGCCCCACCCCCGGGACGATGTCGAGGTCGACCCCGACGGCCGCCAGCGGCACCACGATGTCGGAGAAGAGGATCGCCGCGTCGACCCCGTGCCGGCGCACCGGCTGCAGGGTGATCTCGGTGACCAGCTCGGGTCGACGGCACGCCTCGAGCATCGGCACGCCCTCGCGGACCCGGCGGTACTCCGGCAGCGAGCGCCCGGCCTGCCGCATGAACCACACGGGGGTGTGTGCCACCTCCCGCCCGCGCGCCGCCCGCACCAGCGCGGAGCCGGCCGGGCCGGCGTGGCCCACCGGGCCGGCAGCGTCCACCGGGCCGGCAGGGTCCACCGGGGCGGCCGGAACGGGGTCGGTGGTCACGGCGCAGATCCTCCCACGGTGATCAGGACGCGATGACTGCCGCACCCGCGATGGAGAGCACCACTCCGGCCTTCTGTATGCCGCGCAGCCGCTCCTTGAGGACCACCCGGGCGAGCAGCGTGGTCATCACCGGGTAGAGGGAGCCGAGCACCGCGGCGACGCTGACCTGCCCGCGGGAGGAGGCCACGGCGAACATCGCGTTGGCGGCGAGGTCGCCGGTCCCGATGAGCGCGAGGTACGGCACCTCCCGGCGCCGGACCCCTCCGACCGTCCGCAGGGCCAGCGCCGCGACGACGAAGATGGTCACGGAGGTCAGCCGCATGCCCCAGAGGGTCATCAGCGTCGAGCTGCGGGCGCCGCGGTCCAGCGCGAAGAGCGCGAAGCCGAAGCCGACCGCCGCGCACCCCGCGAGGACGACCGGGCGGGGCGAGACGTCGCCGCTGAGCTCGGGCCCGCTGGCGAGGGTCACCCCGACGACGGCGACCAGCATCCCCACCCAGGCCCAGGGGGACGGCTCGTCTCCGGTCGCGACACCGAGCAGCACCGGCACGGCCACCCCGAGGGCGGCGATGGGCGCCACGACGCCCATCGTCCCGGTCGAGAGCGCACTGTAGAAGCAGACCAGGCCGCTCGCGCCGGCCAGGCCCGCGAGCACGGCCCAGGGGGGCCAGCCGGACCACGTGACCGCGCCGGGCTCGAGCACCTGCCTGCCGGCCACGAGCACGCTGAGCAGCAGGAGCGCCAGCCCCTGGGTCCAGCCGACCACGGCGACCGCCGGCCGGCGCCGCGAGAGGAGCCCGGCCGCGAAGTCCGACGCTCCCCACACGACCGAGGAGCCGAGGGCCAGGAGGCTGAGCACCCGCGCAGCGTACGGGTGGGCGGCGCGCCGTCACCGGCAGGTACGGTGCGACGGCGGCCACCCGGCATACGCTGCACTGGTGGCCAGCCGCACCGTGACGGGTCGAGAGTCGCCGGAGTTCACCCGCGCTCTCGAGGGGCTGCGCCGAGCGCAGCTCCGCCCGGAGGTGCGGCTCACCGAGGTGCCCGCGCCGCAGCGGATCGCCCCGAGCGCGGTCGCGCTCACCGCCGACGTGCTCTCCAGCGCCGACGACGAGGAGGAGCTGGCGTCCGGGCGGTTCGTCCTGCTGCACGACCCGTCCGAGCCGGAGCCGTGGGGCGGGCAGTGGCGGGCCGTCACCTTCGCCCGCGCCGAGCTCGAGCCGGAGGTGGCCGGCGACGCGGTCCTGCAGTCGGTCGGCTGGAGCTGGCTGATGGACTCCCTCGACGCCCGCGGCCTGGACTACACCGGTGAGGCGGGCACGGTCACCTGTGTGGTCTCGGAGAGCTTCGGCGGCCTCGCGGACCGTCCGGCGACGGTGGAGATGGAGGTGCGCGCGTCCTGGACCCCCCTGGACGACGACCTCGGGCTGCACCTGCTCGCGTGGTCGGACCTGCTGTGCACCATCGCCGGGCTCCCGCCGCTGCCCGACGGCGTCATCGCCCTCCCCGGGCCGCGACGGTGACCACGGGCCGGTGAGCGTGACCTCCTCGGCCGGGAGCCCGCCCACCCCGGCCCCCGCGACCCCCGGCGCGGACTCCTCGGTGGCGGCGCCGCCGCCGGGCATCCCGCTGTCGGAGCCGGCGGGGGGCGTGCCCCGGGTCGTGGACAGCGAGCGAGGGCTCGCCGAGGCGGCCGCCGCGGTGGCCGCCGGCGGAGGGCCGGTCGCCCTGGACGCCGAGCGCGCGTCCGGCTACCGCTACGGGCAGCGGGCCTACCTGGTGCAGCTGCGCCGCGACGGCTCCGGCACCTGGCTGGTGGACCCGGCGGCACTGCCCGACCTGACGCCGCTGCAGGAGGCGATCGGGCCCGCGGAGTGGGTCCTGCACGCGGCCACCCAGGACCTCCCGTGCCTCGCCGAGGTGGGGCTGCGCCCCCGCCAGCTCTTCGACACCGAGCTCGCCGCCCGCCTGATCGGCCTGCCGCGCGTCGGCCTGGGAGCCGTGGTGGAGCACTACCTCGGGCTGACCCTCGCCAAGGAGCACTCGGCCGCCGACTGGTCCACCCGGCCGCTACCCGAGCCGTGGCTGCGCTACGCCGCGCTCGACGTCGAGGTGCTCAGCGAGCTGCGCAACCTCATGGGGGTCGACCTGGCCGTGCAGGGCAAGGACGAGTGGGCGCGCCAGGAGTTCGCCGCGCTGCTCGACTGGCAGCCGACGGAGCGGGCCGAGCCGTGGCGGCGCACGAGCGGGATCACGACCCTGCGCTCCCGTCGCGACGTCGCGGTGCTGCGTGAGCTCTGGTACGCCCGCGACGACATCGCGCGCTCACGGGACATCGCCCCGGGCCGCCTGCTCTCCGACGCCGCGCTGGTCTCCATCGCCGGGGCCGCTCCGCGCAGCACGAACGACCTGCCCAAGAGCCCCCGCACCATCCCCCGCTACGGCAGGCAGTGGGTGGAGGCGGTCGCCCGGGCGCGCGAGCTGCCGGACTCCGCCCTGCCCGACCGCACGATGCGCAGTGACGGGCCCCCGCCTCCGCGCGCCTGGGCGGACCGGGACCCCGTCGCCGCGGCCCGGCTGGCGGCGGTGCGGGCCGACCTGGCGACCTTCGCCGAGAAGCACACCGTCCCGGTGGAGAACGTCGTCTCCCCCGACCCGTTGCGACGCGTGGTGTGGACCCCGCCCGCCGAGCGCGACGGCGCGGGCTTCACCGCCGCCCTCCGGGCGCTGGGGGCGCGGCCGTGGCAGGCGGCGATCGTCGCCCCCCTCCTCGTCGCGGCCTTCGAGGCGAACCCCGACACCTGAGCGCCCCGGCGCCCCGGGCGCGCTGGCGGCGTCGGCGGCGCCGGCGACCGGGTGACGGCACTCACCAGCGGGGCTGGTGCGCCCACGGCATACCGACCAGTAACATCGAACGGTCCCCTGTCGGGGACACCACCGACCGACGCGAGAGGGAGGCCCACGTGGCCCGCACGCTGCAGGAGGTCGTCTTCGTCGACGGGGTCCGGACCCCGTTCGGCAAGGCCGGACAGAAGGGCATGTACGCCCAGACGCGCGCCGACGACCTCGTCATCCGATGCATCCGCGAGCTACTCCGCCGCAACCCCGGCCTGCCCAAGGACCGGGTCGCCGAGGTGGCCGTCGCGGCCACGACCCAGATCGGCGACCAGGGCCTGACCCTGGGCCGGCTGGCCGCCCTGCTCAGCGGACTGCCCGAGACCACCCCCGGCTACTCCCTGGACCGGATGTGCGCCGGCGCGATGACGGCCGTCACCAACGTCGCGAGCTCGATCGCGTTCGGCGCCTACGACGTCGCGGTCGCCGGCGGCGTCGAGCACATGGGCCGCCACCCCATGGGCGAGGGCGTGGACCCCAACCCGCGGATCGTCTCCGAGAAGCTCGTGGACCCGAGCGCCCTGATCATGGGCAAGACCGCGGAGAACCTCCACGACCGCTACCCCGCCATCACCAAGGAGCGCTGCGACGCGTACGCCGTCGCGAGCCAGGCCAAGCTGGCCGCCGCCTACCAGGCGGGCCGGATCCAGCCGGACCTCGTGCCGATGGCGACGCGCAGCGCCGAGCAGGGCTGGGGCCTGGCGACCGCCGACGAGCCGCCGCGCCCGGGCACGACCGTCGACGAGCTGGCGACGCTGAAGACGCCGTTCCGCGCGCACGGCAACGTCACCGCCGGCAACGCCGCCGGCCTCAACGACGGGGCGACCGCGTGCATCCTCGCCTCCGAGGCCGCCGCGACCGAGCTCGGCCTGCCGGTGAAGATGCGCCTGGTGTCCTACGGCTTCGTCGGCGTCGCGCCGGAGGTCATGGGCATCGGTCCGGTCCCGGCGACCGAGAAGGCGCTCGCCACCGCAGGGTTGAGTATCGAGGACATCGGCCTGTTCGAGCTCAACGAGGCCTTCGCCGTGCAGGTGATCGCCTTCCTCGACCACTTCGGCATCGCCGATGACGACAAGCGGGTCAACGAGTACGGCGGCGCCATCGCCACCGGCCACCCGCTGGCCTCCTCCGGCGTCCGGCTGATGAACCAGCTGGCCGCCCAGTTCGAGGAGCACCCCGAGGTGCGCTACGGCCTGACCGCCATGTGCATCGGCATCGGGATGGGTGGAGCCGTCATCTGGGAGAACCCGCACCACGCCGGCTACCGCACCGACCAGGGCACCGACGCCGGCCAGGAGGGCTGACATGAACGACACCATGACCCCCGCCGCCGCCGGCCCCACGGGCAGCGACCTCGCCGCCCACGCCGAGGAGGTCGCCGCGCGCTTCCCCGACGAGGTCGTCACCTCCGCCCTCGTCCGCGACGTCCCCCTGCCGGGCGGCGCCGGGACGATGGCCTTGGTCACTCTCGACAACGGCTTCGACCACACCAAGCCGAACACCTTCGGCCCGGTGAGCGTCGCCCGGCTCGCGGTCACCGTGGACGGGCTGCGTGCGCGCGCCGAGGCCGGCGAGATCGCGGCCGTCGGGTTCACCGGCAAGCCGTTCATCTTCGTCGTCGGCGCCGACTTCAACGCCGTCACGGCCATCAAGGAGCGCGAGGAGGCGCTGGAGGGCGCCCGTGGCGGGCACACGGCATACCGGATGATCATGGATCTGCCGGTGCCGACGTTCGCCTTCGTCAACGGTGCCGCCATGGGCGGCGGGGTGGAGCTGACCCTCGCCTGCGACTACCGCACCATGTCGGCGGGTGTCCCGGCGATCGCCCTGCCCGAGGTCTTCCTCGGGCTCATCCCGGGGTGGGGCGGCGCCTACCTGCTGCCCAACCTCGTGGGGCCCGCGGAAGCGCTCAAGGTGATCGTCGAGAACCCGCTCAACACCAACCGGATGCTCAAGGGCCCGCAGGCCGCCAAGCTGGGGATGGCCGACGTCCTCCTCGAGCCGGCCGACTTCCTCGAGCAGTCGATCCTCTGGGCGGCCGGCGTCGTCTCCGGTCAGGTCACCGTCGAGCGGCCGCCCGTGTCGCGTGACGAGGCGGAGTGGGAGGCGGCCCTGGCCGCCGCCACGGGCCTGGCCGACCTGAAGACCTCCGGCACCGCCCCCGCCCCCTACCGGGCGATCGAGCTGGTCCGGGCGGCCCGCACCGCCGAGCGCGACGCCGCCTTCGCCGCGGAGGACGAGGCGATCGCCGACCTCGTCATGGGCGACGAGCTGCGGGCCGGGCTCTACTTCTTCGACCTGGTCCAGAAGCGGGCCAAGCGCCCCGCGGGCGCCCCGGACCGGAGCCTGGCCCGCCCGGTCACCAAGGTCGGGATCGTCGGCGCCGGCCTGATGGCCAGCCAGCTCGCC
>DASQFD010000061.1:0-12981 GCA_035633255.1 Dermatophilaceae bacterium
CGACGGGTTCACCATCGGCATCAACGACGACGTCTCCGGGACCTCGCTGCCCTATGACCCCGAGCTCGACGTCGAGGACCCCGAGGCCACCCGCGCGGTGTTCTTCGGCCTGGGGTCCGACGGCACGGTGGGCGCCAACAAGAACACCGTCAAGATCCTGGCCGCGGACCCGAAGGTCTACGCCCAGGCGTACTTCGTCTACGACTCCAAGAAGTCCGGCGGCACGACGGTCTCGCACCTGCGGTTCGGGCCCCGGCCGATCCGGGCGCCCTACCTCGCGAACCGGGCGCAATTCGTCGGCTGCCACCACTTCGGCCTCCTGGAGACCCTCGACATCGTGAGTCACGCCGGCCAGGGCGCCGCGCTGCTGCTCGACGCGCCGATGCCGGCCGACGAGGTGTGGGACGCCCTGCCCAGGTACGTCCAGGAGCAGATCCTGGCCAAGCACCTCCGGCTGTACGCCATCGACGCGGCCGGCGTCGCGCGCGACGCCGGCCTGCCCGGGCGCAAGGGCGTCGTCCTGCAGACCTGCTACTTCGCGGTCTCCGGGGTGCTGCCGCGCGAGCTGGCCATCGAGCGGATCAAGGAGGCGCTGCGCAAGACCTACGCCCGCCGCGGCCTCGAGGTGGTCGAGCGCAACGAGAACGCCGTCGACGCGACGCTGGCCGCGCTCGCCGAGGTTCCGGTGCCCGCGCGGGTCACGACCGACCGGGAGCCGCGGCCGCTGGTCGCGGCCGGGGCCCCCGAGTTCGTGCGGAACGTCACCTCGGTGATGATGGCCGGCCGCGGTGACGACCTGCCGGTCAGCGCCCTCCCGGTGGACGGCACCTTCCCGAGCGGCACCACGGCATACGAGAAGCGGCGGATCTCGGACCGGGTGGCCCAGTGGGACCCCGACGCGTGCATCCAGTGCGGCACCTGCGCGTTCGTCTGCCCGCACGCGATCCTGCGGTCGAAGTTCTACGACTCCGGCGTGCTCGACGGTGCGCCGGAGGGCTTCCTCTCCGCCCCGCTCAACGCGGTCGGGCTGCCGGGCGCGCAGTACACCTTGCAGGTGTGGTCCGAGGACTGCACGGGGTGCGGGCTGTGCGTCGAGGCGTGCCCGGTCAGCCCGGTGCCCGGCACCGACCTCAAGGCGATCAACCTCGTCGAGGCCGACGAGGACCTCTTCGCCTCCACGCAGCGGGAGGTCGGGTTCTTCGAGTCGCTGCCGGTCAACGACCGGAGCCGCGTGGACTTCGGGACGGTGCGCGGCACGCAGTTCCTGCAGCCGCTGTTCGAGTTCCCGGGCGCCTGCTCCGGCTGCGGGGAGACGCCGTACCTGCGGCTGATCAGCCAGCTGTTCGGCGACCGGCTCACCGTCGCCAACGCCACGGGGTGCTCCTCCATCTACGGCGGCAACCTGCCGACGACGCCGTGGGCGCGCAACAAGGAGGGCCGGGGGCCGGCCTGGTCGAACAGCCTCTTCGAGGACAACGCCGAGTTCGGGCTGGGCCTGCGGCTGGCGGCCGACCTGCACACCCGGCTGGCGCGCCAGCGGCTCGAGTCGCTGCGCGAGGAGGTCGGGCCCGACCTCGTCGACGCGGTCCTGGCCGCGCCGCAGGTGCGCGAGTCCGAGCTCGCCGCGCAGCGGGAACGGCTGGCCGCGGTGCTGCTGCGCCTGGACCAGCTGGAGGCGGAGGGGGGCCTCGGTCCGGCGCAGCAGCGTGAGCTGGTGGACCTGCGCAGCGTCGGCGACCACCTGGTCCGCCGCGCGGTGTGGACCGTCGGCGGGGACGGCTGGGCCTATGACATCGGCTCGGGCGGCCTGGACCACGTGCTGGCCACCGGGCGGAACGTCAACATCCTGGTCATGGACACCGAGGTGTACTCCAACACCGGCGGGCAGTCCTCCAAGGCGACGCCGATCGCCGCCATCGCCAAGTTCGCCAGCGCCGGCAAGTCGGTGCCGAAGAAGGACCTCGCGCTGCAGGCCATCGCCTACGGCAGCGTCTACGTCGCCCGGGTCGCGCTCGGGGCGGACGCCCAGCAGACGCTGCGGGCCTTCCGGGAGGCCGAGGCCTACAACGGCCCCTCGCTGATCATCGCCTACAGCCACTGCATCGCCCACGGCTACGACATGCGGCAGGGGCTGGACCAGCAGCACCGCGCCGTGCGCTCCGGCCACTGGCCGCTGGTGCGCTACGACCCGACCGTGCGGGACGCGGGCGGCAACCCGTTCATGCTCGACTCGCCGCGGCCGTCCCTGCCGCTGGGCGACTACGTCTACCGCGAGCTGCGCTACCGCATGCTCCGCGACGCCGACCCCGCCGAGGCGGAGCGGCTGCTCAAGCTGGCGCAGGAGGCCAACGAGCTGCGCTGGGCGACGTACGAGGACATGGCCACCCACCCGGCGTCGGCCTTCGTCCCGGACCCGAGGAGGGCGAACGCATGACGACGTCAGCGACGACGGGCCGCGCCCTGACGGCCGGCCCGGTGAGCCCGGTGATCACCTCACCGGCCTCGGTCACGGTGCCCGGCACGAGCGTGGACCTGTCCACGACGTACCTGGGGCTCTCGCTCCGCTCCTGCCTCGTCGCGTCCTCCTCGCCGATCACGGCGACGGTCGACGGCGTCCGGGCGCTGGCGGACGCCGGGATCGGGGCGGTCGTGCTGCCCTCGATCTTCGAGGAGGAGGTGCGCGAGCAGGAGGTCGCGGACCTCCTCGCCACGGTGCCCGAGGACGACGCCCACGGCGAGGCCGACGGCTACTTCCCCACCCCGCCGCGGGCTCGCACCCGGCCCGGCGCGCGCGGGCGGGTGGCCCCGGAGGGCGGCACGGCGGCATACCTCCGGCACCTGGAGCGCGTCGTCCACGCGGTCGACGTCCCCGTCATCGCCAGCCTCAACGGGTCGACACCCGGCGGCTGGACCGCCATCGCCTCGGCGATGGAGTCCTCCGGTGCGGCGGCGGTGGAGGTCAACCTCTACGGCGCGCCCCGCGACCCGGGCACGTCCAGCGCCGACGTCGAGAGCCGCCAGCTCGAGGTGCTGGCCGGGGTGCGGTCGGCGGTGTCGGTGCCGGTGGCGGTCAAGCTCAGCCCCTACCTCAGCTCGGTCGGCGCGACGGCGCAGGCGCTCGCCGCCGCCGGCGCGGACGGGCTGGTGCTCTTCAACCGGTTCATCCAGCCGGACATCGACGTCGAGACGATGAGCGTGGTGCCTTCGTCGTGGCTCTCCACCCCGGAGGAGGGGCGGCTGCCCCGCACCTGGATCGCGCTGCTGAGGGGGCGGGTCGGGTGCTCCCTCGCGGCCACGACCGGCGTCGAGACCTCGGCGGACGTCGTCGCCCACCTGCTCGCCGGCGCGGACGTGGTCATGACCGCCTCCGCGGTGCTCCGGCACGGCCCCCGGTATGCCGGTGAGCTGCGGGAAGGACTCGTGGAGTGGTTGCGGCGCAAGGGGTACCGGTCGGTCGCCGAGGCACGGGGCCTGCTGGCCGTCGGCTCGGACGTCGACGTCGCGGCCCACGAGCGCGCCGGCTACGTGCGGGCCCTGCGGTCCGCTCGCGCGGCCTACGGCGCGGCGCCCGGCCGGCACTGAGCCGCCCTGCCGGGCCCGGGGCCGGGCTGGTTACCGTAGGCAGGTGAGCACCGAGCCGAGCGCCCGCCCCGTCACCGACCTCGCCGGGGAGAAGTACGTCCGGCTGACGACGTTCCGCCGCAGCGGGGAGCCGGTGCCGACGCCGGTGTGGGTCGTGGGGGACGGTGGGGCGCTGCTCGTGACGACGCCCGCGTCGAGCGGCAAGGTCAAGCGGCTGCGGCACACGCCGCGGGTGGAGCTGGCGCAGTGTGACCAGCGGGGCCGGGTCGCCGAGGGTGCCCCGGTCGTCGCAGGGGTGAGCGAGGTGCTGGCGGACGCCGCCACGCAGGAGCGGCTGCGGGCGCTCATGGCGGGCAAGTACGGCCTGCTGTACCGGCTCATCCGGCTATCCGAGGCGGTCAGCGCGAGACTGGGACGTGCCGGCGGGACACGGGTGGCGTTGCGCATCACCGACCCGCCCGCGGGTCCGCCGGTCGACCCGCCACCGGCTTCCTCGTGGGAGCCCTCGGGGGAACCGGGGGGCGGGGCGTGAGGACGACCATGGGGGAGCCGGTCACCCAGTCGGCGACGGAGTAGGACTGCTCGGCGTACCAGGGCTGGAGGCGACGAGCCTCCTCGGCGACCCGCCGCCGGTGCACCGGGTCGGTCACCTCCTCGGCCGTGACGCCCAGGTCCCGGGCCGGGTCGCGAAGGTGGAGGACCGCGCGGGGGTGCGCGCGCAGGTTGGCCAGCCAGTGACGTGGCCCGGGCGTGCCGGTGAGGACGACGTGCCCGTCCACGACCACGTACCAGATCTCGACGCGGCGGCCCCGCCCGGAGCGGCGGCCGACGGTGGTGAGGTCACACGTGCCCGTCGGCGCCAGCTCGTCCCCGCCCACGAGGCGAGGGTAGGCGCCCGCTGCGGACGCGTGCCCGTGCTCACCGCGGCCCACCGCCCGGGCTTCCGGGACGGCCGAGGAGCCGGCGTCGTGGGGCCGGGCAGTGGTGCGGCCCGAACGGCCCGCCCGGTGGCTCGGTGTTTGCGCGCGGGTCACCGGTGGGTAGGGAGTCCGAGCACCGACGACACGTCCGCGCTGCGGACGGCGGCGTGGCTCCGCAGGAAGGTGAGGCGACGTGCTCCTCGAGCACTGGCATGGCTTGGCCCGGGTCCGCGCGGTCGTCCGGGAGACCGACGGCACCCTGAGCGTCCCGTCGGCCGTCCGGCCACGCGTCGGCCGGGAGCGCCCGTGAGCGACGTCGTGGCGCGGCTGCGCGGCAGCTTCTGGCTGGTGCCGATGGCCTGCGCCGTGCTGGCCGCGGGCCTGGCGATCGGCCTCACCGAGCTCGACAAGGCGGCCGACACGTCGTTCAGTCTCCTGTTCCTCTTCGCCGGCGGCCCGGAGGGCGCACGGGCCGTGCTGTCGGCGATCATCACGTCGATGATCTCGTTCACCGGGCTGGTCTTCTCGATCACCGTGGTGGTGCTCCAGCTGACGAGCAGCCAGTTCTCCCCTCGCGTGCTGCGCACCTTCCTGCGGGACCGGGGCAACCAGCTCGCTCTCGGGGTCTTCGTCGCGACGTTCGTCTACGCGCTGGTCGTGCTGCGGGCGGTCCGCGGCACCGCCGACGTCGACCCGTTCGTCCCCCAGGTGTCGGTGACCACCGCGTTCCTCTTCATGCTCGCCAGCGTCGTGGTCTTCCTCCTCTTCATCCACCACATCGCCCAGTCCATCCGGGCGGCCACGATCATCGACACGATCGCCAGGGACACCCGCGAGACGCTCGAGCGCCGCTGCCCACCCGACCCGGAGCCCGCCGCCGACCTGCTCCCGCCCACCGGAGCAGTGACCGTGGTCTCGGCGAGCAGCCCCGGCGTCGTCCAACGCCTCGACGAGGCGGCGCTGCTGCGCCACGCCGACGAGCTGTCGGCGCGCGTCACGGTGCTGCGCGCGGTGGGGGAGTTCGCCCCGGCCGGCGCTCCGCTGCTGGAGGTGCGCGGCGAGGGAGCCGCACCCGACGACGACAGGCTGCGCGCCGCGGTCCACCTGGGGCGCGAGCGCAGCATGGACCAGGACGTCGGCTTCGGGTTGCGTCAGCTCGTCGACATCGCCGACCGGGCTCTCTCGCCCGGGATCAACGACCCGTCGACCGCCATCCAGGCCATCGACCAGCTGCACGACCTGCTGCGGCGGCTCGCGAGCCGCCGGCTCGAGCCGTGGTCGCGCCGTGGGGAGGGCGGCGGCTCGCTCGTCGTCCCCACGCCGGCCTTCGCCGACTACCTCCACCTGGCGGTTGACGAGGTTGCCCGGTGGGGCGCGGACGCCGACCGGGTGCAGCGACGGCTCTCCGTGATGCTGCAGGACCTGCACGATGCGGCCCTGCCCGAGCACCGAGGCGTCATCGGCCGGGCCCTGCTCCGGCACGGCCCGGGTCCGGGGTCGGACGGGGCGGCGGGGGCCGCGACGGACATCGGTCTGCGCTCCGATGGGCACGAAGGGCTGCCCGCGCGCCCGCCGTGACGTCCGCCCGCGGTGCGCGGCACCATCGGCGGGCTGCGGCAGCGGCGGTACTGTCGCACCGTGAACTTCGAGAAGGTCGTCTTCGGGTTCTTCGTGCTGCTGGCCGCGACCCTGAACTTCGGCTTCTTCATCGGTGACATCTCCGACCCGGCCGTCCACAACGTCAACGAGCTCTACCTCGCGGTCGTCGTCAACGTCATCGCCGCGCTGCTGAAGTTCGGTGACCGGACCCAGATCGGCGCCGTGCACCTGGCGACCAGCCTCGTCGCCTGCATCCAGCTCATCGCCGCCGCGTCGGTCTACGTGTACGCCACCCAGGCGTCGGCGGACGGGCTCACCGCCTCGTCGATGTCCAGCGTGGTGTCGCTGTCCGGCGGCGCGCTGCTGGCGAACATCGTGTCCGTGGTGCTCCTCGTCGTGGAGACCGTCTCCTTCCGCCGACACTGAGCGACGCCATGGGCAACCCGCTGCTGCTCCTGCTGACCCGGCCGTGGTCGAGGCAGTCGCGGGCGGACACCCGGCGTCGCCCGGTCGCGGTCCCGACCGAGGCGCCGTCCACCGACGCGATCTTCCTCGTGCTGCGGCGGATGCGGGCGCCGTTGGTGCTGCTCGTCGTGATCTTCGCCGTGTCCGTCGCCGGGCTCACCCTCATCCCGGGCGTCGACGGCGCCGGGCAGCCGGTGCGGATGACGGTCTTCGACGCCTTCTACTTCATGAGCTACACGGCGACGACGATCGGCTTCGGCGAGCTGCCGCACGCCTTCACGACCGGCCAGCGGATGTGGGTCACCCTGTCCATCTACGCCTCCGTCGTCGGGTGGGCCTACACGATCGGCACGCTGTTCGCGCTCCTGCAGGACGAGGGCTTCCGGCAGGCGGTGCTCGTCCAGCGGGTGCGCCGCCGGGTCCGACGGCTGGACGAGCCGTTCCTCGTCGTCGCGGGCTACGGGCACGCCGGCGAGCAGGTGTGCCGGGCCCTCGACGACGCCCGGCGCCGGTTCGTCGTGGTCGACGAGGACCACGACCGCATCGACTCGCTGGCCGCACACCAGCTCACCGTGGACCCGCCCGCCCTGCGGGCCGACGCGAGGAACCCCACGGCGCTGGGCATGGTCGGTCTCGGTCACCGCCACTGCTCCGGGGTGCTCGCCCTCACCGACGACGACGAGGCCAACCTGGCGATCGTCATGACGGTCAGCCTGCTCCGCCCGGAGGTGCCCGTCATCGCCCGTTGCGGCGAGCGCGCCGTCGCGGACCGGATGCTGGACTTCAGCCCCGCGACGGTGATCAACCCCGGCGACGTCTACGGGGCCTACCTCACCCTGGCCGTGCAGCGTCCCCTGACCTACCAGCTGCTCACCTGGCTGATGAGCCTGCCCGGCTCCCCCCTCCCGCCCGAGCGCCAGCGGCTGGCCGCCGGTCGGTGGGTCGTGTGCGCAGACGGCCAGTTCGGCGTCGAGGTGACCAACGACCTGCGAGCCGCGGGTCTGGAGGTGACCACGGTCGACCCCGCGGGGGGCAACCCCGACGTGAGGGGCGCGGTGGGCCTGGTCGCCGGCACCGAGCACGACGCGACCAACCTCGCGATGGCCGAGCACGCCCGCCAGGAGAACCCCGGGCTCGTGCTCAGCGTCCGCCAGCGCACCCACAGCAACGCCGCCCTGGCGCAGGCCCTGAACATCGACTCGGTCTACGTGCCCACCGAGCTCGTCGCGCGGGAGACCCTGTCGCGCATCATGACGCCGGTCTACTCGACGTTCCTCGACCACGTGCTGCGGCAGGACGACGCCTGGTCACGCGTCCTGCTCGAGCGCCTCGTCGAGCGCTGTGGTGACCGGACGCCGACCCCGGAGCTGATCCGGATCACGCCCCGGGAGGCGCCTTCGGTGGTGCGGTGGATGCGGAGGGGCCACCTGACGCTCGGTGACCTGCTGCGGGACCCCGACGCCCGCGAGCGCCCCCTGCCCGCGGTGCCCGTGCTGCTCCTGCGCGACGGCGCGAGCACCTTCACGCCGGCGCTCGACGAGCCGCTTCGGCCCGGTGACTCGGTGCTGGTCCTCGACGGCGGCTCGGCGACCGCCGCGGTCAGTGCGACGTCCTACGACGACGCGGCCGTGGAGTACGTCGCCACGGGCCGCGAGGTCCCCTCGACGTGGCTGTGGCGCCTCCTCTCGCGCAGCACGTCGGTGCGATAGCGGGTATGCCGGCCGGCCGGCATACCCGCCTCGCTCACCGAGCGCGCGCGCACCGTCTCGCCGGGCGTCGCCCAGGCGCCACGCACGCGGCGTGGCCTGGTCAGCCGGGGGGCGCCACGATGTCGAACCACCGCACCCCCACGTCGCCGAGCAGCTCGCGCAGCAGGGGCAGCGACAGGCCGACGACGGTCCCCGGGTCACCCTCGATGGCCCGCACGAAGGCGCCGCCGAGACCGTCCAGGGTGAAGCCGCCCGCCACCCGCAGCGGCTCACCGGTCGCGACGTAGGCCTCGACCTCCTCGTCGTCGAGCTCGGCGAAGTGGACCGTGGTCGAGGCGGTCGCGCCGACCGCCCCCGCCGTACCGCCCTCGTCGGCGCCGCGGTCGTCCACCAGCCAGTGCCCGGTGTGCAGGACTCCGGTCTGCCCGCGCATCCGCTTCCAGCGGCGCACCGCCTGGGTCCGCGTCCTCGGCTTGCGGTGTCGTTCGCCGGCCAGCTCGAGCACCGAGTCGCACCCCAGCACGAGCCGCCCCGGCTCGCCGGCCGCCTCCAGCGCCGCGGTGACGTCCTCGGCCTTGGCGCGGGCCAGCAGGAGGGCCACGTCGGCCGGAGTGAGGTCCGCCGCTCGTTCCAGGGCCGCCGCGAGCTCGGCGTCCTCGTCCACGCTGCTGACCCGCACCACCGGGCTGACCCCGGCGGCACGGAGCGTGGCCAGCCGGGCGGGGGAGGCCGAGGCGAGGACGAGGGGGACGCGGGCGAGGGGGACGCGGGCGTGGGGGCTCACGGGGCCGAACGCTACCCGAGCACCTCGTCGACGAAGCACCAGCGCCAGAGCTCGCCCGGCTCCAGGCTCCGGATCACCGGGTGGGTGCTGGCGCGGTGGTGCGCGTCGGCGTGCCGCCGTGGGGAGGAGTCGCAGCACCCCACGTGCCCGCACGCCAGGCACACGCGCAGGTGGACCCATGAGGTGCCCTCCCGCAGGCAGTCCGCACACCCCTGCGGGGTGCCCGGCACCACGCACTGCGGGGCCTCCGCCAGGTGGGCGCAGGCGGAGGCCACCCGGTCCGGGGCCCGCAGGACGCTCCCGCGCAGGTCGGCGCTGCGCGCCTCGCGCACCTGCAGGGTGCTCTCCTCGACGTCCATGGCGGCGAGCACCTCGGCGAGGACCTCCTGGTCCACCCGTCCCTCATCGCGGATGGCGAGCAGCTCCGCCCGCTCCGCCGCGAGCATCCGCAGCCGCGCCCTCCGGTACGCCTCGCTCGGCGTCGGCCGGTCGTCGTCGCGGGCGGCGCCCAGCCGCTCCCACACCCGGTTCACCTGCACGGTGCGCTGCTCGCGCAGCAGGCGCTCGGTGTCCTCGTCGACGTCCGGGTCCCCCTCCAGGGTCCGCAGGCCCGCCGCGGTGGTCGCCTGGAGGACGGTCGCCCGCTGGAGGGCGTCCTCGCGCACGTCCGGGCCCCGCACGTCGAGGACCCGGGCCAGCCACGGCAGCGTCGTGCCCTGGAGCAGCAGGGTACCCACGGTGACCACGAGGGCCACCAGCACGAAGGTGGCACGGTAGGGCGTCTCCGGCGGGAGCAGGAGCGCTGCCGCCACCGTGACCACGCCCCGCATCCCCGCCCACGAGGCGACCGCCGCCGGCCGCCACCCGCCCCGCCCCGAGCGCCGGCCGAGCCGGTCCTGCACCCACCGGAAGGGGAAGATCCACACCGGCCGCAGCACGAGGACGACGAGGAGCACCGCCACTCCCAGCGCGAGGCTCGCCGACAGGGAGGTGCCCCCCGCTCTGACGTCCTCGACGATGCCGGCCATCTGGAGCCCGATGAGGAGGAAGACGGCGTTCTCCAGCAGGAACGTCACGCTCGTCCACGTGGTGCGCTCGGCCAGCCTCGACGGTGCGTTCTGCAGCACCATCGACCGGTGGCCGAGGAGCAGTCCGGTCGTCACCACCGCGAGGACCCCCGACACCCCGGCCAGCTCCGCGGGGAGGTATGCCGTGAACGGCGCGACGAACGAGATGGCCACGTCGGCCACGGGGTCGGTGACGCGCCGGCGCACCGCCGCCAGCACGGCATACACGACCGCCCCGACGGCCACCCCGCCCGCGCTCGCCCAGAGAAAGTCCAGGCCCGCGCCCCACCACGTCACCGGCCCCTCCTGCGCCGCACCATGCCCGATGGCGAGCCCGGCGGCCGCGGCGGCGGTGCGCAGCGCGACGAGGGCGGTGGCGTCGTTGAGCAGCGACTCGCCCTCCAGGATGGTCACCACCGGTCGCGGCAGGCCGATCCGGCGGGCCACCGCCGTCGCGGCCACGGCGTCGGGTGGGGCGACCACGGCGCCGGCGGCGAAGGCCACGGCATACGGCACCGGAAGCAGCAGCCAGACGAGCAGCCCCACCCCGGCCGCCGTGAAGAGCACCAGGCCCACCGAGAGCCCGAGGATCGGCGTGAGGTGGGCACGCACGTCGAGCAGCGAGGTCCGGATCGCCGCCGCGTAGAGCAGCGGCGGCAGCAGGCCGAGCAGGACGATGTCCGGGGTGAGCGCGACGGCCGGCACGCCCGGGACGAAGGAGGCCGCCACGCCCACCGCGATGAGGAGGATGGGGGAGAGCACGCCGAGCCGGCCGGCCACGCCGTGGACCGCGAGCACCGTGACGGCGACGCCGAGGATGGTGAGCGCGACCTCCACGGGCTGGTCAGCCCAGCACGGCGTCGCGCAGGACGTCCAGACCCACCGAGCCGACGTCGAGCGCCCGCCGGTGGAAGGCGCGCAGGTCGAAGTCGCTGCCCTCCCGGCGGGCGGCCTCGGCGCGCAGGTCGAGCCAGAGCCGCTCGCCGATCTTGTAGCTGGGTGCCTGGCCGGGCCAGCCGAGGTAGCGGTTGAGCTCGAATCGCAGGACCGCGTCCTCCATGCCGGAGTGGGCCCGCAGGAAGTCCCACGCCTTCTCCGCGGTGAAGGTGCCGCCACCGACCTCGGGAGGGGCCTCGAAGCCGCAGTGCACCCCGATGTCCAGGACGACGCGGGCGGCGCGCAGCGACTGGCCGTCGAGCATGCCGAGCCTGTCGCCCGGGTCGTCGAGGAAGCCCAGCTCGTCCATGAGCCGCTCGGCGTAGAGCGCCCAGCCCTCGCCGTGCCCCGAGACCCAGAGCGCGAGCCGGCGGTAGCGGTTGAGCAGCTCTTTGCGGTAGACGGTCTGGGCGACCTGCAGGTGGTGGCCCGGGACCCCCTCGTGGTAGACCGTCGACAGCTCGCGCCAGGTCGTGAACTCCGTGACGCCCTTCGGCACCGACCACCACATCCGGCCCGGCCGGGAGAAGTCCTCGCTCGGCCCGGTATAATAGGTGCCTTGCGTCGGCGCGATGCGCGCCTCGATGGTCCGCACCGGCTCCGGGATGTCGAAGTGGGTGCCGTCCACGGCGGCGACCGCGGCGTCGGCGCGCTCCTGCATCCAGGCGCGCAGCGCGTCGGTGCCCAGGAGGCGGTAGCGCTCGTCGGCGTCCAGGGCGGCGACGGCGTCCGCGAGGCTGCCGCCGGGGACGATGCGGTCGGCGGTCGCGGCCATCTCGGCGGTGATCCGCGCCAGCTCCTCCCGGCCCCAGGCGTAGGTCTCCTCGAGGTCCACGGCGGCGCCGAGGAAGGCGCGGGAGGCCAGCCGGTAGCGGTCGATGCCGCACGCGTCGTCCTCCGGAGCGCGGTCGAGCAGCGAGGTGGCGAGGTCCTCGCCGAGACGCCGGTATGCCGTCGCGGCCGCCCGCACGGAGCGCTCCAGGTCCGCGCGCCCGGCGGGGGAGAGCTCGGCGTCGCCGGCCCGGGCGCCGGCGAGGAAGGTGGCGAAGTAGCCGTCGTCGGCCGTCAGCTCCTCGCACTGGCTCACGCACTCGCGCACCTGGCGCCGGGGAGCGACCAGCCCCCGGTCGGCGGCGGCGACGAGCGTGGCCGTCCACTGCTCGAGGGCGCGGGGCACCCGGCCCATCCGTCTCGCGATGGTGGCCCAGTCGTCCTCGGCCGCCGTGGGCATGAGGTCGAAGACGTCCCGGACGCTCTGCAGCGGGCAGGCCAGGACGTCGAGCTGCATCTCGTCGAACCCGGCGTCATGGGTCTCGATCTGCAGCCCCAGCCGCTCCCGCATCGCCGCGAGCGTCACCTCGTCGACGGCGTCGACCGGCATCACGGCGTGCAGGTCGGCGAGGGTGCGGCGGGCGAGGTCGGCGGAGGCGGCGAAGCCGTCGGGGGAGAGGTCGTCCAGCTCGTCGTGGTGGCCGGGCACGCCGAGCGAGGTCGCCTCGATGGGGCTGAGCGCCAGGGCCGCCTCGAGGTGGCGCTCCGCGACGGCGTCGACGGCGGTGGGCGTGCGGGTGGGTGTGAGGTCCACCCGCCGAAACCTACCCCCGGACGCCGGAGAGGGGCCGGCCCCGGCCCCCGGCGCCGGGCGACCGCGCGGGCTCGGCGCGAGCGGCCGGCATACCCAGTCGCCGGGCAGGAGCCGACCGGACGCGTGCGGTGACTTTGCTGCCAATAGGCAAGTTCGTGACCGGCCGCACGCGCCCGTTCGCCCGCGCCCGTCACTTTGCTGCCAATAGGCAAGGTGGGTTATCCATTTCACTGCCACGTGCGGCTTGATCATTCGAGGCTCTGCGCCGCGCGCCACGGACGGTCTTCGGTGGGCTGGGCGAGACTGCCGGGCCGGGAACGTGGACCCTTCACGC
>DASQFD010000062.1:0-13426 GCA_035633255.1 Dermatophilaceae bacterium
CGAGGTGACGTGCGGGAGCGAGCTGAGTGCGGACGACGTGAGGGCGCTGTCACCCGACGTCGTCGTGCTCGCTACCGGCGCCCGGCCGGCCCGGCCCCCGTGGGCCGGGGATCTGGAGCGGGTCGTGGACGTGCGTGACGTGCTCGAGGGGCGGGTCGCGCCCTCCGGCGTGGTCCTCGTCATCGATGACCTCGGCTTCCACCAGGCCACGTCGGTCGCCGAGGTCCTGGCCGACCGGGGCTGCCGGGTCGAGGTGTCGACGAGCGGCATGGTCGTCGGGCAGGACCTCGGGGTGACGCTCGACATGGAGACCTGGAACATCAAGGCGGCGGCCAAGGGCATCGACCAGTCCACCGACCTCGTCGTCATGGGCGCCCGCCCTGCTCAGGACGGATCAGGAGAGGTGGAGGTGGACCGGCTGCACCATCCCACCGGAGTCACCCGGACGAGCAGTGTCGACTGGGTCGTCTGCGCCGGGCACCAAGAGCCTGAGGACACGCTCTGGCACACGCTCAAGGGCGCTCCCTTCGGCGTCCACCGGATCGGCGACTGCATCACACCGCGGCGTGCCCACGCCGCTGTGGTCGAGGGCGAGCGTGTGGCGGTGGCGCTGTGAGGGCGGGTGCCGTGAGGGCGGGCCAGGTCCGGGCGGGCGCCGGGACGGCGGCCGCGGCGACGGAGCGTTCGATCGGCACCTTCGGCATGGGAGGCGACGGGTGACCGGCATCGTGGGCGACCCGACGACAACGGTTCCGGCTGCCGGGCCGGCCGAAGGGGTCGGCAGCCCCGCCGAACCCGGCCCCGGCCTGCGGAAGGGGGGCGGCAGCCCCGGTCGGCGCCCGTGGCGACGCCCGCTCGCGGTGCTCGTGGTTCGAGGGGGTGAGCCGCCGCTGGGGGCGGACGAAGCGGTCGCCGAGGCGGGGGGCCACGTCATCCTGGCCGGGGACGGCACCCGCCAAGCGGCGGAGCAGCTGACGGCGGCCCAATGCGCGTGGACTCTCGAGACCCCTCCGGGGCTGCAGGTGTCGGCCTTGGCGCGCCGGCTGCATGACACGCTGCTCGACAGCCCGCTCGTCGTCCTGCCTGGGTCCCCCGACGGGCGTGACCTCGCGCCCCGGCTGGCCTTCGACCTCGACCGGCCCCTGCTCGCGGGCGCGACCCTCGTCGGCGTCGCCGAGTCTCCGGGAGGCAAGGTCGAGGTGGCCGCCTTGCTGGCGCGACTCGACGACCGGCTGTCCCTACCGGTCCGGATGCCCGCGCCCGCGGTGGCCACCCTGGCCCTCGGCGTGCGGTCGGTCGCGCCGGCCCGCGGGCCCGTGACCATCTCCGAGCTGGACGCACCCGACCCGCTGGCCGGGGCGGAGGAACCAGAGCCCCGCGACGTCGAAGTCCTTGCTGTGCTCGAGCCTGACGCCGAGACGATGGACCTCGCGGAGGCGCCGCGTGTGGTCGCGGGCGGTGCCGGTCTGGTGCCCGCCGGGGCCGGTGAGGCGGCGGGCAGAGCCGTGTTCGAGGTGCTCACCCAGGTCGCCGCCGCGCTCGGTGCCTCCGCCGGCGCCACCAGGGTCGTCACGGACGCCGGATGGATGAGCTTCGAGCGGCAGATCGGCACCACGGGCGTGGTGCTGGACCCTGACCTCTACATCGCCATCGGCATCTCCGGCGCGGTCCAGCACATCGGTGGGATCGGCACCCCCGCCCACGTCATCAGCGTCAACACCGACGCATCCTGCCCCATGACCGCGGCAGCGGAACTCGGAATGGTCACCGACGCGCGTGCTCTGCTCGCGGAGCTGGCGCACCGGCTCGGCGTCGCGGTTCCGCCCGAGGCGGAGCTGCCCCCGGTGTCCACACCGATGGACCGCACCCGGTCCGACTCGCTGGAGGTGAAGGCATGACGGATCTCAGGGAGCACGCCCCGATGCTGCCCTCGGACGCGGTCGACGCCGTCGTCGTCGGTGCCGGCCCGGCCGGGTCCGCAGCGGCGCTGGCGCTCGCCCGAGAGGGCCGCACGGTCATCCTCGTCGAGCGCGGGCCCTACCCGGGGTCGAAGAACGTCTACGGGGGAGTCGTCTACCCCCGGGTCCTGGACGAGGTGGTGCCGAACTGGTGGGAGGAGGTGCCGGTGGAGCGGTGGGTGGTGCGGCGCCTCACCATGGTGATGACGCCGACCCACTCACTCGCCTTCGACGTCCGTAGCCAGCGCTGGGGCGAGGCACCGTACAACGGGATGACCGTCTACCGTGCCGACTTCGACGGATGGCTTGCCGGCAAGGCGGTCGACGCCGGCGCGCGCCTGCTGACCTCCACGCTGGTCACCGGGCTGCTGCGGGACGTCGAGGGCCGCGTCGTCGGGGTCCGCACGGACCGCCCCGACGGTGACCTTCGCTGCAAGGTGGTGATCTCGGCGGAGGGCGCCAACTCCTTCCTCGCCAAGGAACTCGGCCTGCTGCCGCAGGCCGATGCCGGTCACCACACCCTGGGCGTCAAAGAGGTCCTCGCGCTGCCACCCGACTGGATCGACGAGCGCTTCGGCGTCGCGCGACACGAGGGCGTCGACGTCGAGATGCTCGGCTGCACCCGCGGCATACCAGGTGGCGGGTTTCTGTACACGAACGGTGACACCGTGTCCGTGGGCGCCGTGCTGTCGCTCAAGTACCTGGCGGAGGCGAAGGTCCGGCCGGAGGAGATCATCGCGGACATCAAGGAGCACCCCTCGATCGCGCCCTACCTGCGTGGCGCGACACTGAAGGAGTACGGCGCGCACCTCATCCCAGAGGGCGGGTACGGCGCGATCCCGAGCCTCACCGCGGACGGGTTCATGCTGACTGGCGACGCTGCCGGACTCTGCCTGTCTGCCGGCATCTGGCTGGAGGGCGTCAACTTCGCCATCGGGTCCGGGCTGGAGGCGGGGCGGACGGCCGCGGCGGCCGTGGTCCGGGGGGACACCACGACGGCGGGTCTGGCGGGTTACCGGCGGGCACTGAAGAAGTCGTTCGTCCTGGCCGACCACCGCCGGTTGCGGGGCGCGCCGCACGTGCTGCTCGGGGAGCGGGTGCAGCGCCGATACCCCGGCCTGATGGCCGACATCGCCGAGGGGCTGTTCTCGGTGACGAACCCGGTGCCCAAACCCGGTGTGGTGCGGATCCTGCGCCGGGCAGCCAAGGCGAACGGCCTGCGGCTCTCCGAGCTTGCGGCCGACGCCGCTCGACTGGGAGCGGTGTTCCGGTGACTCAGGGCGATCGTGCCGGGGCGCAACCGTCACCTGCCGAGCCCCGCTGGGCACACGTCTCGTTCGAGGACCGGATGGCCACCGTCGACTTCCAGGTCTCGCCTCGGGCTCACATCACCGTGGACGCCGACGTGTGCCGAGGTTGCTCGACCCAGGCGTGCGTCAGCGCCTGCCCGGCCAACCTGTTCACGCCGACCGGGGACGGGGGGATCCTCTTCAACTACGAGCAGTGTTTCGAGTGCGGCACCTGCTACATGGTCTGCAACGGCGAGGGCGCGATCACCTGGCACTACCCCGACGGTGGTCACGGCGTCGTCTTTCGGCACGGGTGATGTCAGTGGCCGAGAAGCCAGCCCAGCCCGCCCGAGCAGGCAAGGGACCTCTCGTCGTCGTGTGCCTACGGCACAGCGACCACCGACCCGCCGTCGACCCCCTCACGGCACATGTGGAGCGGGACTCACGAGGTGCCGGGCCGGCGCCGGGGGAGTGGGCCGCACTCGAGCTGGGGTTGCGGGTGGCTCACTCCTGGGACGGACGCGTGCTCGCCGTCTGCGCCGGGCCGCCGGACGCCGACCGGACGCTTCTCGAGGCCGCGGCTCGCGGCTCCGAGGTCCTCCGTGTCGTTCTGCCTGGCGTGCGCGAAGGCGGCGGTCCGCGTGGGGAGCTCGAGCCGCTCGCAGGGTATCTGGACGAGCTCGCAGGCAGCGGCCGGCAGCTCGCCGCGGCGCTGGCTGCGGCGATCCAGCGGGCCGGCGAGCCCGCGCTGGTGCTGTGCGGGAGCCGCTCCGTGGACCGCGGCACCGGATCCGTGCCTGGCTTCCTTGCCGCCGAGCTGGGTATCGCGCAGGCGCTCGGCCTGGTCAGGCTCCACCTCGAGGACGAGGGGCTCGTGGGCGAGCGCCGGCTGGACCGCGGTCGGCGAGAGCTGCTGGCGATCCCTCGCCCCGCCGTGGTCTCCGTCGAAGCCGCAGGAATCCAGCTGCGGCGCGCTGGGCTGCGGGAGATGCTCGCGGCTGGGCCGGTGCGCGTCCCCGTCGTGCACCCCGAGGTCCCGTTGGCCCGCTTCTACCGCGGTCCGGCTCGGCCCTACCGGCCGCGGACCCGGGTCGTCCCGGCCCCGTCGAGCCAGTCCGCCCGCGAGCGGCTGCTCGCCCTGACTGGAGCGCTCTCCGAACGCACTCCGCCCACCCTCCTCCGCCCGGCCTCCGCGGCCGACGCGGCCGACGCGCTACTGGCCCACCTGGGCCGGCACGGCTACCTGGAGGAACCACGGCCCCGGTGACGGCACTGGAGCGACTCACGTCGTCCGCACTGCCCGAACGACCGGTCCTGTTCGTGCCGCTGGGCTCGACCGAGCAGCACGGCCCGCACCTGCCGACGGGGACCGACAGCCACGTCGCGCGCTGGGTGTGCCAGATGGCCGCGTCAGCGCTCTCCGGTCTCCTCCCCGTCGTCACGGCTCCCGCGGTCGCGTACGGCGCGAGTGGCGAGCACGAGGCGTTTCCCGGAACGGTCTCGATCGGCCACGAAGCGCTGTCGGTGGTCCTGTTGGAGCTCGGACGGTCCGCCACCCGGTGGGCGGAGCGGGTCGTCTTCGTCAATGGGCACGGCGGCAACGTGCCCACGGTGGGGCGTGCCGTCCTGCAACTGCGGGGCGAGGGGCGGCGGGTGGCTTGGTTGCCCTGCGACCGCCCGGACGCCGACGCGCACGCTGGCGCCTTCGAGACGTCGCTGATGCTCGCCCTCGCCCCTGAAACCGTCATGCGGTCGAGCATCCGTCCGGGCGTGACGACACCGCTGGCCGAGCTCATGCCGGCGCTGCGGGCTGGGGGGGTGCGAGCGGTCAGCGACTCCGGCGTCCTGGGAGACCCGACGCGGGCGGATGCGTCTCGGGGGCGAGCCGCGGGGAGCGGGATGGCGCGCGACCTCGTCCGGGGCGTGCTGGGCTGGGAGATCGAGGAGGCGACCGGAAGGCTGCGAGTGTGACGGAGGCTGGTCCGGTGACCGGCGGCGGCGATGGCTGCCCCACGGCGGTTCTCCGAGGGGGGCTGGTCGCCGGGGTGGGTCGGCGGTGGTCAGGCCGCGATGTCGAGGCCTCGGATCCGGCTCAGCACCGCGGGCAGGAGGTGGTTTGCCACGGGCACACCCTGAAGACGTGCACCGCCACCGGGCACCGGCCCCCCTCGGTGTGGTCGTGGTGAAGGACCCGACCGGGCTCGCCGCGCAGACCGAAGGCGCGTCCCCGGCATACCTGCGGTTGGACGGCCAGGCTCAGGTGGAGGCGCTGCGCCGGGTCGCGCTGGAGGCGGCGCCGCGCTTCGGCCTGGACGTGCGGGCGATGGAGCTGGTCCTGCACGGGTACAACACGACCTTCTCCGTGGAGAGCCGCAACGGTCGCCGGGTCGCCCTGCGGCCTCACCAACTCGCACAGCGATGCGGCCAACCTGCTGGCGCAGGCCTCCTGGCAGCACGCGATCCGTGCGGACACCGACGTGCTCGTGCCGGACCCGCTGCTGACCGGGGACGGCGCCCCCTTCACGGAGGTGCCGTGCCCGCAGTGGGGCGGGCCGCTCGCCGTCACCGTCGCCTCCTGGCTGGAGGGGGAGGACGTCGGTGCGTGCGACCCCGAGCAGGCGGGGGCCCTCGGTGCCACCATGGCGGTCCTGCACCGGCATGCGGCCGGCTTCGCGCTGCCGCCGGAGGCGGCGCTGCCGCTCTTCGCGGAGCCGCTGCTCGGTGACGAGAACCTGCTGGAGGGCAGCCCCCTGCTGCGGCGCGACGACGCGGCGGTGGTCGCCGCCGCGTTCACGGAAGACCCGCGCGCGCTTCGCGGAGGTGTATGCCGGTGCCCGCCCCGTGGTGCTCCACGCGGACCTCCACGGCGAGAACCTCAAGTGGCATGGGGGCCGCCTCGCCGTCTTCGACTTCGACGACTGCGGCTTGGGCGTGCCGGCGCTCGACCTCGCCATCGCGACCTTCTACCTGCGCGACGGCAGGCCCGAGGTCGAGCAGGCGCTGCTTGCGGGGTACGCCCGGACCGGCGGGACCGAGCCCGCCCCGCGCCTCGGGGTGACACCGGCCCAGTTCGAGGCGATGGTCGCCGCTCGGCAGCTCCTGCTGGCCAACTGCCTGCTCACCAGCAGCACGGCGGACCTGCGTGGGGAGGCGGAGGGCTATCTCGCGGTCACCGCCGAGCGGTTGCGACGCTACCTGCGCACCGGCCGCTTCGCCCTCTCGCCACCGGCGTCCTGACCGGCGAAACCGCGGCGCCCCGGCCCCGGGGCGGTCGTTAGGCTCCGGGGGGCGGGCCGCTCGGCCCGTCGACGCAGCACCTTTCCAGGAGGGCGCCCCGCCATGTCCGCAATCACCGTCCACGTCGCCGGCAGCGAGCGAACGGTGCCGACCGGGACGACCGCGGCGGAGCTCTTCGACGGTCGGCGCGAGGTGCTGGTCGCCCGGGTCGGCGGCGAGCTGCGCGACCTCGCTGACGAGCTCGCCGACGGCGACGTGGTCGAGCCGGTCACCGCCGGTGAGCCGGACGGCCTGGCCGTG
Organism: Dermatophilaceae bacterium; assembly: GCA_035633255.1. Taxonomy (GTDB): domain Bacteria; phylum Actinomycetota; class Actinomycetes; order Actinomycetales; family Dermatophilaceae; genus DASQFD01. Next base: position 6,785 of record DASQFD010000062.1, read on the forward strand.
CTGCGGCACTCCTGCGCCCACGTGCTCGCACAGGCGGTCCAGTCGCTGCACCCGGACGCCAAGCTCGGCATCGGCCCGCCGATCCGCGACGGGTTCTACTACGACTTCGACGTGGACACGCCCTTCACCCCGGAGGACCTCAAGGCCCTGGAGAAGGCGATGCTGCGCATCGTCAACGAGGGCCAGCGGTTCGTGCGGCGCGAGGTCGGCGACGACGAGGCGGCGGCCGAGCTGGCCGGTGAGCCGTACAAGGTCGAGCTGATCGGGCTCAAGGGCGGCGCCTCGGAGTCGGCCGCCCTGGGCCACGGGGGCGAGAAGCGCGCAGCCCTCGAGGCCCTTGGGGAGGGCGCCAGTGTCGAGGTGGGCGGCGCGCAGCTGACGGTCTACGACAACGTGCGCAGGGACGGCACCGTCGCCTGGGGTGACCTGTGCCGCGGTCCGCACGTCCCGAGCACCAAGGTGCTCGGCAACGCCTGGAAGCTGATGCGCTCGGCCGCGGCCTACTGGCGTGGCTCGGAGGCCAACCCGCAGCTCCAGCGCATCTACGGCACGGCCTGGCCGACCAAGGCCGACCTCACGGCATACCTCGACCGGCTGGCGGAGGCCGAGCGGCGCGACCACCGCCGGCTGGGCACCGAGCTGGACCTGTACTCCTTCCCGGACGAGCTCGGGTCCGGCCTGCCCGTCTTCCACCCCAAGGGCGGGGTGGTCAAGCGCGAGATGGAGGACTACGCCCGGCGGCGGCACATCGAGGAGGGGTTCCTCTACGTCGGCACGCCGCACATCAGCAAGGAGGGGCTGTTCCACACCTCCGGGCACCTGCCGTACTACGCGGACACGATGTTCCCGCCCATGGAGCTCGAGGGCAGCGCCTACTACCTCAAGGCGATGAACTGCCCGATGCACAACCTGATCTACCGCTCCCGCGGCCGGTCCTACCGCGACCTGCCGATGCGGCTGTTCGAGTTCGGGCACGTCTACCGCTACGAGAAGTCCGGCGTCGTCCACGGCCTGACCCGGGTGCGGGGCCTGGAGATGGACGACTCGCACAGCTACGTCACGCCGGAGCAGGCGCCCGAGGAGATCAGGCACCTGCTGCGCTTCGTCCTCAGCCTGCTGCGGGACTTCGGGCTGGAGGACTTCTACCTCGAGCTCTCGACCCGCGACGAGGACGGGGCGAAGAGCGAGAAGTTCATCGGCTCCAACGAGGACTGGGTGACCGCGACCCGGGTGCTCGAGGCGGCGGCCGCCGACACCGGGCTCGAGCTCGTGCCGGACCCGGGCGGGGCGGCCTTCTACGGCCCGAAGATCTCGGTGCAGGCCAAGGACGCGATCGGCCGGACCTGGCAGATGTCGACGATCCAGTACGACTTCAACCAGCCCGAGGGCTTCGGGCTGGAGTACCAGGCGGCGGACGGGTCGCGTCGCCGGCCGGTGATGATCCACTCGGCGAAGTTCGGGTCGATCGAGCGCTTCATGGGGGTGCTCGTCGAGCACTACGCGGGGGCGTTCCCGCCCTGGCTGGCGCCGGTGCAGGTGCTCGGCATCCCGGTGGCGGCCGAGTACGAGCCCTACCTGACGGAGGTTCTCGCCGCGATGGCCGCCGAGGGCGTCCGCACCGAGCTGGACGCCTCCGACGACCGGTTCCCCAAGAAGATCCGCAACGCCGCCAAGGCCAAGGTCCCCTTCGTCCTCATCGCCGGCGAGGACGACCGGTCCGCCGGTGCGGTCTCCTTCCGCTACCGCGACGGCTCGCAGAAGAACGGCGTGCCGGTGGCGGAGGCGCTCGCCGAGGTGCGGGACGCCGTCGCATCCCGGCGACAGGTCTGACGGCGGGTCTGACGGCGCATGCTGCGGGCACCCGACCGACGCTTGCGGGCACTTCCGTCACTCCCGTCCCGGGACACACCGACGGGGGGTGACGACACGCCGGGGAGTCGAAACAGCAAGGATCGGAAGTCCCGAAAGGGTTGCGCGACAGCGGGAACGGGACTAGAAATATCCCACTCACCACCTCGGTGGTGAGGGACCGGAAGAAGGAACGGCAGCCATGGCGAGGCGGGGCGACCCGCCTGCAGTTGGTCGGTGACGAGGTCGACGGCCGCCGGGTCACTTCCGCGAGGCACGGAGCGTCACGCCGAGCCACCACGAGGCCCCCGGAACTCATACTTCCGGGGGCCTCAGCCATGTCCGGCCGGGTTCGCGGTCCGGCATGGGCCGCCTCGGCACCGGCGGGGCGCCGGCCACCCGGCCCGGCACCGGCCCGGCACCGACCCGGCCCGGGACCAACCCGGCCCGGGACCAACCCGGCCCGGCACCGACCCGGCCCGGGACCAACCCGGCCCGGCACCGACCCGGCCCGGGATCGACCCGGCCTAGGATCGAGCCATGGTCAGCCCGCCGCAGCCCGAGGACGCCACGGTCTTCGCCGGGGACGCCGACGGGTTCGAGCGGCTGTGGACCCCCCACCGGATGGTCTACATCAAGGGGGACCGGCCGAGTGAGCAGGGCGGCGAGGGCTGCCCCTTCTGCACCGCGACCGAACGATCCGACGCGGAGGGCCTGGTGGTCGCCCGGGGCGAGCTCTGCTACGTCGTGATGAACCTGTTCCCCTACAACCCGGGGCACGTCCTGGTCTGTCCCTATCGGCACGTCTCCTTCTACGTCGACCTCACCGACGCCGAGACCGTCGAGTTCACCGCGCTGACGAAGGCGGCCATCGGCGCGCTCACCGCCGCGTCGGCGCCCATGGGCTTCAACATCGGCATGAACCAGGGGGCCGTGGCCGGCGCGGGGGTCGCCGCCCACCTGCACCAGCACGTGGTGCCGCGCTGGGGTGGCGATGCGAACTTCCTGCCCATCATCGGCCGCACCAAGGCCCTGCCCGCGCTCATCGAGGACGCGCGGGCGGCCCTGGTCGAGCACTGGCCGACCTGACCCGGTATGCCGGCCCCGCCGGTCGAGGTGATGGGCGACCTGCTGGGGGTGGCGGATCACCTCGACCCGCGCGGGGGCGCCGTGCGCGGGGGCGCCGTGAGCGGGGGCGCCGTGAGCGGAGTGCTCAGGCGTGCTTGCCCTCGGACAGGTGCTCGGAGAGCAACCGGTCCGGCAGCGGCTCGTAGCCCCGCAGCTCGCGCCGGAACGTGCCGGTGCCGTGGGCGATCGAGCGCAGCGTGATCGCGTAGTCGAGCAGCTCGAGCTCGGGGACCGCCGCGATGAGCACGCTGCGACCGGCCTCGCCCTGCGCCGGCTCGGACCCGATGATCTGCCCGCGTCGGGTGCCGATGTCGGTCATGACCGCGCCGAGGTACTCGTCGTCCACGGTCACCCGCACCGTGTCGAGCGGCTCCAGCAGGCACATCGTCGAGGGCGAGGCCATCTCGCGCAGGGCCAGCCCCGCGGCGGTCTGGAACGCCACGTCGCTGGAGTCCACGCTGTGCGCCTTGCCGTCGGTGAGGGTGACCTTGACGTCGACGACCGGCCACCCCGCCAGCAGCCCCTTCTCGAGCTGGGCGTGCGTGCCCTTCTCCACGGAGGAGATGAACTGCCGGGGCACGGCGCCGCCGACCACGGTCTCGGTGAACTCCACCCCGCTGCCGCGCGGGAGCGGCTCCATCGTCAGGTGGACGACGGCGAACTGCCCGTGCCCGCCGGACTGCTTGACGTGCCGGCCCTGGGCCTGGGCGCGCGCCGTCGCGGTCCCCTTCATCGCGACCCGCACCGGCACCTGCTCCACCGCGACGTTGAAGCGCTCCTTGAGCCGGGAGAGCAGGAGGTCCAGGTGCGCGGGACCCGTCGTCCAGAGCACCACCTGGCCGGTGGACGCGGCGTGCTCGATGCGCAGCGCCGGGTCCTCCGCGGCCAGCTCGCGGAAGGCGCCGGGCATCCGGTCCTCGTCGGCTCGGGTCAGCGCCGAGACGGCCGCCGGCAGCAGCGCCTCCGGCAGCGCCCACGGGGTGACGAGGAGCGGCTGCGCCGGGCTGGAGATGCTGTCCGAGGTCTGGGCCGTGGACAGCTTGGTCACCACCACCACCTCGCCGGCGATCGCGGACGCCTTGGTCATGAGCTCGCCGTCGAACGGCGCCGCGACCGAGCCGGGGCGGACGTCCTCGTCGTGGGGGGCGTGTCCCTCACCGGTGGGCCCGCCCAGCCGGTCGAGGTGGCCGGACACGTGGACCGGGCGGTCGGGCCGCAGGGTGCCGGAGAAGACGCGCACCAGGGACAGGTGCCCGACGTAGGCGTCGCTGCGGGTGTGGACGACCTCGGCGACGAGGGGGCCGGACGGGTCGGCCGACATGCTGACCGGCTGGCCCCCGTCGACCGGCACCACCGTGGGCAGGGGGCGCAGCCCGGGGTGGGGGAAGGCCGCCGCCACCATGTGGAGCAGGACCGAGACCCCGGCGCCGTTCTCCGCGGAGACCGGGATCACCGGGTGGAACGAGCCCTGCGCCACCGCGGCGAGCAGGTCCTTCTCCAGGACCTCGAACTCCAGCTCCTCGCCCTCGAGGTAGCGGTCCATCAGGGAGCCGTCCTCGGACTCCTCGATGATCCCCTCGATGAGGCCGCTGCGGTAGGTGTCGAAGACCTCCGCGTGCTCCGGGCCCGCGGGCCGGACGGTGCGCGTGCCGCCGCTGTAGTCGTGGATCTCGCCGAGCAGCAGGTCGGCGATCGAGGTGACGGCGCCCTCCGAGCCGGGGACGGGGACCCCGAGGGGCTGCACGCCGGAGCCGAAGTGCGCCCGGCAGTCCTCGAGCGTCGCGACGAAGTCCGCCTCGCGGGCGTCGAGCTGGGTGATCACCACGGCGCGAGGCATGCCGACGACGGCGCACTCGTGCCAGAGCGCCCGGGTGGCCGCGTCCGCACCGTCCGCGGCCGAGACGACGAAGAGGGCGGCGTCGGCCGCCCGCAGGCCGGCCCGGACCTCACCGACGAAGTCGGGGTTGCCGGGCCCGTCGAGGAGGGTGAGGACCATGCCGTCCCCCGCGAGGGTGGCCGCCCGCAGGCCGGTCGAGCGCTCGGCCGCCGGGCCGCCCGCACGGGGTGCCGGGGCGCCGGTCATGGCCGCGACGACGTGCTCGAAGAGGCGCGACTTGCCGGCCCCGCTCGGCCCGACGAGCACGACGTTGCGGATGCTCTCGACCGAGGTGACGCCGGGAGCCTGGGGAGGAGGTGAGCCGCTCATGGGCTCCACCCTTCCCGACACCGACCCCCCCGGGCAACCGCTTGCGCCGCACGCCACCGTGCCGTGCACCACGAGGGGGGCGGAGGGGCCGATAGGGTGACGGGCACCATGCTCAACCGATACGCGCGCGCCTTCGTGACCAGGCTCTTCACCCCGCTGGCCGTGCTGCTCACCCGCCTGGGCGTCAGCCCGGACGTGGTCACGGTGGTGGGCACCCTAGGCGTCGCGGTCGGCGCGCTGGGTTTCTACCCCCGCGGCGAGTTCCTCGTCGGCACCCTCATCATCGCCGTCTTCGTCTTCGCCGACAGCCTCGACGGGACGATGGCGCGCCACTCCTCGCGCTCGAGCACCTGGGGTGCCTTCCTCGACTCCACCCTGGACCGCCTGGCCGACGCCTGCATCTTCGGTGGCCTCGTGCTCTGGTATGCCGGTGACGGCCAGCAGGCGTACCTGGCCGCCCTCGCGCTGGCCTGCCTCATCCTCGGTGGCGTGGTCTCCTACGCCAAGGCGCGGGCGGAGGGACTGGGCATGACCGCGAACGTGGGGATCGCCGAGCGCGCCGAGCGCCTCGTCGCCGTCCTGCTCGCGGCCGGTCTGGTCGGCCTGGGCCTGCCGGAGGTCGTGCTCACCGTGGTGCTCGCCCTCCTCGCCGTCGCCAGCCTCGTCACCGTGGTCCAGCGGATGCTCGAGGTGCGGCGTCAGGCGCTCCCGGCCGCGTGACCTCCCTTCCCTCGGCCGTCGGCGACACGGCCACCACCGCGCTGTACCGCCTCGGGTGGGGCGCGCTCCGTCGGCTGCCGGAGCGGGCGGCATACCCGATCTTCGACCGGGTCGCCGACCTCGCCGTGCGGCGCGGGCGTGCGGCGCGGCTGCGCGCCAACTACGCGACGGTCCGCCCGGACCTGGGGGAGGCCGAGCTGGACCGGCTGACGGAGGCGGGCATGCGGGCCTACCTGCGCTACTACTGCGAGGCCTTCCGGCTGCCCGAGCTGGGGCCCGACGACCTGGCCGCCCGCGTGCGGCTGGAGGGCGACGGCCCGGTCCGGGAGGTCGTGGCCGGTGGGGGCTCCGTGGTGTGCTTCCTCGGGCACCTGGGCAACTGGGACCTCGCGGGGGCGTGGGCCAGCGTGCACTGGACGCCGGTGACCACCGTGGCCGAGCGGTTGGAGCCGGCCGAGGTGTTCGAGGAGTTCCTCTCCTTCCGCACCGGCCTGGGCATGACCATCCTGCCGCTGACGGGGGGCCCGCCGGTCTTCCCCGCGCTCCGCGAGGCGGCCCGGCGGCCCGGGCTGATCCCCCTGCTGGCCGACCGCGACCTGACCAGCCGGGGGGTCGTCGTCGACTTCTGCGGGGAGCCGGCGCGGATGGCCCCCGGCCCCGCCGCGCTGGCGCTGGCCGAGCGGCGGCCGCTGCACCCGGTGTCGATCCGTCACGAGCGGCGGGGGAGCGGGTGGGGCATC
>DASQFD010000063.1:0-39931 GCA_035633255.1 Dermatophilaceae bacterium
GGAGTCGCCCAGCTCACCTCGGGCGGTCTCGGGTCCGGGCAGCAGTTCCCCATCTCGATGGCGGCGGCGCTGCTCATGACCATCCCCACCGCAGTGATCTTCGTCATCTTCCAGCGGTACTTCAGCCAAGGCGCCAACGCCGGCGCCGACAAGGGCTGACCCAGCACACCGCCGGATGCCGGACCGCGGGGATTGACGTCCTCACGGTCCGGCACGTGTGATGGGCGCGTGCCGGTCCCACTGCCTCCGCAGGAGGTCGCTCTGCGCACCCCGCCGTCCCGAGCGGAGGTGCTGGCGATCTGGCGTGCCCTCGTCACGGCTGTGGGCGGCGGGGCCGACGGACTCAGCCCGCTGCAGGACCTGTTGCTGCGCGCGGTGACGACCTCGATGACCGGCGTCGGGGACCTGCCGCCGGCCGAGCCGGTGACGCCGGCGGACTTCGCCGCCTCCATGGAGCGGCGGGACCGGGTGTTCCGGGAGCGGGTGTGCCAGGTGATGATGCTCGGCGCACTGGTCCGCCGGCCCCCGGACTCGGCGGCGATGCGTCGGGTGGCCGACTTCGCGGTGGAGCTCGACCTCGACGGCCAGCTCGTCGAGGTCACCGCCTCCTACGCCGAGGGTGGCTTCGACCTGGCCGTGCACGACTTCGAGCGGCTCGGCCACCTCGGTGCGGGCCCCGCCCCCACGCCGCCGGGCACCTCGCCGCTCGCGGACGGCGCCGGGTCGGTCTGGTTCCAGGTGCCCGACGACCCGGCCCTCGCCGCCCGCTGGGGCGCCCTGGGTGAGCTCCCGACCGGCTCCCTGGGGCGCTCGGTCCACGACTTCTACCGGGCCCGCGGCTTCGCCTTTCCCGGCCTCCCCGGCTCGGCTCCCCCGATGCTCGCTCAGCACGACTGGGTGCACGTCCTCGCCGACTACGGCACGGCCCTCGAGAGCGAGCTGGAAGTGTTCGGCTACATCGCGCGGGCCAACGACGACCCGCGCGCCTTCAGCCTGCTCGCCATGGTCGTCTCCCTCTTCGAGACCGGCGTCGTCGCGAGGGGGATGGGCCTGTTCGAGGCCAGTCCGGGGCACCTGGCCTCGTCCGGCATGCCCCAGCGGCTCGCCGACGCGCTGCGGCGCGGGGCACTCACCGCCGGCAGCCGCGACTTCATGACCCTCGACTGGTTCGCCGTCGCCGACCGACCCGTCGACGTCGTCCGCCGCGAGTGGGCCGTTCCGCCGAAGTCCGAGGTGGCCGTCGCGCTCGGCAGCGCCGGCCTGTCGCAGCCCGGCGGCATCTCCGCCTACCAGGAGTCGACCGGACGGGCGGCTGCCGCGGCCGAGGGATGGGACTACCAGGCGCTCGTCCGCGCCAGCGCACCCGCGCCCTGACGCGCGCCTCGCGGCTCACAGGCGGGGGACGAAGGTGCGCCCCTCCATCGCCTCCAGGACCAGGCCGGCCGCCCGGCGGGCGGCGAGCAGCCGCACCCCCTCGGTCTCCAGCGCGCGCAGCACGTCCGCGAGCGCCTCCGCCCCCACCCGGTCCCCGAGGTCCACCCGCACCCCTCGGTATGCCGTGCGCATGGCCTCGAGCTGCCCGTCGACGTGGTGCGCGGTGAGCCAGGCGAGGGCGAGCGGCTGCCGGCGCCACACGGCATACAGGCGGTAGTCGGAGGGGCACTGGTCGAGCAGCCAGCCCACGGCGACCCCCTCCCACCCGGGGGCACCCGGCGGGGGCACGGCGCTCGGCCACCCCGGCGGTCCGGACCGCCCGCCCACCGCCGCGGGCGCACCGGGCGTCGAGGCACGGCGGGGCGGCGGCGCCGGTGTGTCGAACACATGTTCGAGAATACCGCCACTGCCGCCGGCGTGGGGGCGGACCGGACCGGCCGGTGCGCCCCCGGTGCGCCCCCGGTGCGCCCCCGATGCGCCCCCGGTGCGCTCAGGCGACGAGGGAGCGCAGGACGTACTGGAGGATGCCGCCGTTGCGGTAGTAGTCCGCCTCGCCGGGGGTGTCGATGCGGACGACCGCGTCGAAGGAGACCGGCTCGGCGCCGTCCCGCTCGGCGACGACGCGCACGGTTCGGGGCACGCGGCCCTCGTTCAGCTCGGTGATCCCGGTGATGGCGAACGTCTCCGTGCCCTCCAGCCCGAGGCTGTCGGCGCTCTCCCCCGCCGGGAACTGCAGCGGGATGACCCCCATGCCGATGAGGTTGGAGCGGTGGATGCGCTCGTAGCTCTCGGCGATGACGGCGCGCACGCCCAGCAGCGTCGTGCCCTTGGCCGCCCAGTCCCGCGAGGAGCCCGAGCCGTACTCCTTGCCGGCGAGCACCACGAGCGGCACGCCGGCGGCCTGGTAGGCGGCGGAGGCGTCGTAGATGGTGGCCTGCTCCCCCCCGGCGAGGAAGTTGCGGGTGAAGCCGCCCTCGACACCGTCGAGGAGGAGGTTCCGCAGCCGGATGTTGGCGAAGGTCCCGCGGATCATCACCTCGTGGTTGCCGCGGCGGGAGCCGTAGGAGTTGAAGTCCTTGCGCTCGACGCCGTGCTCGGCGAGGTAGCGACCGGCCGGGCTGTCGGCCTTGATCGACCCCGCGGGGCTGATGTGGTCGGTCGTCACCGAGTCGCCGAGCTTGGCGAGCACCCGGGCACCGGTGATGTCGGCGACCGGGGTCGTCTCCATCGTCATGCCGTCGAAGTAAGGGGGCTTGCGCACGTAGGTCGACTCGGGGTCCCAGGCGAAGGTGTCGCCCTCGGGCGTGGGCAGCGAGCGCCACCGCTCGTCCCCGGCGAAGACGTCGGCGTAGTCCTCGGTGAACATCTGCTGGCTGACCGAGGTCGTGATGGTGCGCTCGACCTCCTCGGCCGCGGGCCAGATGTCGCGGAGGAAGACCGGGGCGCCCGAGGGGTCGGTGCCGAGCGGCTCGCTCTCGAAGTCGACGTCCATCGTCCCGGCCAGCGCGTAGGCGATGACCAGCGGCGGGCTGGCGAGGTAGTTCATCTTGACGTCGGGGTTGATCCGGCCCTCGAAGTTGCGGTTCCCGGAGAGCACCGACACGACGGCGAGGTCGTGCTCGTTCACCGCCCGGGACACCTCCTCGATGATGGGCCCGGAGTTGCCGATGCAGGTGGTGCACCCGTAGCCGACGAGGTGGAACCCCAGCTTCTCCAGGTAGGGCCACAGGCCCGCCTTCTCGTAGTAGCCGGTGACCACCTTGGAACCGGGCGCCATCGAGGTCTTCACCCAGGGCGGGACGCTCAGGCCACGGTCGACCGCGTTCCTCGCCAGCATGGCGGCAGCCATCATGACCGACGGGTTGGAGGTGTTGGTGCAGCTGGTGATGGAGGCGATCACCACGTGACCGTGGTCGATCTGGTGCTCGGACCCGTCCAGCGAGACGGTGACCGGGCTGCTCGCCCGGGGCGTCCCCTCGGCCACGGGGGCGGACCGCGAGGGCTGACCGGAGGTCTCGGAGGCCGCGGTCGCGTCGTGGGAGGGCGCGTCGGAGGCGGGGAAGGTGCCCATGAGCTCCCGGTCCACGCTGCTCTTCTCGATCCCCTCGCCGTTGACGACGTAGTTCTTCAGGTCGCTGCCGAACTGCCGCTTGGCCTCGGTGACCGCGATCCGGTCCTGGGGGCGCTTCGGGCCGGCGATCGACGGCACGACCGTGGACAGGTCGAGCTCGAGGTACTCCGAGTAGCGCGCCTCGGGCTGGCCGGGGCCCGGCTCGAGCCACAACCCCTGCTCCCTGGCGTAGGCCTCCACGAGCGCCACCTGCTCGGCCGACCGCCCGGTGAGCCGCAGGTAGTCCAGCGTGACCTCGTCGACCGGGAAGATCGCGCAGGTCGAGCCGAACTCGGGGCTCATGTTGCCGATCGTCGCGCGGTTCGCCAGCGGCACCCGCGCGACGCCCTCGCCGTAGAACTCGACGAACTTGCCAACCACGCCGTGCTTGCGGAGCATCTCGGTGATCGTCAGGACGACGTCGGTCGCGGTGGCACCGGCCGGGATGGCGCCCGACAGCTTGAAGCCGACGACGCGCGGGATGAGCATCGACACCGGCTGGCCCAGCATCGCGGCCTCCGCCTCGATGCCGCCGACCCCCCACCCGAGGACGCCGAGCCCGTTGACCATGGTGGTGTGGCTGTCGGTGCCGACGCAGGTGTCGGGGTAGGCCGCCAGGACCGGGCCCGCACCAGCGGCCTCGCCGGTGGGCCGGGTCATGACGACCCGCGCCAGGTGCTCGATGTTCACCTGGTGGACGATGCCGGTGCCGGGCGGGACGACCTTGAAGTCCTCGAAGGCGCTCTGGCCCCAGCGCAGGAACGCGTAGCGCTCGCCGTTGCGCTGGTACTCGAACTCGACGTTGCGCTCGAAGGCGTCGGGCCGGCCGAAGACGTCGATGATCACGGAGTGGTCGATGACGAGCTCGGCGGGGCTGAGCGGGTTGATCCGCGTGGCGTCACCGCCGAGCTCCGCGACGGCCTCGCGCATGGTGGCGAGGTCGACGATGCACGGCACGCCGGTGAAGTCCTGCATGATGACCCGCCCGGGCGTGAACTGGATCTCGGTGTCCGGCTCGGCGTCGGCGTCCCAGCCGGCGAGCGCCCGGATGTGGTCGGCGGTGATGTTCGCGCCGTCCTCGGTGCGCAGCAGGTTCTCCAGGAGCACCTTGAGGCTGTAGGGCAGCGTCCCGCTGCCGTCGACCGCGTCGACCCGGTGGACCTCGTAGGACCGCTCACCGACCTCGAGCGTCCCGCGTGCTCCGAAGCTGTTCGTGCTCGTCACCGTCGGGCTCCTCTCACCATTTATCTTGACATCAAGATATCTAACCACATCCCGGGGTCCGAGCCTAGGTCCGCGGGGTGAAGAGCGCGACGCACTCGACGTGGTGCGTCATCGGGAAGGCGTCGAAGGCGCGCAGGCCCGTGAGCGCGTAGCCGCCGGCCGCCAGGTATGCCGTGTCCCGCGCCAGCGCGGCGGGGTCGCAGGCGACGTAGCCGACGGCCCGGGGGGCCAGGTCCGCGATCGCCTCGACGACCGCCCGCCCGGCCCCGGTGCGGGTCGGGTCGAGCACGACGACGTCGGCCGAGGGCGGCAGGAGCGGATGGCGGTGCAGGCGGCGAGGGCGGGTCCGCCGGCGCTCGGCCGGGCCGCGGCGGGCCGGTCGGGCGACCCCGAAGGCGTCGTCGACCCGGCCCGCGAGCACGTGCGCCCAGGGCCAGCGCCCGAGGTTGCTCTGCGCCCAGGCGGCGGCCGCCCGGTCCGACTCCACGGCGACCACCCTCCCGTCCTCCCCCACCGCCTCGGCGAGGGCGGCCGCGAAGAGGCCGACACCGGCATACAGGTCCAGCACCCGCTCCCCGGCCGCCGGCCGCACCATGTCGAGCACGGCGTCGGTGAGCGTGGCGGCGGCGGCCCGGTGCACCTGCCAGAAGCCGCGGGCGGACAGCTCGAAGTCGGCGTGCAGCCGCTGCGCGTCGACGCGCTCGATGACCCGCGGCGCGTCGGCGTCACCGGACGGCACGGTCACCACCACCGGCTCCCCGACCGACGGGACGACGACGTCGACCGCCTGCTCCCCCGGCCAGCCGCGCTCGAGCACGCCGGTTCCCAGCACCTCGGGTGCGGCGATCAGGCAGCGGTCGAGCGGGACCACCTCGTGTGAGCGGTGCCGGTGCAGCCCGGGCCGCCCCGCGGGGTCCAAGGCGAGCTCGACCCGGGTGCGCCACCCGAGCCCGTCCTCGGAGCCGGGCAGCGGCTCCACGGTGACGTCGAGGTCCAGGCCGGCGAGGCGGGCCAGCTGCTCCCGCACCACCTCGGCCTTCAGGGTCCGCTGGCGCGGCACGGCGACGTGCTGGAGGTCGCAGCCACCGCAGCCTCCGGGGACGGCGTGCGGGCAGGGCGGCGGCACCCGGTCCGCCGACCCGTCGAGGACGGCCACCGCGTCGGCCCGCAGGAAGCGGTCGCCCTCCCCGCCCTCGGTGACGACGGCCGTGACCCGCTCGCCGGGGATGGCGTGCCGGACGAAGACGACGCGGCCGTCGGCCCGGGCCACGCAGTGGCCGCCGTGCGCTACCCGCCCCACCTCCAGGTCGAGCAGGTCACCGACGCCCGGACCACCGACGGCCCCGCCTCCGACGCCCGGGCCACCGGCCGGTGCCGCCGCGGCGTCGGCCATCAGCCCTCGCCGCGCCGCACGTCGCCGGCGACCGGGCGGTCGAACTTCTCCTCCGCACCCGCGGACGACGCGAGCTGCCAGGGGACGCTGGAGACCATGACCCCGGGCGTGAACAGCAGCCGGGCGCGCAGGCGCAGGGCACTCTGGTTGTGCAGGACCTGCTCCCACCAGTGGCCGAGCACGTACTGCGGGATGTAGACGACGACCAGGTCGCGCGGGTTGCCGCTGCGGATGGACTTGACGTAGTCGACGACGGGACGGGTGATCTCCCGGTACGGGCTGTCCAGGGCCTTCAGCGGCACCGGGAGGTCGCGCCGAACCCATTCCTGCTGCAGGGCCTTGGTCTCCTCGGGGTCGACGTCGACCGTGAGCGCCTCGAGGATGGAGGGCCGGGTCGCGCGGGCGTAGGCCAGGGCCCGCAGCGTCGGTTTGTGGATCTTCGACACCAGCACGATGGCGTGCACGCGGCTGGGCAGGAGCTGGTGGCGGGTGTCGCTCTCCTGCACGGCGAGCTCGTCGCGGACCCGGTCGTAGTGCCGGCGGATGCGCATCATGAGCAGGAACAGGACGGCCATGGCGGCGACGGCGAAGCCGGCTCCGTGGATGAACTTGGTGGCGAGGACGACGACGAGCACCGTCCCCGACATGGCGGCGCCGACGCCGTTGATGGCCCGGCTGCGCATCATCCGGCCGCGTGCGGCGGTGTCGCGTTCGAGGCGCAGGTGCCGGTTCCAGTGCCGCACCATGCCGATCTGCGACAACGTGAAGGAGACGAAGACGCCGACGATGTACAGCTGGATGAGCTTGGTGACCTGGGCGTCGTAGATGACCACGAGGAAGATCGCCCCGCCGGCCAGGATGAGGATGCCGTTGGAGAAGGCGAGCCGGTCGCCGCGGGTGTGCAGCTGGCGCGGCATGAAGCCGTCGCGCGCCAGGATCGAGCCCAGGACCGGGAAGCCGTTGAAGGCCGTGTTGGCCGCGAGGATGAGGATGAGCCCGGTGACCACCGAGACGAGGACGACGCCGGCGGGGAAGCCGGAGAACACCGCCTTGGAGACCTGCCCCATCACGGTGTCCTGGACGTAGGACTCGCCGACCGGGACGCCGTCCCGGAGCAGCTGCGTCGCCGGGTCCTCCGCGAAGTGGATGTTGGTCCAGTGCGCGAGCGCGACCATCGCCAGCAGCATGGTGATCGCGACCGTGCCCATGAGCAGCAGCGTGGTGGCGGCGTTGCGGCTCTTGGGGTGGCGGAAGGCGGGGACGCCGTTGCTGATGGCCTCCACCCCGGTGAGGGCGGCACAGCCGGAGGAGAAGGCCCGGAGCATGAGGAAGGCCAGGGCCAGCCCGCCGATCGCCTCGTACCCCGGCTCCGGACGCAGCTGCAGGCTGGCGCTCTCGGCGAGGGGGAGGTCACCCATCACCCGGCGGTAGAACCCGATCATGGCCATCCCCAGCACGGTGGCCATGAACAGGTAGGTCGGCAGCGCGAAGGCGGCGCCGGACTCGCGCACCCCGCGCAGGTTCATGGCCGTGAGCAGGGCGATGATGACCACCGCCACGATGGCCTCGTGGCCACGCACGAAGGTGAAGGCGGACGCCGCGTTCTGCACCCCCGCGGACACCGAGACGGCGACCGTGAGCACGTAGTCGACGAGCAGTGCGCTCGCGACCGTCAGGCCGGCCCGGGGGCCGAGGTTGACGCTCGCCACCTCGTAGTCGCCACCCCCCGAGGGGTAGGCGTGCACGTTCTGGCGGTAGCTGAGGATGATCACCGCCATGACGACGACGACCGCGAGCGCGATCTCCCAGGAGTGCGTCATCGCGAGCGCGCCGCCGGCCAGGCCGAGCGTCAGGAGGATCTCGTCGGGCGCGTAGGCCACCGACGACAGGGCGTCGCTGGCGAAGACCGGGAGGGCGAGCTTCTTCGGCAGGAGGGTCTCGCCGAGGCGGTCGCTGCGCATCGCCCGGCCGACGAGCACGCGCTTGACGACCCGTACGGAGGAGCTCACGGACACCACTGTAGGACCGCCAGGACGGCCTTTTCCGACGGTGTAGCGTCGGCGACGTGCACTTCGTCATCATGGGCTGCGGTCGCGTGGGGGCGTCGCTCGCCCGCCTGCTCGAGAGGTCCGGTCACGAGGTGTCGGTGATCGACCAGGACGAGACCTCGTTCCGCCGGCTGGGCACCTCCTTCGAGGGCCAGCGCGTCGTCGGCGTCGGCTTCGACCGGGACACCCTCAAGGAGGCGGGGATCGCCCGCGCGTACGCGTTCGCGGCGGTCTCCAGCGGTGACAACTCCAACATCCTGGCCGCCCGCGTGGCGCGCGAGAAGTACGGGGTGGAGAACGTCGTCGCCCGCATCTACGACCCCGGCCGCGCGGAGATCTACCAGCGGCTCGGCATCCCCACGGTGGCGACGGTGCGGTGGACCAGCGACCAGGTCCTGCGCCGGCTGCTGCCCTCGGGTCACGTCCCGGAGTTCACCGACCCGTCGGGGCAGGTCGTCATCGCCGAGATGCCGGTTGCGCCCTCATGGATCGGCCGGCGCTACACCGAGCTGGAGGCGATCGCCGGGGGGCGCGTCGCCTACGTCACCCGGCTGGGGCAGGGTTTCCTCGCCGGCCCGGACACGGTCTACCAGGACGGCGACCTCGTGCACCTCACCCTTCCGCGGGACGCCCTGGCCAGCGCCGAGCGGGTGCTCGACTCCACCCCACCGGCCCCCTGAGGCCGGCCACCGCCGCGCCACCCCGAGGAGAGCACATGCGCGTCGTCATCGCCGGCGCCGGCAGCGTCGGCCGGTCCATCGCCCGCGAGCTGCTCCGCAACGGGCACCAGGTGCTGCTCATCGACAAGGACGCGGGCGCCGACCGCGTCGCGAAGGTGTCCGAGGCCGCGTGGCTGCAGGCGGACGCCTGCGAGATCGAGGCGCTCGGCGAGGCCGGGCTCGCGACCTGCGACGTGTCGGTGGCCGCGACCGGTGACGACAAGGTGAACCTCGTCCTCTCGCTGCTGGCGAAGACGGAGTTCGGCGTCCCCCGAACCGTCGCCCGGGTCAACAACCCCAAGAACGAGTGGATGTTCGACGAGGCGTGGGGCGTGGACGTCGCCGTGTCGACACCGCGGATCATGACCGCCCTGATCGAGGAGGCGGTCAGCGTCGGAGACCTGGTGCGGATCTTCCAGTTCCAGCAGGGGCAGACCTCGATGGTCGAGCTCACGCTCCCGGACGGCAGCCCGTATGCCGGCGTGCGCGTCGGCGACGTGCCCCTCCCCTCGGGCACGGTGCTCACCGGCATCATCCGCGGAGGGCAGCCCATCGCCCCGTCCCGCGACGACGCGCTCGAGCCCCTCGACGAGCTGCTCTTCATCACCACCACCGACCTCGAGGACGAGCTCGAGTCCATGCTCAGCCCCGGTCGGCGCCACCCGCGGGAGCGCGACGAGGACGACGGCTAGGGCCAGGGCCGGATCCGCCCGAGCCGCTGAGCGGTCAGGGCGCGCGGCCCGGCTCGTGCTCGGGGTGCTCGGGGTGCTCGGAGTGCTCGGAGTGCTCGGGGTGCTCGTGGGGGTGCTCGGCGACCGTGGCCGCGCTGTCGACCGTCGGGACCTCCTGAGGGGTGCTGCCCCGGACGAGGAGGACGGCCATCACGGCCAGGGCCCCCACCCACAGCGGCCAGCCGAGCCCGATCTTGCCCACGCCGAGCCACGCCACCTCGCCGCCGAGGTAGAGCGGCACCATGACGGCCGCGCGCACGGCATACATCGCGGCGAGCACGAGGGTGAGCCGGCCGCACACCCGGACCACGCCGCGGTCGCGCCGCCATCCGAAGGGGTCGCGCGCGACGTTGGGGTCGCCGGCCCCGACGAGGAAGCCGACGACCGGCCAGCGGACCAGGACCGACACCACCGCGCCGATGCCCCAGGCGATGCTGGCCACGATGCCGGGGAGGAAGGCGTCCTCCGCGCGCCCGCTGCGGATCGCGAAGAAGGCGGCGACGGCCGTGCCGAGGATGGCCGCGCCGACATGCTGCAGGCTCGAGCGGTGCAGCAGGCGGAGGACGACGAGCACGACCGCCGCGGCGACGGCCCCGCCGACGGCCACGCGAACGTCCTTCGACCCGGTCCACAGGCCGACGAAGACGATGGTCGGCAGCGCCGTCTCCAGGGCCCCGCGCCACCCGCCGAGGGCGGTGGAGAGCCGGTGCCGGATCAGCTCCTCGACGGTGGGCAGGTCCGCCGCTTCGCTCATCAGGTGGGGACGATCTCGTAGAAGGGGTTGAAGATCGTCGGCGTGCCGCGGACGATCGCGACCCGGCCGCGGGCGACGAGGAAGACGCCCGGCTCGATGCCCCCGATCGTCCGGCGGCCGACCCAGACGAGGTTCACGGCCGAGACGCCGTCGAAGACCTCCGCGACGAGGGACGGCACGCTGCGGTGCGCCGGCAGGGTGACCGAGCGGACGGTGCCCTTGACGACGGCGGGCTGGCGGTCCCGGATCTCGGTGCGGACCGCCGCGCTCCTGCGGTCGGACTGGCGACGGATCTCGTCGGCCTCGTGCTCCGACCCCGTCATCGTCAGGTCGTGCAGCACCTCGCGCAGGCCCATGTCAGCGGACCTCGGTGATCTCGGGCCCCCGCTCGAAGGGGTCGAGCACGGGCGCCTCCCCCGCCTCCCCCTCCGCTGCGAGGTCGTCGCCCTCGTCGGCGGGAGCGGCGGCCGCCCCCGCCTCACGCGGGAGGGTCAGGGGCAGCAGCTCGCGGGGAGCCATCGGGTCCGCGCCGCGGACCACGACCGTCGCCGCGTAGATCGCCAACAGCGGCTCGGCCGCCGGCTCCTCGATGGCCGCCCGGCCGGAGAGCACCCCGCGCAGGAACCACCGGGGGCCGTCCACGCCGAGGAACCGGGCCGGTGCGAAGACCGTGCGCCCGTCGGGGCCGGCCGAGGGCATCCGGGTGCGCAGCTCCGGTCCGTGGGGCCCGGACGCGCTCTCGACCGTCCCGCCCTGGCCGACGATGGCATCGGCGATCTCGGCGCGGATCTCGTCCCAGAGCCCGCTCGTGCGCGGCGCGGCGAAGGCCTGGACCTGCAGCGCGGAGTCCCCGAGCACCGCGGTGGCCGCGATGACGGACTGCTGGTCCTGGTCGACCTCCAGGCGCAGCTCCATGCCCTCCACCCCCGTGACGAGGAGGGAGCCGAGGTCCAGGTGGCCGCTGGTGTCGCTGACCTCGGAGACGTCGAAGGGGCCGTCCCGGCGGGCGTCGGCGGCCGACGCGGCGTCCTCGAGGCCGGCGACGCCCGCGAGGCCGTCGGCGTGGTGCGCGGGCTGCGCGGACTCGCCATCCTCGGTGGCTCCGGCGGACTCGGCGCCCTCGTGGGTCGCGGGGCCCGCGGGGGGGTCGTCCGCTGCGGGCCGGCGTCGGCGGAAGATGCTCACTGCTCTCGGTCACTTCCTCGTCAGGGGCGGTCGCGCCGGTCGGGTGCCGGCACGCCGGGAGGCGGCGAGCCGAAGCCGCCGGTGGATCCGTGCCCAGTGTCCCCCCGCTCGCTGGCGGGGAGCGAATCGACGTCGACGAAGCGGGCGGTGAGGTGCCGCTGGACGACCAGCTGCGCGATGCGGTCCCCGCGGCGGACGGTGAACGCCTCGGTGGGATCGAGGTTGACCAGGTTGACCAGGATCTCGCCGCGGTAGCCCGAGTCCACCGTCCCGGGTGCGTTGGCGACCGTGACGCCGTGTCGGGCCGCCAGCCCGGAGCGCGGATGGACCAGCCCCACGGTGCCCGGCGGCAGGGCGAGGGCGACGCCCGTCGGGACCAGGGCCCGCTGCCCCGGGGCCAGGGTCACCTCGACGGTGGAGGTGAGGTCGGCGCCGGCGTCGCCGTCGCTGGCGTAGGCGGGCGGCACCGCGACCGGGGAGGTGCGGCGGAGGGGGACGTCGACGGGCTCGCCGCCCGAGGGGGACACGACGGCGCTCAGGCGGCGCACTCCCGACAGACCATCTGGCCGGAGGACTCGCTGGCGAGCTGGCTGCGGTGGTGCACCAGGAAGCAGCGCGAGCAGGTGAACTCGTCGGCCTGCCGCGGCAGCACGCGGACCGACAGCTCCTCGCCGGAGAGGTCGGCGCCGGGCAGCTCGAAGCCCTCGGCCTGCTCCGCCTCGTCGACGTCGACGCTGGAGGCGCGCTTGTCGACGCGGCGGTTCTTCAGCTCCTCGATGGAGTCCTCGGAGAGCTCGTCGTCGGTCTTGCGCGGGGCGTCGTAGTCGGTCGCCATCGCCTCGTGTCCTTCCCTACCGGTTCTCGGGCCCACCCTGCGTCGTCGTCACCGCCGACCGGGACTCGCTCGCCTCAACGCGCGGAGGTCCGGTTTTGTGCCGGTGCGCGGCGATTGTGCACCATGGCGCGGCCCGGCGCCACGCCGGTCCCCCCAGCGGGTGCCGTGGGGTCACCTCCCGAGCACGTGCTCGCGCGTCACCGCCTCCACCAGCGCGGGAAACCGGTCCTCCAGACCGGGGGCGCACAGCCAGGTCAGCTCGGGCCCGGCGGGCCCCACTCCGCCCACCAGGGCACCCGCCTCGGTGGCGACGACGAGGGCGGCCGCCATGTCGTAGCCCTGCACCCCGCTCTCGTAGTACGCGTCCAGCCGTCCGGCCGCCACCGAGCAGATGTCGAGGGCGGCGCTGCCGCCCCGGCGGATGTCCCGCACCGAGGGCAGCACCTCGAGCAGGGCCCGCGCCTGGCGCGCCCGGACCTCCGCGGCATACGAGAAGCCGGTCCCCACGAGTGCTCGCCCGAGGTCCGTGCACCCGGACACCCGCAGTCGACGTCGGCGGCCCGACTGGCCGGTCAGCCAACCGCCACCGCCCACCCGACCGGAGAACACCTCGCCCGTGGCGGCGTTGACCACGGCCCCCGCGACCGGCGTCCATCCGCCCGCCGTCCTGGCGTCACCGACCACCGCGGCGACCGAGACCGCGTAGGGGGGCAGCCCGTAGAGGTAGTTCACCGTCCCGTCGATCGGGTCGACGAGCCAGGTGATACCGGAGGTGCCGACGACCCCACCCTCCTCCTCACCGTGCACCCCGTCACCGGGTCGGGCCGCGGTCAGGCGCGCGACGATCAGGTCCTGCGAACGCTGGTCCATCTCGGTGACGACGTCGGTCGGGGTCGACTTCGAGTCGACGTCGAGGGTCTCGGGGCGCTCGTCGACGATCAGCCGGGCCGCCTCGCGCGCCACGTCCAGGGCGACCTGCTCGAGCTGCTCGCGCTCCGCCGGCTCCGGGAGCGCGAGGCCCGCCGTCACCACGGGTCCGAGCCGCACAGCGCCGGTCGGGCCTCACGCAGGTTGGGGCAGCAGCCGGTGGCGCACACCGACGGACGCACGTCGCCCGGCAGCCAGGTCGCCGGGACGACCGGCTCCGCGCGCGCCTCGGCGGCCCGCTCGAGGAGCAGGTCGGCCAACCCGGTGACGAAGGCGGGGTCCACCCCGGTCGTCGGGACCCGCGCCAGCGTCAACCCCAGCCGCTCGCACGTCTCGCCCGCCTCGGTGTCGAGGTCGTGGACGACCTCCATGTGGTCGGAGACGAAGCCGATCGGCGCGAGCACCACGGTCGTGGCGCCCTCGGCCGCCAGCTCCTCGATGCGGTCGTTGACGTCCGGCTCGAGCCAGGGCTGGGTCGGGGGGCCGGACCTCGAGCAGAACACCAGCTCACCGTCCAGCTCCGTGCCGAACGCGGCGTTGACGTGGTCGGTGATCGCGCGCGCGAGGCGGCGGTGCTGGTCGGAGTAGAGGTTGCCCTCCCCGTCCCCCGGACCGGAGGTGTCGTCCATGGCGTCGGGGACCGAGTGGGTGACGAAGAGCAGCCGCACCCCCTCGGCGCCCGGGAGCGACCGGACCGCCTCCTCCACGAGGCGGGCGTTGGTCGCCGCGAAGCCGGGGTGCACGGCATACGGCCGGACCTTGTCGACCACCAGGTCCTGGCCGCGGGCGCCCAGGGCGGCCACCGCGTCGGCGAGGTTCTCGCGGTACTGGCGGCAGGAGGAGTAGCAGGAGTAGGCGCTGGTGGTCAGCACGCACAGGCGGCGCAGCCCTCGGGCGTGGGCGTCGGCGAGCGCGTCGGCGAGGAACGGCTCGCTGTTGCGGTTGCCCCAGAGCAGCGGGGTGCTCAGCCCCCGCGCGGCGAGCTCGGCACCCAGGGCGGCGAGGAGGGCGCGGTTCTGGTCGTTGATCGGGCTCCTGCCGCCCACGGCGTGGTAGTGCTCCGCCACCGCCGCGAGGCGCGCCTCCGGGATGCCGCGTCCGGCCGTGACCCGGCGGAGGAACGGCATGACCTCGTCCGGCCCCTCCGGACCGCCGAAGGAGAGGAGGAGTATGCCGTCGTAGGGCTCGAGCGAGGCGGCGGCGGTGGGCGCGGGGTCAGGGAGGGGCACAGGGAAACGGTAACGACCGCCCGCGCGCGACCGGCGTGGGCTCCTTGGCGCGGGCGGCGCAGGGTGGCACAGTCGGGGCACGCGACGACCCCCACGGGAGCTCTCACATGCACGACCTTCGACTTCTCGGTGTCCACGAGGACGGGCAGCACCTGCTCCTCGCGGCCGCCGACGGCACGCGGTACCGACTCCCGCTCGACGAGGCCCTGTGGGCGGCCGCCCGCCGCGACCGGCCGAGGCTGGGCCAGCTGCAGATCGAGATCGAGGGCGGCCTGCGCCCCCGCGAGGTGCAGGCGCTGATCCGGCAGGGGCTGACCACCGAGGAGGCGGCCGACCGGGCCGGGTGGAGCGTGGAGAAGGTACGCAAGTTCGAGGGCCCGGTGCTGGCCGAGCGCGAGTACGTCGTGGTGCAGGCGCGCAAGGCGGCCGTGGAGAGCCGCGCCGCGAGCGGCACGACGATGGCGCACCGTGTCGAGCAGCGGATGCGCGACCGCGGCGTCGATCCCGCCCTCGCGAGCTGGGACTCCGCACGGGGCGCGGACGGCCGGTGGGCCGTCACGGTGGTCTTCCCCGCAGGCGGACGGCAGCGGACCGCCACCTGGCACTTCGACCCGCGCGTCGGGGGCCCGGCCCCCCTGGACGACGAGGCGCGGTGGCTGAGCGAGGACGACACCGGTGGGCCGATCCCGGCGCCGCACGTGGCCACCACCGCCAACCGCGGCACCGCGGTCTTCGACGTCGAGGCCGTCGGTGGTCTCGGCGGCGGGACCGCCACCGGCCGGCCGAACGCGCGCGGCGGTGGGCGCGGCGGCGGGCGCGCAGGCCCCGAGCAGAGCGGGCAGGCGGAGGCAGGGCAGACGGCGGAGGCAGGGCAGACGACGCAGACGGGGCAGGCGGGCGAGGACGCCGCCCGGGGCTCGGGGGCGCCGGGCGGGCGAGAGCCGATCGACCTCGTCGCCGCCATGCGCGAGCACTCGGTGCGGGGCCGGCGGGGGCGGGCCCGCCGCCGCGCCCCGTCCGGGAGCGGGAGGGAGCGCCACCGGGGCGAGACGGCCCTGCCGATCGAGGACACCCCCCCGGCCGGCGGAGGACCCGACGCGCCCGCGGTCGAGGGCGCCGTCGTGGCTGCCGGGACCGCAGGGCCGCCGACGTCCACACCACCGACCGCGGAGCCGGCGCAGAGCCGGCCGGCCGGGAAGGGGGCAGCGGGGCAGGCACCCGAGAAGTCACCCGAGCAGGCACCCGACCCAGCCGTCGAGGACGCCCGGGTGGCGGACGCCGCAGCCGCGGACGCGCCGGCGCCGCAGTCCCCGGAGGCCCTGGAGTCGCGCACGCCGGCTCCGGTCCCTCAGGCGTCGGCCACGCCCGCTTCGGTCCCTCAGGCGTCGACCATCCAGGCCCCGGCCAAGGTCAAGCGGGGCGCCCGCCCGAGTGTCCCCAGCTGGGACGACATCGTCTTCGGCACCCGGGGCGCCGGCGGCCCCCTCTCCTGACCCTGGGGCCGTCGTGACCGTCGTGACCGTGGGGGCGCGGCTCAGCCCGGCGGCGGCACCGGGCAGACGTCGAGGTCGAAGGGCAGGGTGTCCGCGGCCCCTCGGGTGGCGAGCGCGGCCGAGCTGGTCATCCGCCGCATGAAGTGCCGCCGGCAGAGCACCTCGTACTCGATCACGCCGGAGGCCTTGTAGCCCCTTGAGCCAACTGAGCCCCTTGAGCCCCCTGAGCCCGCCGAGCCGGCCGAGCCCGCGGAGCCGCCGGCGGCCCGGGTCTCGCCGGTGTCGCCGACCACCACCTGCTCACCCTCGACGACCATGATGCCGTCGAGCACCCGGGCGTTGTGGGTGGCCCGCCGCCCGCACCAGCACAGGGCCTCCACCTGCAGCACCTGGACCCGGTCGGCCAGCTCCACGAGGCGCTTGGAGCCCGGAAAGAGCATGGTGCGGAAGTCCGAGGTGATGCCGAAGGCGTGCACCTCGATCCCCAGCTCGTCGACGACCCGGGCGAGCTGACCGACCTGGTCCGGGGTGTAGAACTGCGCCTCGTCGCAGATGAGGTGGTCGGCGCGGTGGCCGGTGGTGAGGTGCGCCACGAGCTCCTCCCAGAAGTCGAGCCCGGGCGTCACCTCCCGCGCGGGGGTCGCCAGCCCCAGCCGTGAGGAGAGCACCGACTCCCCGGCCCGGTCGAACTGGGTGAAGATCAGCCCCTCCCGCCCCCGGGCGCGGTAGTTGTGGTCGATCTGCAGCGCGAGCGTCGACTTCCCGCAGTCCATGGTGCCGCAGTAGAAGACGAGCTCGGCCACGGCTGGAACCCTAGCCCGGCGCGCCCGCCGAGCGGGCCGGCACGTGGAGCACCGGCACGGTCGTCTCGGCCGGGGTCAGCGAGCCGTGCAGGCCGAGCAGTGCGAGCAGCTCGGGCCGCTGGGACCGGGAGTCGACGACCGCGAAGTGGTCGCGCATCGCGACGACCACGTCGCCCACCCGGGCGAGGTTGCGGTCCTCCACCGGGCCGAACCAGCCCTCCGCCAGCACCTCCTCGCGGGTCCGCACCAGCGCCCGCTCACCGAGCCGGTCGGTCCACGTCGCAAGCACCTCGTCTCTCGCCCCGGGCTCGCAGTAGAGCTGGAGGGCGCGGGGCTCCCCGCCGACGTGCCGGACCCCGGCGGCGAGCACCGGGTCGGTGCCCACGTCGAGACGCTCGTCGTGGGGGCAGCTGATCATGCCGTGGTCGGCGGTGATGGTGAGCGAGGCGTCGGCCGGCAGGCCGGCGGCGAGCCGGCCCAGCTCGCGGTCCAGGCTCTCGAGCTCCTCACCCCACTCCAGCCCGTCGGGCCCGTGGACGTGCCCCACCTTGTCCAGCTCGCCCCAGTAGAGGTAGACCAGCGCCCGGTCGGTCGCCCGGACGCAGGAGAGGGCGATGTCGACCCGCGCGTCGAGCCGGTCCCCCGCAGCGAACCGCCCACCGCGCAGCGCCGCCCGGGTCAGGCCCGAGCCGTCGAAGAAGCCGGGCCCGATCCGGGTGACTGGCACCCCGGCGCGCTCGGCCAGCTCGAAGACGGTGCGGTGCGGCTGCCACGCCTCCGGGACGGGACCGTCCTCCCAGGAGAGCTCGTTGAGGAGCCGGTCCTCCCCCGGGACCAGCACCTGGTACCCGAGCAGCCCGTGGGAGCCGGGGGGGAGCCCGGTGCCGAAGGTGCCCATCGACGTGGCGGTCGTCGAGGGAAAGCCGCTCGGGACCGAGTGCCCGTGCGGCAGCAGCGAGCGCAGGAACGGGGCGTGGCCCCCACGCCGCCGCAGCAGATCGTCGCCGAGACCGTCCACGAGGACCACCACGGCACGCCGGGCGGGCGGCAACGCCAGCCGCGGCACCGTCGCCAGGCCCTGCGGGGCCACCGCGACCTCGAGTGAGGCCGCGACCGAGGGCAGCACCGAGGCCAGGGTCGGCGCCTCGTAGGAGGGTGCGCGCAGGTCGGCCACGCCGGTCAGGACCGGCCGATGGCGGCCGAGAGCCGCTCGGCGAAGGCGAGCGCCGAGTTCAGGGCCCGCTCGCCGTCCGCGGCCGAGGAGATCCGCAGGGCGATGTCGTCACTGGTGATGGTGCCCTCGTAGCCGTGGTCGGCGTCGCAGGACGGGTCCGCGCACACGGCCGGCAGGAGGTCCACCCGGGAGACCGCGCCCCAGCCCAGGGTGAGGGTCAGCTCGCGGCCGAGGGTGCCCGGCACGTAGGACTCCGGGCTCTCCACCACGTGGGTGAGCATGACGCCCGTGACGGCCGAGAGGGGGATGCTCTCGGTGGTCGCGGTGGCGACGTTGCGCGGGGCCGGGGGCTCGTCCGCGTGGTCGTCGGCGTGGGTGATGAGCAGACGGGTGTCGGTGAGGGCCAGCACGGTGATGTGCCGGCGCACGACGTCCTCGTCGAAGGTCGTCTCCAGGTGCACCAGGTGGCTGCTGACCGGCTCACCGACCAGGGCCGCGCGCACGACGTCGGCGACCAGCGCCGGGTAGTAGCCGGCCCGGTCGATGGCGGCGGTGAGGTCGGCCGGCAGGGTCGGCGCGTCGAAGGTGCGGTCCATACGGCCATTGTGCCGCACCCCCGCAGCGCTCTCCGTGGCCCGAGCGGCCCGCTGTGGAGGACCGGCGGGGCCCACCGGGAGGCACGGGCACGCGCTCGGGCACGGCGTGCCGGCCGTCGTGCCGGCTGCCCGCCTCAGGTGAGGGCGCGCCGCCCGGGGTCGGTGCGCCGGGGGGCCGGTCCCAGCGTGACCTCGGCCCCGAGCACGTCCACACCGTGCGGCTGGGCGTTGACCGGGTTGAGGAGGAGTGAGGCCACCTCGGGAAGGTCGTCGGCGAGCACCGACACGCGGGCGATGAGGTCGGCGAGCGCGGCGCGGTGCACCGGCGTCGCGCCCCGGTGCCCGGACAGGACCGGGGCCGCCTTGATCGAGGAGATGAGCTCGGAGACGTTGACGTCGGTGAGCGGGGGGATGCGGTAGGCCACGTCGCCGAGCAGCTCGGTCGGCAGGCCTGCCACGCCGAAGGAGACGACCGGGCCGAAGAGGGGGTCCTCGTCGGAGGTGACGCAGCAGGCCACCCCGGGCGTCGCCATCCGCTGGACGGCGAACTGGTTCGCGTCCACGGGCGCCAGCCGCTCCGTGAGCGAGTCCCAGGCCTCGCGCAGCGCCGCCTCGGATTGCAGGTCGACGCGCACCCCGCCGACCCCGCCGACGTGCCGCACCATCGGCGCGGTGGACTTCAGCACCACGGGGTAGCCGATGGCGGCGCCCGCCGCCACCGCCTCCTCGACGTCGCCGACCGCCTTCCTCGGCCACGGGACGATGCCGTAGGCGCCGAGCAGGGTCGTGACCTCCTCGTCGTCCAGGCGCCGGCCCTCGGGGGAGTCGGCCAGCACCCGCTCCACGACCTCCTCGGCGGCCCGGCGGTGGATCCCGGAGGGCGCCACCGGGGTGCCGCGGTCCCGAGCCCGCCACTCGGCATACTTCGTCGCCGCGGTGAGGGCGCGCACGGCGTCCTCGGGGAGCGTGTAGACCGGGATCGACTGGCTGTGGGCCCCTCCCGTGCCACGCACGGACGCGTGACCGTCGTCCACCCCGCGCATGCCCAGGAAGGTCGCCAGGCACGGCTTGCCCGAGCCGCGCGCGGCCTCGCGCACCGCGCGGGCCACGTCCTCGTCGTAGGTCACGAGCGGCGGGATGAAGCACGCGACCACGGAGTCGACGGTCTCGTCCGCGAAGGCCTTGTCCAGGGCGGTGCGGAAGTCCTCCGCGGACGCCTCGGAGTCCAGGGAGACCGGGCCGTGGGAGACCTCGAGCCCCCAGCTCACGCACGCCTCGGCGGTGAGGACGCCGAGGGCGTCGGAGTTGCCGACGATCCCGACCCGGCGGCCGGAGGGCAGGGGCTGGTGGACGACCAGCTGCGCGATGTCGAAGAGCTGGTGGACGTTCTCCACCCGGATCACGCCGGACTGCCGCAGCATCGCGTCGAAGACCTCTGGACGCGCCTTGGTCGCCCGGACCCGGTGCCCGGGCGGGACGCCGTAGCCCGACACCCCGGACTTGATGACGACGACCGGCTTGATGGCCGCGAGGTTGCGGGCGACGCGGGAGAACTTGCGCGGGTTGCCCATGGACTCGATGTAGAGCCCGACGGCGCTGGTCCGGTCGTCGTCGATCCAGTACTGCATGATGTCGTTGCCGGAGACGTCGACGCGGTTGCCGGCCGAGGCGAAGGTCGAGATGCCGAGGCGGCGCCGGGCCGCCGAGGCGAGCACGGCGATCCCGAGCGCCCCGGACTGGGCGAAGAGCCCGAAGCTGCCGGCCGGCGGCAGGGTGGGCGAGAGGGTCGCGTTGAGCCGGACGTCCTCGGCGTTGTTGATGATGCCGAAGGAGTTGGGCCCGACCACCCGCATGCCCGCGCCCCGCGCCCGGGCCACCAGCTCGGTCTGCAGCGCCACGCCGGCCTCGCCGCGCTCGCCGAAGCCGGACGCCACCACGAGCAGGGCCTTCACCCCCGCCTCGGCGCACTGCTCGACCACGGCGCCCACCGCCCGCGCGGGCACGGCCACGACGGCGAGGTCGACCGTCCCGGGGACGTCCGCGACGGTCGGGTAGGCCTTGCGGCCGAGCACCTCGTCGGCCTTGGGGTTGACCGGGTGCACCTGACCGGTGAACCCGCCCGCGAGCAGGTTCGCCAGGAACATGTTGCCCATCGTCCCCTCGCGGCGGCTGGCCCCGACCACGGCGACGACGTGCGGGTGGAGGATCCGGCGGACGCTGATCGACTCGGCGCGGTGCTCACGCGCCATCGCCACGGCCTTGGACCGGTCGGTGGGCTCGATGTCGAAGCCGACCTGCACCACGCCGTCCTCGATCCGGCGCTTGACCTCGTAGCCGGCGTCGGCGAAGACCTGGAGCAT
Source organism: Dermatophilaceae bacterium (assembly GCA_035633255.1). Classification (GTDB taxonomy): domain Bacteria; phylum Actinomycetota; class Actinomycetes; order Actinomycetales; family Dermatophilaceae; genus DASQFD01. The sequence goes on from DASQFD010000063.1 coordinate 21,016, forward strand.
CTTGCGGTTCTGGGGGAGCACCTCGGCGGTGAACCGGGTGATGCCGATCTCCGAGGCGATCGCGGCCAGGTGCTCCAGCAGCACCGAGCCGATCCCCTTGCCGTGGTAGTGGTCGCTGATGTTGAACGCGACCTCGGCGCTTCCGTCGTCGATCCGGTCGTAGCGCCCGACCCCGATGATGTCCTCGCGCATCGTCACCACCAGCGCCACCCGATCGCGGTAGTCGACGTTGGTGAAGCGGTGCACGTCCCGTTCGCTCAGCCGCTTCAGCGGGGCGAAGAAGCGCAGGTAGATGGACTCGTCGGACTGCCCGGCGTGGAAGCGCTGCAGCCCCTCGGCGTCGCTCGGCTTGATCGGGCGGACGTGGGCCACCGTGCCGTCCCTCAGCACGACGTCGGCCTCCCACTCAACCGGGTACCCAGGGGGCAGGGCCGGGTCGTCGTCCATGCACCCCATGGTCGCATGGGGCGAGCGCCCGCCGGCCGGGTTGCGCGCGGGGCGGCACGGCGCACCGCATCTCGCCCCGGGTGTTCACGCGCCCGTCACCCGCCGGTGTGCCGTGGGCTTGAATGCCGTCATGGAGCTCACCGAGGCGGTGCGTCGCCGCCGCATGGTCCGGCGCTTCGACCCGGCGCGGCCGGTCGACCTCGCCACGGTCCGGCGGCTCGTCGACCTCGCGACCCGCGCCCCGAGCGCGGGCAACGCCGGGGGCCGGGACTTCGTCGCCCTGCTCGACGAGGCGGACCGCGCGGCGTTCTGGTCGGCCGCGACGCCCGGTCACCACGCGCCGCGCCCGCCCGCGGTCCCTCCCGACGGGCACGACACGGGGGGCACCACCCCCCCACCGGGGCCGGACGCCTGGCTCGCGGGGGTGCGGGCGGCACCGGCGCTGCTGGTCTGCCTCAGCGACCCCACGGCATACCTGGACCGCTACGCCGAGCCGGACAAGGGCTGGACCGACCGGTCCTTGGACCGCTGGCCCATCCCCTACTGGGACATCGACACCGCCATGGCGGCGATGCTCGTCCTCCTCGGTGCGGTCGACGCCGGTCTGGGCGCGCTCTTCTTCGGCGTGCCGGCCGAGCGGCACCAGGCGGTCCGGGCCGCGCTCGAGGTCCCGGCGGACCGGCGGCTGGTGGGCGTGGTGGCGCTCGGCCACGAGGCGGCGCGGGTCCGCAGCCCCTCGCTGCGCCGCGGACGCCGCGGGGTGGAGCAGGTGCTCTCGCTCGGGCGGTTCGGCGCGTCGGCGGCGGCCCCGTCGGACACCTCGGCGAGGATGGGCGCGACTCCCGACCCCGGGACTCCAGGCCCCCGCACCCCGACGGAGCAGCACCCCTGATGGCCCGCCGCACCAAGCCCGAACGGCCGCCCGAGGCGGAGCCGACCACCGGGCGGATCGTCGACGTCGACGTCGAGGAGGAGATGCGCACCGCCTTCCTCGAGTACTCCTACAGCGTCATCTACAGCCGGGCGCTGCCCGACGCCCGCGACGGGCTGAAGCCGGTCCAGCGCCGGATCCTCTACGGCATGAGCGAGCTCGGCCTGCGCCCGGACCGCGGCCACGTCAAGTGCAGCCGCGTGGTCGGCGAGGTGATGGGCAAGTACCACCCCCACGGCGACAGCGCGATCTACGACGCCCTGGTCCGGATGGCGCAGCCGTTCACCATGCGCCTGCCACTGGTGGACGGCCACGGCAACTTCGGCTCCCTCGACGACGGCCCGGCCGCCTCCCGCTACACCGAGGCCCGGATGGCGCCGGCCGCCCTGCTCATGGTCGGCTCGCTCGACGAGGACACCGTCGACTTCGTCCCCAACTACGACGACCAGCTCCTGCAGCCGGCGGTCCTGCCGGCGGCCTTCCCCAACCTCCTCGTCAACGGCGCCAGCGGCATCGCCGTCGGCATGGCGACCTCGATGCCGCCGCACAACCTCGTCGAGGTGATCGGCGCGGCCCGCCACCTGCTCGACCACCCGGACTGCACCCTCGAGGACCTCATGCGGTTCGTCCCGGGCCCCGACCTCCCGGCGGGGGGCCGCATCGTCGGGCTGGACGGCATACGGGAGGCGTATGCGACCGGACGGGGCACCTTCCGCACCCGCGCGACGGCGCGCGTCGAGAAGGTCACCGCCCGGCGCTCGGGCATCGTGGTCACCGAGCTGCCCTACCTCATCGGCCCGGAGAAGGTCATCGAGCGGATGAAGACGCTCGTGCAGTCCAGGAAGCTGCAGGGCGTCAGCGACGTCAAGGACCTCACCGACCGCACCCACGGCCTGCGCCTGGTGATCGAGGTCAAGATCGGCTTCCACCCCGAGGCGGTGCTCGAGCAGCTCTACCGGCTGACGCCGATGGAGGACTCCTTCGGCATCAACAACGTCGCGCTGGTGGACGGCCAGCCGCAGACCCTGGGCCTGAAGGAGCTCCTCGCCTGCTACGTCGGCTTCCGGGTCGACGTGGTGCGCCGGCGCACCCGCCACCGGCTCCGCAGGCGGCAGGACCGCCTGCACCTCGTCGAGGGGCTGCTCGTCGCGATCCTGGACATCGACGAGGTCATCGCGCTGATCCGCTCCTCGGACGACGCCGCGACCGCCAGGGCCCGGCTGGTCGCCGTCTTCGACCTCTCCGACGCGCAGGCGACCTACATCCTCGACCTGCAGCTGCGGCGGCTGACCAGGTTCTCCCGCATCGAGCTCGAGGCCGAGCGCGACGAGCTGCGGCGGCAGATCGCGGAGCTGGAGGCGCTGCTGGGAGAGGAGCGGCTGCTGCGCGCGGCGGTGTCCGCCGAGCTCGCCGAGGTGGCCAGGGCGCATGGCACCCCGCGCCGGACGGTGCTGCTGGAGTCGGCCGGCAGCCCGGTGAGCGCGGCCGCGCCGCTCGAGGTGGCTGACGACCCCTGCTGGGCGCTGCTGTCGGTGACCGGGCTGCTCGCGCGCACCTCCACCGCGGACCCCGTCCCGGCGGACGGGCCGCGGGTCGCCCACGACGCCCTCGCCGGTGCCGTCCGCACCACCGCCCGGGGGGACCTCGGTCTGCTGACCAGCCTCGGTCGGGTCCTGCGGCTGTCCGCGCTGGAGCTGCCGAGCCTGCCGCCGCTGGGCGCCGCGCCCTCGCTCGGCGGCGGGGCGCCGGTCGCGGCGCTGCTCGACCTCGCACCCGGCGAGGAGCCGGTCACCCTCGTCCCCGCCTCGGGCGCCGGCGCGGGGATCGCCCTGGGCACCGCCTCGGGGGTCGTCAAGCGGGTGCTCGCGGAGGCCCCGGCGCGTGCGGAGTGGGAGGTGGTCTCGCTGCGGGACGGTGACCGCGTCGTCGGTGCGGCCCCGCTCGTCGACGGCGAGGAGGACCTGGTCTTCGTCACCTCCGACGCCCAGCTGCTGCGCTTCCCCGCGGCGGCGGTGCGGCCGCAGGGGCGCGCGGCCGGCGGCATGGCCGGCGTCAGGCTGGCAGCCGGCGAGCGCGTGGTCTTCTTCGGGGTCCTGGACCCCCGGGCGGACAACGTGGTGGTCACCGCGAGCGGGTCGGCGGCGGCGCTGCCCGGCACCGAGCCGGGCTCGCTCAAGGTCAGCCCGTATGCCGGGTACCCCGCCAAGGGGCGCGGCACCGCGGGCGTGCGTGCCCACCGCTTCCTGCGCGGCGAGGACACCCTGGTGCTCGCCTGGGCGGGGGCCCGGCCCGCCCGCGCCTGCGCCGCCGGCGGGGTCGCGGTGCCGCTGCCGGAGCCGACCGGCAAGCGGGACGGCTCGGGGTCCCCCGGCACCGCGGTCATCGCCGGGGTCGGCGGCCCGCCCCGCTGACCCGCGGCACGGCGCAGCCGCTGTCGGGCAGAACCGCTGCCACGTCGGCGGGTGCCGGTGTTACGCAATCGTTACGGCGGCCTCTCCGAAGGTCGTTGCGGCCGGGTGATAACGCTTTTACGTTGTGAGGCGGTTCCCTCAATGCCGAGGCCTTGATCTCGGCGTGACCATCGAAATGGAGGCGGGCACATGGCCCACATCTCAAGGCGTCGCTCAGCAGCGGCGTTCGCCGGGATCGTCGCGGTGTCCCTGGGCGCTGCGGCGTGCGGCAGCTCGGACACCGAGTCGAGCTCCGGCAGCACCAGCGCGGCGGCGGGAGGCATCGACTGCTCTGCGTACACCAAGTTCGGTGACCTCAAGGGCAAGACGGTGACCGTGTACACCTCGATCACCGCGCCCGAGGACGAGCCCCACATCGCGTCCTACAAGCCCTTCGTGGACTGCACCGGCGCTGAGATCAAGTACGAGGGCTCCAAGGAGTTCGAGGCACAGCTCCCGGTGCGGGTCAAGGGTGGCAACGCCCCGGACATCGCCTACCTGCCGCAGCCCGGCCTGCTCAAGACGATGGTGGAGACCGGCAAGGTCAAGCCGGCGCCCGCGGAGGTCGTGGCGAACGTCGACAAGTTCATGCCCGAGTCCAAGGGCTGGGGCACGGTGGACGGCACGTTCTACGCCGCTCCGCTCGGGGCCAACGTCAAGTCGTTCGTCTGGTACTCCCCGTCGGCCTTCAAGGAGAAGGGCTACGAGATCCCGAAGACGTGGGCGGATCTGTTGACGCTGAGCGACAAGATCGTCGCCGACAACGCCGGAGGCGACGTCAAGCCGTGGTGCGCGGGCATCGAGTCCGGTGAGGCGACCGGTTGGTCGGCCACCGACTGGGTGGAGGACGTCATGCTCCGCACCGCGGGTGCCGAGACCTACGACAAGTGGGTCACGCACGAGATCCCGTTCAACGACCCGGCGGTCGCCACGGCGCTGGCCGAGGTCGGCAAGATCCTCAAGAACGACAAGTACGTCAACGGCGGCTTCGGCGACGTCAAGACGATCGCCTCGACGTCCTTCCAGGACGGCGGCCAGCCGATCCTCGATGGCACCTGCTACATGCACCGTCAGGCGTCGTTCTACGCCGCCAACTGGCCCGAGGGCACCAAGGTGGCCGAGGACGGCGACGTCTGGGCGTTCTACCTTCCTGCGAAGGACGAGACGACCAAGCCGGTTCTGGTCGGCGGCGAGTTCACCGCTGCCTTCGCCGACCGGCCGGAGGTCAAGGCCTTCCAGACCTACCTCTCCTCGGTGGAGTGGGCGAACGAGCGGGCCAAGACCTGTGGCTCCGGCGGGTGCGTGACGGCGAACAAGGACGCCGACCCGAACCTGCTGAAGAACCCGATCGACAAGCTCTCGGCCGAGATCCTGACCGACCCGGCGGCGACGTCGAGTTTCGACGGCTCGGACCTCATGCCAGGCGCCGTGGGTTCGAACTCGTTCTGGAAGGGCATGACCGACTGGATCACCGGCAAGGACGACAAGGCCACGCTCGACTTCATCGAGCAGTCCTGGCCCCAGTGACTCCCTGACCTGAACCATGGGTCCACCGAGCCGGGGTGGGGTGGGGCTGAGCCGCTCCGCCCGACCCCGGCTCTCTCCTTTGACGACTTGACCGGAGGTGGAGTCAAATGACGGCGAACGTCCTCGGAGCGGTTGGGAACGGGATCATCCCGGAGCCGCTGCTGCGTGCTCAGAGCGTCGGCGGCAAGTTCTTCCTGATGTTCTTCGCGATCGCGTTCTTCGGGGCCGTGTTCGGCCTCGTCCTCTTCCTCGCGTCGCTCTTCCGGGGCCGCACGGGTGAGAAGTGGCAGGGCGTCGTCTTCGTGGCGCCGACACTCCTGCTCGTCGGCATCGGCCTGGTGTACCCCGCGATCCTCACGATCAACCAGTCCCTCAAGGGCCGGTCCGGCGAGGGGGCCTACTCGCTGAGCAACTACTCGGCGATGTTCACCCAGCCCGAGCTGCTCCTCGTGCTGCGGAACACCGCGCTATGGGTCATCCTCGTACCGCTCCTTGCGACGAGCATCGGCCTCCTCTACGCCATCCTGGTCGACCGGGCGCGAGGTGAGGCGTTCGCCAAGGCGCTCATCTTCCTGCCCATGGCCATCTCGATGGTCGGCGCCGGCATCATCTGGAAGTTCGTCTACCAGTACAAGCAGACGTCCCGCCCGCAGATCGGCCTCCTCAACGGCATCCTCAAGGGGTTGGGCTTCGAGACCCAGCAGTTCCTCATCAACGCCCCGCTCAACACCTTCATGCTCATCATCGTCATGGTGTGGATCCAGGCCGGGTTCGCGATGACGGTCCTCTCGGCCGCGATCAAGGCCATCCCCGACGACATCATCGAGGCAGCCAAGCTCGACGGCGTCCAGAGCTTCAAGATGTTCCGCTTCATCACCCTGCCGAGCATCCGGGCTGCCCTCGTCGTCGTCATCACGACGATCGGCATGGGCACGCTCAAGGTCTTCGACATCGTGCGAACCATGACCGGCGGCCAGTTCGACACCTCGGTGGTCGCCAACGAGTTCTACGTCCAGAGCTTCCGCGCCAATGCTCCGGGCCTGGGGGCGGCGTTGGCCGTCCTGCTGTTCATCCTCGTCGTCCCGATCGTCGGGTACAACGTCGTCCAGATGCGCAAGGAGGCCTGAGCAGATGAGCACCTTGCAGCCGGCTGCACTGCCGGAGTCCGTCAACGACAAGTCCCACGTCGAGCCGCCTGACAGCGTGAAGCCGCGTCGGCGGAAGAAGACGGCAGCCGGTGACGCGGCCCGCGCCATCAGCTCGCCATGGGCGTCCGGGCTGGCCATCGTCATCGCCATCATGTGGACCATCCCCACGTTCGGGCTGCTCGTCACCTCGTTCCGCGACCAGCGGGCGATCAACACGAGCGGGTGGTGGACCGCCTTCGGCGACCCCGGCGCCTGGACGCTCGAGAACTACCGCCAGGCCCTGGCGCCGGGCACCAGCGCGAGCCTGTCGCAGTACTTCATCAACACGGTCGTCATCACCATCCCCGCGGTGATGCTGCCCATCTTCCTGGCCACCCTCGCGGCGTACGCCTTCGCATGGATGCCTTTCCCCGGTCGCGACGCGCTCTTCATCGCGGTCTTCGCCCTCCAGATCGTGCCCCTGCAGGTGGCCCTGATCCCGCTCCTCTCGATCTACACCGAGCGGCTGGGCTTCGGAGCTTCGTACTGGAGCGTGTGGCTGTCACACACGATCTTCGCGTTGCCGCTCGCGACGTTCCTCATCCACAACTTCATGAGGGAGCTCCCCGGTGAGCTCATGGAGGCCGCCCGCGTCGACGGTGCGGGGCACGTGACGATCTTCTTCAAGATCCTGCTGCCCCTCCTCACCCCGGCGATCGCGGCGTTCGGGATCTTCCAGTTCCTCTGGGTCTGGAACGACCTGCTGGTCTCGCTGGTGTTCCTCGGTGGGACTCCCGACGTCGCGCCCATCACCGTGCGCGTGGCCGAGCTGTCCGGCTCCAGGGGCAGCGCGTGGTACCTGCTCTCCGCCGGTGCCTTCATCTCGATGATCGTCCCCGTCGTGGTGTTCCTCGCCCTCCAGCGCTACTTCGTCCGGGGCCTCCTCGCTGGCGGCCTCAAGGGCTGAGCGATGGACGCTCCGGCGCCGCGCGGGCGGATGAGCACCATCACCGACGTGGCGCGGGTGGCCGGGGTCTCGGTGGCCACGGTCTCCCGCGCCCTGCGGGGGCTGGACCGGGTGAGCGCCGACACCCGGGAGCGGGTTCTGCGGGTCGCCGGGGAGCTGGACTACGTCGCCTCCCCCACGGCGACCTCGCTGGCGTCGGGCCGGACCCAGGTGGTGGGCGTCGTGGCGCCCTTCCTCACCCGGTGGTTCTTCTCCGAGCTCGTCAGCGCCATCGAGAAGGCGCTGCGCGGTCGCGGGCACCACGTGCTCCTCCTCGACCTCGAGGACGAGAGCTACACCTCCCGGCTGCCGCTGTCGCAGAACATGCTCTGGAAGCGGGTGGACGGGCTCATCACCCTCAACATCCCCATGAGCGGGGAGGAGGTCGCGCTCGTCGACCGCCTGGGCTTCCCGCTCGTGGCGGTCGGCACGCCCGTCCCGGGGCGCACGTGCGTCGCCATCGACGACGCCGCGGCCATCCGCACCGCCACGGAGCACCTCATCGGCCTCGGGCACTCCCGCATCGCCTACGTCGGCGCCGTCCCGCGCGGCGCCGTGCACGTGCTCACCCCGCGCACCCGGCTGCGCTCCTTCGAGGCGACGATGCGCGCCCACGGGCTCGCGACGCCCGCCCACTGGGTCCGAGCGGCGGACTGGACGGCGGACGCCGCGGCCGCCGACGCGTGCGAGCTGCTCACCGGTGGGGACGCGCCCACGGCGGTCGTGGCGGCGTCCGACGAGCTGGCCTTCGGCGTCCTCGCCGCGGCCCGGAGGGCGGGGGTCGGGGTGCCCCGCGAGCTGTCGGTGGTGGGCGTGGACGACCACTACCTCTCCGCCGTCCTCGGGCTGACCACCGTTCGCCAGGACGTCGCCGCGCAGGGCCGGCGAGCGGCCGAGCTGCTCCTGGCGGCGCTGGAGGCCGACGAGCCGCCGCTGGCGTGCACCGAGCTGGTGCCGACCGAGCTCGTCGTCCGCGAGAGCTCGGGGCCGGCCCACGGCTGACCCCTGACCGCGGTATGCCGGCAGCCAACCCGTCGGGGCCGGGCACGCCGGGCCGCGCCGCCGCTCAGACGTCGATGCGCTCGCGGTCGAGGGCGGAGGCCGACTCGACGAGGAAGTCCTTGCGCGGCCCGACGCCCCCACCCATGAGCAGCTCGAAGACCCGCTCGGCGGCGGCCGCGTCACGCAGCGTCACCTTGCGCAGCGTGCGGTGCCGCGGCTCCATCGTCGTCTCGGCGAGCTGGTCGGCGTCCATCTCGCCGAGTCCCTTGTAGCGCTGCAGCGGCGACTTGACGCTCCGGCCGCGCTTGCCCAGCCGGGACACCGTCGCCCGCATCTCCGACTCGGAGTAGGTGTAGACGACCTCGTTCCTCCGGCTCCCTGGCGCCACGACCTCGATCCGGTGCAACGGGGGCACGGCGGCATACACCCGTCCCGCCTCCACGAGGGGACGCATGTAGCGGAAGAACAGGGTGAGCAGGAGGGTGCGGATGTGGGCGCCGTCGACGTCGGCGTCGGTCATGATGATGACCTTGCCGTAGCGGACGGCGCCCAGGTCGAAGGTGCGCCCGGAGCCGGCGCCGATCACCTGGATGATCGCGGCGCACTCGGCGTTGCCGAGCATGTCCGTCACCGAGGCCTTCTGGACGTTGAGGATCTTCCCGCGGATCGGCAGCAGCGCCTGGTGGTCGCTGCTTCGGGCGAGCTTGGCCGTGCCGAGGGCGCTGTCACCCTCGACGATGAACAGCTCGGTGCGCTCGACGTCGGTGCTGCGGCAGTCCGCCAGCTTGGCCGGCAGCGTCGAGCTCTCCAGGGCGCTCTTGCGCCGCTGGGTCTCCTTGTGCAGGCGCGCGCTGATCCGCGACTTCATCTCCGCGGTGACCTTCTCGAGCAGCGCCGTCGTCTGGGCCTTCTGGCCCCGGGCCGCCGAGGTGAGGCGCGCGGTGAGCTCCCGCTCGACGACCCTCGCGACGATCCCCCGGACGGCGCTGGTCCCGAGCACCTCCTTGGTCTGGCCCTCGAACTGCGGCTCGGCCAGCCGGACCGTGAGCACGGCGGTGAGCCCGGCGAGGACGTCGTCCTTCTCCACCTTGTCGCTGCCCAGCTTGAGGCGGCGGGCGTTGGCCTCGAGCTGCCTGCGGAACACCTTGAGCAGCGCCTGCTCGAAACCGGCGACGTGGGTGCCGCCCTTGGGGGTGGCGATGATGTTGACGAAGCTGCGCGCCCGGGTGTCGTAGCCCGTGCCCCACCGCAGCGCCACGTCGATGGCGCACTCCCGCTCGACCTCGGTGGGGGTCATGTGGCCCGAGGCGTCGAGGACCGGCACCGTCTCGGTGAAGGTGCCGGTGCCGGTGAGCCGCCAGACGTCGGTCACCGGCGGGTCGGTCGCGAGGTGGTCGCAGAACTCGGAGATCCCCCCGTCGTGGACGAAGACCTCCTCGTGCGGAGCGTGCTCACCGGGCGTCCCCGGCAGCCCGCGCTCGTCACGGACGACGATCGCCAGCCCCGGGACGAGGAAGGAGGTCTGCCGGGCCCGGCCGAGGAGGGCCTCGAGGTCGAACGCCGCGTCCCGGGTGAAGATCTGCGGGTCCGCCCAGTAGCGGATCCGGCTGCCGGTGACACCCCGCCTGGTGCGGCCGACGACCGCGAGCTCGCTGCCCCCGACGAACGGGGTGAACTCGTGGGTGGGGTCCTTGGTGCCGGCGGCCCCGGCGACGTCGGAGAAGGTGCCCGGCTCCCCCCGACGGAAGCTCATCGCCCACGTCCTGCCGCCACGGTCCACCTCGACGTCGAGCCGGGCGGACAGCGCGTTGACCACCGACGCGCCGACGCCGTGCAGGCCGCCGGAGGCGGTGTACGACCCGCCGCCGAACTTGCCCCCGGCGTGGAGCTTGGTGAAGACGACCTCGACCCCGGTGAGCCCGGTGCGCGGCTCGATGTCGACCGGGATGCCGCGGCCGTTGTCGCGGACCTCGACCGACCCGTCGGCACCGAGGACCACCTCGATCCGGTCGCACACCCCGGCGAGCGCCTCGTCGACGGCGTTGTCGACGATCTCCCAGAGGCAGTGCATGAGCCCGCGGCCGTCGGTGGACCCGATGTACATGCCCGGCCGCTTGCGCACCGCCTCCAGCCCCTCGAGCACCTGGAGGTGGTGGGCGCCGTAGTCGCTGCTCGACTTGGTCGTCGCTGCCTTCCTGGCGGCGGGAGCGAGGGTCACGGACGTCCTTCCGAGGGTCGTGCGCGCGGGGCCGTCCCGGCCGGGTCAGCCTAACCGCGCCCCACGACCAGGCCGGGCAGGCGCACCGTCCCCCCCGCCCAGCCACACCGCCCAGGCACACCGCCCAGGCACACCGGGCGGGCGCACCGCCCGCCGCTGCCCGGCATACCGGTCCGTCGGGCCGCACCTGGGGGCCGGCGCAAGGTCACGGTTCGGCCATGACGGGGGTCACACCCGGCGCCCTCACCCCGGGGGAAGGCTCCGGCGTGCTTGACTGTTGGAACCCTCGCTGACCGGCGACCGCCGGGCGGCACCGACGTAAGACCGAGGAGGTCGACGTGTCCGCCGCCCTGGCACCTTCCCTGAACGCCGCCGACCGGTGTGACCGATGCGGCGCCCAGGCCTACGTCCGCGCCCGGTTGCACGCCGGTGGTGAGCTCCTCTTCTGCGCCCACCACGGACGCGAGCACGTCCCAGCGCTCCGCTCGGCCGCCGAGATCCACGACGAGACCGACCGCCTCCAGAACGCCACGGGCGTGCCCTCCGCCGACTAGTGGGCATCGCCCCCGACGGCGCTGAGATCTGGGTGCCGGCGCTCCTCATCCTGGTGGGGATCGCCGGCATCGTCGTCCCCATCCTGCCCGGCCTGATCCTCACGGTCGCCGGCGTCGTGCTCTGGGCGATCGGAGACGGGTCCACGACCGCGTGGGCCTGTGTCGCGGTCGCCGTGGCCCTGTATGCCGCGGGGCTGACGCTGCAGTACCTCCTCCCCGGGCGCCGGATGAAGGCCCAGGGCGTCGCCACCTCGACGCTCCTGCTCGCGCTCGCCCTGGCGGTGGTGGGGTTCTTCGTCGTGCCGGTCGTCGGCGCGGTCATCGGCTTCGTGCTCGGCATCCTTCTCGTGGAGCAGGGCCGCTCGCGGGACTGGCGACAGGCATGGTCGCGCACCCGGCACGCGGTGGTCGCCGTGCTGATGAGCATGGGCATCGAGCTCGCCGCCGGCCTGCTCATCGCCGCGACCTTCGTCGCCGGGGTGGTCGCGACCCGCGCGTAGCCCGCTCCCGCGCCGCGCCCGAGGCGGGCCGGTCTCGGTGGCGTCAGGGCCGCCGAGCGCCGGACCTCACCAGGGCTTGTCGTTCTCCCGCCGCTCCCACCGCTCGTCGAGGCGGCTCATGAACCCCGACTTGCCCGGCTTCTTGCCGGGCTTTCGGCCACCGGGTGCCGCCTTCCCACCGGGCGCCGCCTTCCCACCGGCCGCGGCGGGTGTGGCGCGCGCCGGTGCGAGGGCGAACGCCGCGCTCGCGACCATCAGGGCGAAGCCGGCGGCGCCGACCCACATCGTGGTGCTCACCCCGACGAGCACGAGCCCGAGGCCGAGCAGGACGCCGATCCCGCCGAGGAGCCACCGGCGGCGGCGCCCGGCGAAGACGTGCGACCCGCGCATCTGGGAGGCGAACCGCGGGTCCTCGGACGCGAGCGCCTGCTCCATCTGCTCGAGCAGCTTCTGCTCGTGGTCTGACAGCGGCACGACGTCCTCCCGGAGTGCCCCGACCCGAGGTCTCGGGGACCGCGGGACGGCGCGTGGAACTGCGGTTGCGATGAACTCGCCGGCTCGGGGGCCGACGATGGACTCAGGATAGGTGGCCCCGACGACTTGGGGAAGGTTGTTCACCCGCAATGAGGCTCGCCGGGCGCACCGATCCCGCGCCGAAACGCGCGCTGGCGCGGTCGACCGCCCGGTCGGCGTCCCGCCAGCCGTGGTCCGGCTCGTCCAGGAGGCCCTGGATCGGGGCGGACTCCACGGGGACCAGCTTCTCCAGCCGCACCCCGACGAGCCTGACCCGGGCCCGCTGCAGCCCCAGGGCGTCGTAGAGCCGACGCACCGTGTCGTAGATCACCCGGCTGGTGTCGGTGGGCTCGCGCAGGGTCCTCGACCGGGTGATCGTCGTGAAGTCGGCGAACCGCACCTTGACGGTGACCGTGCGCCCCGTCATCCCGGCGGCGCGCATCCGGGCCGCCGTGCGGTCGCTGAGCTTGAGCAGCTGGCGGTGCACGACCACGGGGTCGTCGACGTCGACGTCGAAGGTCTCGTCCGCGCCGATGCTCCGCTCCCGCTGCTCGCGCTCGACCGGCCGCGGGTCCCTCCCCCAGGCGAGGTCGTGCAGGTGGGAGCCGGTGGCCTCCCCGAGCGCCCGCACGAGGGTGGTGACGGGGGTGTGGGCCAGGTCCGCGACGGTGCGCAGGCCCAGCCGGGTCAGGGCCTCCTCGGTCCGCTCCCCCACCCCCCACAGCGCACCGACGGGGAGCTGCTGGACGAAGGCGACGACCTCCTCACCCGGGACGACGACCATGCCGTCGGGCTTCGCCAGGCCCGAGGCGAGCTTGGCGACGAACTTGGTCGGCGCCACCCCGACCGAGCAGGTCAGGCCGGTCTCGTCGGTGACGGTGTCGCGGATCAGGGCGCCGATCAGCGCCGGGCTGCCCAGGCGGCGGAGCGCCCCGGAGACGTCGAGAAAGGCCTCGTCGAGCGACACCGGCTCGACGACCGGGCTCACGGACCGGAAGACCTCCAGGACGGCGTCCGAGAGCCGGGCGTACAGCGCGTGCTCGGGGGGCAGGACGATGGCACCGGGGCACAGCCGGCGGGCCCGACCCATCGGCATGGCGGAGGTGACCCCGAAGCGGCGGGCCTCGTACGTGGCGGAGAGCACGACCCCACGGGAGCCACGACCACCGACGATGACCGGGGTGCCGACGAGCTCGGGGCGGGAGAGCAGCGACGCGCTCGCGAAGAAGGCGTCCAGGTCGACGTGGAGGACGGTGCAGCCGGTGTCGTCGGGGGATCCGGGCGTGGTGCGCTCGGGGAGCGAGAACTGGCGGCGGCTCATCGTGCGGGATCGAGGTGGGTGGGGCTCGCCGGTGCGCCGGTCAGGGCCGGGAGGCGAGCACGTGGACGGCGGTTGCGAGCTCGGCCAGGACCGGGTGAGCAGCGGCGTCCCGCTCCAGCGCGTGCAGCGCCGAGCGCTCCGCCTCGGACTCGGTGTGCACGGAGGGCACGAGGTCGACGAAGTGCCGCACGCCGTGGACGTCGTCGACGACGAGCCCGCCCGCCTCGACGAGTGCCACCACCTCGGCCCGGTCGAACCGGCGCGGGGCGGGGTCGCCGGGGCCGGAGCGGCCGTCCGGACTGGTGAGGACGGCCCGAGCCGCGTCGAACTGGCCGGAGAGCGCCCGGGCCAGGACGGCGGCGAGCCGCTGGGCGACCACGAGGGAGAGGACGCCGCCGGGGGCGAGGACGGCGGCGAGCCGCCCGATCGTGGCGGAGGGGTCGTCGACGTGCTCGAGGGTGCCGTGGCAGCAGACCAGGTCGACCGGCTCACCGTGGAGGATCTCGCCCAGGCCGTCGGCGTCTCCCTGCGTCGCGGTGACCCGGCCGGCGGCACCGGTCTCGGCGGCGCGGCGGCGTAGCGAGGCGAGCGCGTCGGGGCTCGGGTCGACGACGGTGACGTCGTGGCCGGCCTCGGCCAGCGGGACGGCGAGGCCGCCGGTGCCCCCGCCGAGGTCGAGGACGCGCAACGGCCGGCCCAGGCGTTCGGTGGCGGCGGCGACCGCCGCGTCGACGCTCTCGCGCACCGCTGCCGTGCGCAGACCGGCTCCGCCACCTCGACGGGGTCGCACGCGGTCGTCGGGCACCGGGACCCTCCTGGGTGGGGTGTCGGGAACGAGTCCCACCCTAGTGCCCCGAGCTTCCCGGGCTGGAGTGCCACAGCTTGCGTGGCGGCAGCAGCTCGCCCCCGGCGGGCACGCCCCGGCCGTCACGGGGGCCCGCTCCGGCCGGCGCGATGTCGGCATAGGGCGACTGGCGGAACCCGGACGCGTGGACGAGGACCCGGCGTCCGCTCCCGTGGGTGCCGGTGCCGGTGTCGGTGCCGGCGCCGGCGCCGGGCGCACCGGCATACCCCTGCACGGCCCGCCGCTCGGCCGCGGCCAGGGCCTCGGTGACCGCCTCGGTCCCCCCGCGCTGCCACGACTCCCACAGCGCGGACAGCTCCCACGCACCGGTCGCCCGCAGCGAGATGCCACGGGCACCGGTGCGGCGGACCACCCCGCGGACGACGAGCAGCCAGGAGTGGAAGACGACCTCGGCGTAGGGGCCCTGGACGTCCTCGAAGAAGGTGCAGTCGGCCAGCCCGGTGCCGTCGTCGAGGGTGAGGAAGACGACCCGGCGACCCGAGCGCACCGGCGGGGTCTGGGTGGCGACCTTGACCCCGGCGACGAGGACCTCGCTGCGGCTGCGCGCCCCCAGCAGGTCCCGGCTGCGGACCACCTCGAGCGCGTCGAGGAGGGGGGCGTAGAAGTCGACGACGTGGGCCGAGGCGTCCAGCCCGAGCACGTCGAGCTCGGCCCGCACCCGCTCGGTGCCGGTCATCTCGGGCAGGCCGCTGCCCGGGGCGAGCCGGGGCCGGTCGCCGAGGTCCAAGGTGAGCTGCACCGGGTGGTCCGAGGTCGCGGCCTCGCGCGGTGCCTGCGACTGGGCGGCGGCCCGGGCCCGCACGCCCTGCTCCGCCCCCCCGGCGCCAGCGGGGCCCCCGGCGCGAGCGGGGCCCCCGGCGCGAACGGCCACCCCGGCGCCCGCGGCGCCCGCCCGGTGCCACCGGTCCAGCTCGGCGACGTGGAGCAGCAGGTCCCGCCGGGTGACCCGGCCCCGTCGGCCGAGCCCGGCGCCGGCTCCCCTCCCCGCCCCGGCCCGCCCCGCCCCGGCACCGTGGAGCGCGTCGAACGCCCCGGCGAGGACGAGCCGCTCGACGACCGGCCGGCTCACCCGGGCCCGGAGCCAGAAGTCACCGAGGTCGGTGAACGGCCGGCCGGCGACGGCGCGGGCCACCTCCGCCTCGCTCATCCCCTTGACGTCGGAGAGCGAGAGCCGGATGCCGTAGCCGCGGCCGTCGGGCAGGTCCGGGGAGGCCGGCGGCGGGCCGGCCGGGCCGTCGTCGTCGAGCCGCTCGATGCGGTAGGTGTCGCCGGAGGCGTTGACGTCGAGCGGGAGGACGGCGATGCCGAGCGAGCGGGCGTCGTCGAGGATGAGCCGCTTGGGGTACATGCCCGGGTCGTGGGTGAGCACCCCGGCGAGGAAGGCCGCGGGATGGTGGGTCTTCAGCCAGGCGGAGTGGTAGGTCGGCAGGGCGAAGGCCGCCGCGTGCGCCTTGCAGAAGCCGAAGGAGGCGAAGGACCGCAGCACCTCCCAGATCCGGTCGACGTCGGCCGGGGCGTAGCCGCGGGCCCGGGCGGCCGGGCGCCACCACGCCTCGACCTCGGCCTGCCCGTCCTTGGTCCCCATCGTCCGGCGCACCTCGTCCGCCTCGGCGAGGGTCACCCCGGTGGTCTCGGCGACGATCCGCAGGACCTGCTCGTGGAAGACGACGACGCCCTCGGTCTCGGCGAGCGCGGGCCGCAGGCTCGGGTGCAGGTGGGTCGGCTCGGCCCACCCGTGCCGGGCCTCGAGGAACGGGGTGATCATGTCCGACTTCACCGGCCCGGGCCGGAAGAGCGAGATGTCGATGACGAGGTCGCCGAACCGCTCGGGCCCGAACTTCCCGATCAGCTCGCGCTGGCCGGGGCTCTCGATCTGGAAGCAGCCCAGGGTGTGGGTGGTGCGGATCATCCGGTAGGTCGCCTCGTCGTCGAGCGGCACCTGCGCCTCGTCGTCGAGGTCGACCCGGACGCCGTCGACCCGCCCCACCTCGGCGACCGCGTGCGCCATCGCGGACTGCATCCGGATGCCGAGGACGTCGAGCTTGAGCAGGCCGAGGGTCTCGACGTCGTCCTTGTCGAACTGGCTCATCGGGAACCCCAGCCAGCTCGCCTCGACGGGCGTCCGGTCGAGCAGGCCGGAGTTGGACAGCACCACCCCGCACGGGTGGAGCGCGACGTGCCGCGGGAGCCCGTCGAGCCGCTCGACGAGGTCGAAGAACGTCGCGAGCCGCGGGGCGTCGAGCCCGCGGGAGCGCAGCTCGGGCAGGTCGGCGACGGCGCGCCGGGCGTCGCGGGCGCGGATGTGCGGGAACGCCTTGGCGATCTCGTCGACCTCGGTCGGCGGCATCCCCAGGGCCGCGCCGACGTCCCGGACGGCGTGGCGCACCTTGTAGGTGTCGACCATCGACACGCAGGTCACCCGCTCGCCGCCGAAGCGCTCGAGGACCGCTTCGTACATCTCGGTGCGCCGGGCCGACTCGACGTCGATGTCGATGTCCGGCAGCTCGGCCCGCAGCGTGGAGCAGAACCGCTCCATGAGCAGGTCGTGCCGGATCGGGTCCACGCCGCTGATCCCGAGCAGGTAGGTGACGAGGGACCCCGCCCCGGACCCGCGGGCGGCCACCCGCACGCCCCGCTCCCGGATGAGGTCGACGACCTCGGCCACGGTGAGGAAGTACGTCGGGTAGCCGAGGGTGGCGATGACCCGCAGCTCGTCGTCGAGCCGGGCGTCGACCGCGCGCCGCTCCGCGCCGCCGGCCGTGGGGTAGCGGGCCCCGACCGCAGCCCGGCACCGCCGCTCCAGGACCCCCTGGGGGTCGGTGCCGGGCGGGATGCCGAGAACCTCCTGCTCGGGCAGGTGCACCGAGCCGATGCCGAGGTCCTCCCGGCCGTCCTGGGCGCACTCCTCGGCGACGGCGAGCGTGGCGGCGAGGAGCGCGTCGACCCGTGTCGCCCCACCAACCCCACCAACCCTAAAGGCCTCACTGGCCCCACCGGCCCCACCGGCCCGGCGTGACGCATCGCCCGCGCCGGGCCCGGTGGCCGCGACGACCTCCCGCGCCACGGCGCGCATCGTCGCCGCGCCGGCGAGGTGGCCGGCGTCGGTGACCCGGTCGAGGTGGCGGGAGTCCAGGACCACGAGGCGACGGGCCGCGTCGAGGACGTCGACGGTCCGGACGTCGTCGCGGTCGGCGTGCCGGACCGCACCGCTGAGGACGGCGGTCACCCCCACCTCGTCGGCGAGGCCGAGGAGCCGGGCGGCGTGGGCCCGCGAGCCGGGCGTGCCGTCCGGCCCGCCGTGGTGGACGACCTCGACCGCGAGCCCGTCGCGGGGCAGCAGCACCCGCCAGCGGGCGAGGAGCGCCCGGGCGAGGTCGCGCCGCCGGGCGAGCAGGGCCCGGCCGACGTCGGAGTCCGGGCCGAGGAGGAGCAGCAGCCGGCTCGGACCGTCCTCCGCCCCGCCGGCTCCCCCGGTCCCCGCGTGGTCCCCCACGGCACCCCCGCGGGCCCACCGCGCCAGGAGCTCCGGGGTCGTGACCGGCCGGCCCCGATCCCCCCGCAGGTGGGTGTCGGTGACGAGGCGGCAGAGCGCCGCCCACCCCGACCCGCGCGGCACCCCGGCCGCCCGGCCACGGGCGAGGACGGTCACCCGGGGCAGCCGCGGGTCGACGCTCGCGCCGCCACGCACCGGGGTGCGTGCCTGCGCCGCCGTGGTGCGCGCGTGCGCCGCCGTGGTGCGTGCCGGTGCCGGCACGGCCCCGCCGCGGACACCCCCGAGGTCGCCGTGGTCGACGGCGAGGTCCACCCCGAGGACGGGTGCGATCCCGGCCCGTGTCGCGGCCCGGGTGAACCGGACCGCGCCGTAGAGCCCGTCACGGTCGGTGAGCGCGAGGGCGGGCTGCCCGTCGGCGGCGGCCCGCTCGACGAGCGCCTCGGGGGTCGACGCGCCGTAACGCATCGAGAACCCGGAGGCCACGTGGAGGTGGGCGAAGGAGTCGGTTGTCGATGCCATCGGAGGTCCGAGTCGGTATGCCGGTGGGTGCCGGGTGGGTGGGTGTGCCGGTGGGTCGGTGTGCCGGCGGGTGCCGGTGGGTCGGTGTGCCGGTGGGTGCCGGGTGGGTGGGTGTGCCGGTGGGTGAGGCGGGTGCCCGCTCAGGCGCTGCGGATCGGGGCGAGCCGGGTGGACCCGTCGTGGTGGACCGGCAGGCCGAGGCGGGCGGCGACGAGGTCGACGAAGCCCTCCGCGGCGCGCAGGAGGTCGTCGGCCTCACGGACGCTGACCCGGGCCCGGCCGGCCTCGACGGCGACCCGACGCCCCCCGGCCACGGCGAAGTACGCCGCCTCCTCGGCGAGCTCGGGCGCGAGCGCGGCGGCGGCCGTCCACGGGTCGTGCGGGCGCCCGGCGCCACGGCGGGCGGGTGCGGTGGCGACGAGCGCCGCGGCGGCGCACCGGGC
>DASQFD010000064.1:0-6673 GCA_035633255.1 Dermatophilaceae bacterium
GGGAGCCGACCGGGGTCCAGGTCGACGTCGGCGACGTAGCCGGTCAGGTCCGACGCGAGGTCGGAGGCCAGGTGCGTCAGCTCGGTGAGCCGACCCTCGAGGTCGGCCAGGGCCGGGTCCGCCGCGGAGACGGCACCCAGGGCGGCCCGGGCCCGGCCCAGGGGGCCGAGGACCCCCTCGGCGTCTCCGGCATACCCGTCCTCGTCCCCGGCGAGCACCGCGCTGGCGAGGCCGGCGGCGGCCCGCAGCTCCTCCGCGTGCGAGAGCCGCTCGTCCTCGGCGCGTAGCGCCAGGTCCTCCCCGGGCGCGGGGTCGACGGCGGCCACCCGGCCGAGGCCGAGCTCGAGCAGCTCGAGCTCGCGGGCGCGGTCCGCGGCCAGGGCGCGCAGCCGGTCGAGCTCGGCGGTCGCCTCGGCATGCTCCCGGTGCACGCGCCGGTATGCCGTCAGCCCGGCTTCCAGCGCCGGCCCACCGAAGCCGTCGAGGAGGTCCCGGTGCTCCTCGGGCCGCCGCAGCCGCCACTGGTCGGCCTGGCCGTGCACGGCCACGAGGTGCGAGGCGAGCTCGCCGAGCAGGGCGACCGGCGCGGACCGACCGCCGACGTGGGCCCGGGAGCGGCCCTCGGCCGTGACGGTCCGGACCAGCACGAGGCCGTCGTCGACGTCCCCACCCGCCTCACCGGCGCGGACCAGGGCCGGGTGTCCCGCCGGGAGGTCCACGAGCCCCTCGACCACCGTCCGCTCCGCCCCGCTGCGGACCAGCGCGCTGTCGCCGCGGGCGCCGAGCAGCAGGCCGAGACCGGTGACGACCATCGTCTTGCCCGCCCCGGTCTCGCCGGTGAGCACCGTCAGCCCGGGGGACAGCTCGATCACGGCCTCGTCGATCACCCCGAGGTCACGGATGCGGATCTCCGTGAGCACGCCTGCTACCCCGCTCCGGCGGGAGCGGGGACTGCTCGCCCGCTCACGCCCTGGCCGGTCGGACGGCGCCCCGACGGGCGCCGCGCCAGCCGCGCACGGGGAGGTCGAACTTCTCGACGAGCCGGTCGGTGAAGGGGGCCTCGGTGAGGCGGACCAGCCGCACCGGCAACGGGGAGCGCTGCACGGAGATCCGGGCCCCGGGGGGCAGGTCGGCGCCGCGACGGCCGTCGCAGGAGACCACGCCGATGCCGTCGGTGTGCGGGACCACCTCGACAGCGAGGTGGGAGTCCGGCCCCACGACCAGTGGGCGGGAGAAGAGGGCGTGGGCGCTGATGGGCACGAGCAGGAGCGCCTCGACGTCGGGCCACACCACCGGGCCGCCCGCCGAGAAGGCGTAGGCCGTCGAGCCGGTCGGCGTGGCCATCACGATGCCGTCCCCGCCCCACGTGGACAGCGGGCGGCCGTCGATCTCGATGGTGAGCTCGATCATCCGCTCCCGGGAGGCCTTCTCCACGGTCACCTCGTTCAGGGCCCAGCTGGAGAAGACCGTGTCGCCGTCCACGCCGACGGTCACCTCGAGGGTCAGGCGCTCCTCGATGCCGTACGCCCGGTCCAGGATGGCCTCCACCGTCGTCCCGATGTCGTGCCGCTCCACCTCGGCGAGGAAGCCCACCTGCCCGAGGTTGACACCGAGGATGGGCACGCCCGAGCCCCGCGAGACCTCCGCCCCGCGCAGGATCGTGCCGTCGCCGCCGAGGATGACGACGAGCTCGCACCCGTTGGCCGGATGGGCGGGGTGCGCCACCGACACGCCCTGGGCGGCGCCGAGGCTGCCCCGCAGGTCCTCCTCGAGGGCCACCACGGCGACGCCGGCCCGGCCGAGCCGCTCGGCGACGGCGCGGCCGAGGTCCGAGGCGTCGGCCCGGCGCGGGTGCACCAGCAGGAGGACGCGGCGGTCGGACGGACGGCTCACGTGGCCCCTCCCGTGGTCAGCGTGGCGACGGCGCCGTGCAGCGCCGACCCCCCCATCCTCCCCGAACCGTCGGGCCGCGCCCACAGCAGGTACTCGACGTTTCCCTCCGTCCCCACGACCGGGCTCCGGGCCAGGCCGAAGGCGTGGAGCCCGGCGCTCTCGGCGGCCGCCAGGACGTCCAGGAGCGCGGTCCGGCGAGCCTGCGGGTCGCTGACCACGCCGCGCCTGCCCGCACGCGCGAGCGCTGCCCGACCCACCTCGAACTGTGGCTTGACGAGGGCGACGACGTGCCCGTCGTCGCGGACCAGGCGGCGCAGCGGCTCGAGCACCAGGCTGAGCGAGATGAAGGACAGGTCGGCGACCACCAGGTCGAACGGCCCGTCGAGGTCGGCTGCGGTGACGTCGCGCACCGAGGTGCCGCTGCGCTCCACGACCCGCGGGTCGTCGGCCAGGAGCGGCGCGAGCTGGCCGTGGCCGACGTCCAGAGCCGTCACGCCCGCCGCGCCCGCCTCCAGCAGCACCTGGGTGAAGCCGCCGGTCGAGGCCCCGACGTCGAGGCACCACCGACCACGGACCGGTATGCCGGGTGAGCCGGGCGGCCCGGCGGCGGCACCGTCCGGGCCGCTGGCCGAGCCCCAGAGCGCCAGGGCATGACGGAGCTTGCCGGCCGCCCGGCTCACCCACACCGGCCCGTCCCGCTCGACGATGAGCTCGGCCGCGGCAGGGACGTCGGTCGCGGGCTTGACCACGCCCGGCCGGCCCGCGACCCGGACCCGGCCGCCGGCGATGAGGTCGCGCGCCTCGCCGCGGGACCGGGCGAGGCCGCGCCGGACCAGCTCGGCGTCGAGCCGCCCGATCTCAGCCCCCGAGGTCGCCGAGCCGCGTCCGCAGGGCGCGCTGGACGTCCTCGCCGGCCGCGAGCCGGGCGTCGAGGTCGTCGCCCGGCGCCTCGGCCAGCGCCGCGAGGGCCGCGTCGAGCACGAGGTCGCCGGTGCGCGGCGGGCCGTCGGCCACGGGGCCGTCGTGGACCGCGTCGGACGGCTCCGTGGCGTGGCCGGTCGGCTGCTCGGGGAAGGGTCCCGTCACGACCCGGAGGTGCCGCTGCCGCTGGAGGCGGCGCTCGCCGTGCGCGTGGCGGCGCCGGACCCGTTCGACCCGCTCGACGACGCGGAGGCCTTCTTCGCCGGAGCCGACGCGGAGGCCTTCTTCGCGGTCCCCGACGAGGACGACGACGACGCCTTCTTCGCCGGAGCCGACGCGGACGACGACGCCTTCTTCGCCGTCCCCGACGCGGACGACGACGCCTTCTTCGCCGGGGCCTTCTTCGCCGACGCGGCCTTGGTCGGGGAGGCGGCGGTGGACGTCCCCCCCGCGGTCCCAGCCGTGGTCGTCGTGCTCCTCGGGCGGCGGCTGGGGCGCTTGCGTGCGGCGGTGGTCGAGGTCGCCCCGCCCGCCGAGGGGCTCGTCCTGCGCGTGGTGCTCGCCGCAGGTCCGGCGGCCGCCGTCGTCGTCGTTGCCGCGGCCCGGGGGGCGGGCGTGCCGGTCGGCTCGTCCTCGCGCGTCCGGCCGGTCACCATGGCGGCGAGCTCGTCGACCTGGGGGGCCAGGCTGGCGATGGCGCTGCTCACGGCCTGCAGCTCCGCGGGCATCCACAGCGCCGGATCCATCCGCTCGAACGCCGCCTCCACCTCGCGGCGCACCAGGGCCACGAGGTTCTGCCGGTTCGACGCGGCGGCCGCCAGGAGGTCCTCCGCCAGTCTCGAGGTCTGGGCCGCAACCTTCTTGGGCGAGGTGTCCATTCCCGAGAGGGCCACCAGCTCGGTCGCCGCCTCCTTGGCACGTGACGCCGTCATCTCTCCCAGACCCGACGCCAGCTCGACATATCCCTGGATCGACCGCTTGGCCATGTGCTGCTCCTTCTCGTGGTCGGCCGGGCGCACGCCGCGCACCGTCTCCGGTCCTTCGCGGGTCACGCTACCGGGGCGACGCCGTCCCGAGCAGCGTGACGAGGCCGGACAGCCGCTCCGCGACCCCGCCGGCGTCCAAGCGGCCGGCGTCGACGTCCGCGTGGATGGCACGCAGGGCGGCGGCGGCGTCCTCGATCGGACCTGCCACCGGGCGGTGCAGCCAGGACAGGTTCGGCAGCACCCAGGTCGGTCGACGCTCTGGGCCGGCCAGCGCCGCATCCCGCAGGGTGTGGACGCCGGTGAGCACGAGCACCGAGTCCATGCCGGTGCGCACGGCTCCCTCGATGTCGGTCTCGAGCCGGTCCCCGATGGCGAGGACCCGTGCGACGTCCGTGCCCAGGCGCTGGGCGCACAGCAGGTAGAGCGGCGGGAACGGCTTGCCGGCGACGACATCGGGGTCCCGCCCGACGGCGCACCGGACGGCGGCGACCAGCGCACCGTTGCCGGGTGCCATGCCGCGCTCGGTCGGGAGGGTGGCGTCGGTGTTGGTGGCGACCCACACGGCGCCGCGCTGGACGGCATACGCCACCTCGGCCAGGTCGGTGGCGGCCACCGCCGGCCCGTAGCCCTGCAGCACCGCGCCCGGCTCGGCCGCCGGCGTCGACCGGTCGGCGACCGCGAGCCCCAGCTCGAGCAACGCCGCACGCACGCCCTCGCCGCCGACGGGAAGGACCGGGACGGCGGTGCCGACCCGCTCCAGCAGGACCCCCGCGCCGGCCTGGGAGCTCGTCACCACGTCGGCGTCCTCGAGCGTCAGGCCGAGGGACCGCAGCTGCCGGGCGACGTCGGCCGGGGGGCGCGAGGCGTTGTTGGTGGCGTAGCGCACCGGCAGGGCGGCGTCGCCGAGGGCTTCGATCGCTCCGGGCACCGCCTCCTCGCCGCGGTAGACGACGCCGTCCAGGTCGCAGACCACACCGGCGTAGCGGTCCAGCAGGCTCACGAGGTGGCGTCCCCGGTCTCCTCGGAGTGGCCACCCGGGCCCTCCCCCTCGGCGCCCCCGTCGGCACGGTGGCCCCCGTCGGCACGGTGGCCCCCGTCGGACCGGTGGCCCCCGTCGGCACCGGGGGGGCCGTCGGCACCGTCCAGGAGGTCCATGACCGCCACGCCGTCGAGCTCCTCGAGCCGCTCCACCGCGTCGGTCTCCTGGTCGGTGTCGCCCGAGGCCGCCCGGCCGAACCACGTCCGAGCCTCCTCGGTGCGGCCGAGGGCGAGCAACGTGTCCGCGTAGGCGTAGTGCAGCCGGTGCTGACCCGCCCTCGGCCCCGATCGCAGCTGTGGCACCTGCAGCGCGAGGAGCGCGGCATCGAGCTGCCCGAGGTCGCGCCGCACGCCGGAGGCCACGATGGCCAGCTCGACCCGGTCGGCCGGGTCCAGGGTCCGGGCCTCCGGCGACACCGCGAGGTCCAGGGCACGGTCGGCGCGGCCGAGACCCCGCTCGCAGTCGACCATGAGCGGGAGCAGGTGGGACGACCCGCTCAGCCGGCGCACGGTGCGGAACTCGCTGAGCGCGCGCGCGTAGTCACCCTGTCGGTACGCCACCATGCCCAGGGCCTCCCGCGCCGCCGGCACCCGCCCCGCCCGCCGGACCGCCGTCTCCGCGTGCGCCATGGCCGCCTCGAGCTCGTCGGCCTCCAGCAGTGCCGCCACCATGACCACGTGCTGCGCGACCCCCTCGGCGTTCTCCTTGCTCAGGGTGCGGAGCTGGGAGTGGACCGCCCGGTCGAGCTCCTTGCCGGTCACCCCCTCCGGGATCCGGGGCTCCGGCAGCCGGGGCCTCTTCGGCGCCAGCCGCGGGCCGCCCCGCGACGGCGCCCCACCTTCCCCCTCGGTCCCGGTCCGGGCGCCGGAGGTCCGCCCGGCGCCCTTCCCCTCCGTGGCCGCAGGACGTCGGCCCGTCGCGCCGGACCGCTGTCCAGCGCCCCCCGGTCGCTGGCCACCACCGCCCGAGCGGCTCCCCCGAGCCCCCGACCCGCCCGACCCGCCCGACCCGGAGGTTGCGCCCGCCCCCCGGTCTCCGCCACCCCGGTCGGGGCGCCGTTCACCCTCGGCTGGCTGCACGGCTTCTCCTCTGGATCGGTGCGCGGGTCGCGGCGACGACGTGGGCTGGTCGAAGTCTAGGCGTCACGCCGGCGACCCTCGCCGGCGCAGACGCGAAACAGCCCGCCGGATCCCCGGCGGGCTGTTTCCAAAGATGTCCGGCTGCGACCTACTCTCCCACACCGTCACCAGTGCAGTACCATCGGCGCTGAAGGGCTTAGCTTCCGGGTTCGGAATGGAGCCGGGCGTTTCCCCTTCGCTATGACAGCCGAAACTCTATGGAGATGTGTCGGCCCACGCATTGGCGTGGGACGTCCCGACCGTATCTCGGGAACTGCACAGTGGACGCGAGCACACGAAAGTGTGTATCAAGTCATCGGCTTATTAGTACCAGTCAGCTACGTGCATTACTGCACTTCCACGTCTGGCCTATCAACCCAGTAGTCTACTGGGAGCCTCTCGGAGCGAACCCCATGGAAACCTCATCTTGAAGCGTGCTTCCCGCTTAGATGCTTTCAGCGGTTATCACTTCCGAACGTAGCCAATCAGCCGTGCCCTTGGCAGGACAACTGACACACCAGAGGTTCGTCCATCCCGGTCCTCTCGTACTAGGGACAGCCCTTCTCAAGTTTCCAACGCGCACAGCGGATAGGGACCGAACTGTCTCACGACGTTCTAAACCCAGCTCGCGTACCGCTTTAATGGGCGAACAGCCCAACCCTTGGGAGCAACTCCACCCCCAGGATGCGACGAGCCGACATCGAGGTGCCAAACCA
>DASQFD010000065.1:0-27115 GCA_035633255.1 Dermatophilaceae bacterium
GCGTGAAGGGTCCACGTTCCCGGCCCGGCAGTCTCGCCCAGCCCACCGAAGACCGTCCGTGGCGCGCGGCGCAGAGCCTCGAATGATCAAGCCGCACGTGGCAGTGAAATGGATAACCCACCTTGCCTATTGGCAGCAAAGGTGCGGGCAGTATCGGCTCCGGTCAGCCCAGCTCGCCGTCGTGGTGCCGGTCGTCGCGCCCCTCGCCGGCGCCCGTCGGCACCGTCGGCTGCAGCCCCATGACGTCGAGGATCCGACCGAGGTCCTCCATCGACGCGAACTCGATCGTCACCTTGCCGCGTCGCTGACCCAGGGCCACGGCGACCCGCGTCTCGAGCCGGTCCGACAGCTCCGCCGCCAGGTCGTCGAGCTGGGGGCGCCGGGCGCCGGGACGCGGTCGGCGCCGCGCCTCACCGGCCGGGTCCTCGCCGATCGCGACGACCTCCTCCACGGTCCGCACCGACATGCCCTCGGCGACGATCCGCTGGGCCAGGCGCTCCATCGCGGCGCCGTCGCCGAGGCCGAGCAGGGCACGGGCATGGCCCGCGCTGAGCACCCCCGCCGCGACGCGGCGTGCGACGAGCGGGGGGAGCCGGAGCAGCCGGAGGGTGTTCGAGACCTGCGGTCGGGACCGGCCGATCCGGCGGGCGAGCTCCTCCTGGGTGCAGCCGAAGTCGTCGAGCAGCTGCTGGTAGGCGGCCGCCTCCTCCAGGGCGTTGAGCTGGCTGCGGTGCAGGTTCTCCAGGAGCGCGTCCCGCAGCAGGTCGTCGTGCTCGGTCTCCTTGACGATGGAGGGCACCGTGGTCCGCCCGGCCGCCTTCGAGGCACGCCACCTCCGCTCGCCCATGACCAGCTCGAAGCGGACACCGTCCTCGCCGGTCGCGTCCCCGGCGCCGGTGGCATCCCCGGCGCCGGTGGCGTCCCCGGCGCCCGTCGCGCCCGCGGGGTCGGTCCCCTCCGGGCCAGCCCGACGCGCGGGGAGCGGCCGGATGACGACCGGCTGCAGGACGCCGATCTCCCGGATGCTGTGGACCAGCTCGGCCATCTCGTCCTCGTCGAAGACGGTGCGGGGCTGGCGGGGGTTGGGACGGATCGCCTCGAGCGGGACCTCGGCGAAGGTCACCCCCGGCACCGGGAGTAGCCCCTCCGGGGCGCGTTCCTGCGTCGACTCGCGCGCCGTCGTGGGCGGCCCGCCCCCCCACGCGTCGTCGACGACACTCCACGTGGAGCCGGTGGTCCTGGGATCAGAGCTGGCGCCCGCTGCGGCGCCGGTGCCCGGTGCCGCAGCGCCGGGATCGTCGGCCGCCTGGTCCGGGCGCTCGTCGTGGGGTGGCCGGTGCGGGTCCTGCCGGAAGAACACGTCGGCCGGTCGCTCGATGACGTCGGTCGTCGCGGTGGGGATCAGCGCCCCCAGCCCCCGGCCCAAGGCACGTCGCTTGTCGGTCATCGGTGCTCCTCGCTCCCGGCGGCTTCCCGCTCGGCGATCTCCGTGGCCGCCTCGAGGTAGGAGAGCGCACCGCTGCTGTTGGGGTCGTACGTCATCACCGTCTGCCCGTGGCTCGGCGCCTCGGAGATCCGCACCGACCGAGGCACCGTGGCCCGCAGCGTCTGCTCCGGGAAGTGCCTGCGCACCTCCTCGGCCACCTGGGCGGCGAGCCGAGTCCGCCCGTCGTACATGGTGAGGAGGATGGAGGAGACGTGCAGGGCGGGGTTGAGGTGCTCGCGGATCATCTCGATGTTGCGCAACAGCTGCGAGACCCCCTCCAGGGCGTAGTACTCGCACTGGATCGGGATGAGCACCTCGTCGGCGGCCACGAACGCGTTGACCGTGAGCAGCCCGAGGCTGGGCGGGCAGTCCACGAGCACGTAGTCCGGGCCCTTCCCCGTCGGGCCGGCTTCCGCCAGGTATGCCGTGACGGCGCGCCGCAGCCGGGTCTCCCGGGCGACGAGGGAGACCAGCTCGATCTCCGCCCCCGCGAGGTCGATGGTGGCGGGGGCGCACTGCAGACCCGGCACGTCCGGGCAGTCCTGGATGACGTGGGCGAGCGGCACCCCCTCGATGAGAACGTCGTAGATGCTCGGCACCTCGGCGTGGTGGGCGATGCCCAGGGCCGTGCTGGCGTTGCCCTGGGGGTCCAGGTCGACCACCAGCACGCGCGCCCCGGCCTGCGCCAGCGCGGCGGCGAGGTTGACCGTCGTGGTCGTCTTGCCGACGCCGCCCTTCTGGTTGGCGACGGTCAGCAGGCGGGTGGCCCCCGGCCGGGGCATTTCACGGCCGGTGAGGGCGATGCGCCGGCGGGCGTCGGCGGCCACGGCGGCGGCGACCGGGGTGTCCGCGCCGGGCGTCGGAAGCGCCGCCACCAGGTCGTCCACCGGGCTCGGGGTCGCGGTGGCCGTGGCATCCGCCCGAGTGTCAGTTTCACGTGAAACGGCGCCGGGCTCGGGGGTCATCGACGGCGTGGCGTCCGCCCGAGTGTCAGTTTCACGTGAAACGGCGCGCAGGACGGCGTCGGGCGCGGGCCATCCCAAGGGGGAGGTCGCCGGGCCGGGCAGCTCCGGGAACCCGAGGCCGGGACGGACGACTCGCTGCGGGGCCACGGCCGTCGTCGATGTCACGCGTGATCACCTGGGGGAGAGGGAGCCTTCGGGTCGGCTCCATCCAACCTCAGGCGGCAGGCGTGTCCAACCCGGCACGCGGGGGCCGGACGCCTCAGCCTCCGCGGCCACAGCGGTGGCCACGAGGCTGCGGTGACGGGACGGCGGCCGGGGGGCTGCGGTGACGGGACGGCGGCCGGGGGGACTGCGGTGGCGGGACGGCGGCCGGGGGGCTGGGGTGGTGGGACGGTCAGCGGTGGCGGTATGGCCGGGGGCCGCGAGCCCGCCGCCCCGACGAGGGTGCGCGCAGACGCGAGTGGTCGACGGCGAAGGTGAGGTCCACCGTCGTCGTCGCCTCCTCCAGCACCTCGGACCCGTGCTCCGACACCGTGGCGGTGGTCAACCCGAGCCGGCGCAGCGCACGCATGTCCTCCGTGAGCTCCACGGTGGCAGAGCGACCCTTGACGGCCACGAGCGTCCCACCGTCCTCGAGCAGAGGCACCGACCAGTGCGCCAGGATCTCCAGACGGGCCACGGCGCGAGCGGTCACCCACGGGGCGACGAGGTGTCCAGCGAGCGCCTCCGCGCGGCCCCGGTGCACCTGTACGCGCTCGAGACCCAGCTCGCCGAGTGCCGTCTCCAGCCAGGTGGTCCGCCGCAGCATGGGCTCGACCAGGTGGACCTCGAGGTCGGGCCGGGCCATGGCGAGCGCGATCCCCGGCAGCCCGGCACCGGAGCCGACGTCGATGACCCGCGATTCCTCGGGGAAGGCGTCCTGGATCACCGCGCAGTTGAGAACGTGCCGCTCCCACAGCCGGGGCACCTCGCGGGGACCGACCAGGCCATGGGTGACGCCGGTGTCCGCGAGCAGCGCGACGTAGCGCTCCGCCAGCGGCAGCCGGTCGCCGAAGACCACCACCGCGGCCTGCGGTGTGCCGGGGGGACTGACCGGCGCCGCCTCAGGTGAACCCTCGGCGAGCGGGGCAAGCGGCTCGGAGGCCGGCTCACCCGCCGACGTCTCACGTGGAACGTCCCGGTTCACGCCGGCAGCACGACCACGAACCGGTGCGGCTCGGCACCCTCGGACTCGGATCGCAGACCGGCGGCGAGGACCTCGTCGTGGACCACCTTGCGCTCGAACGCGGTCATCGGCTCGAGCTCGGCTCGCTCCCCGCTGCCCTGGACGCCGGCGATGACGTCTCGGGCCACCGCCACGAGAGCCGCCCGGCGCTCCGCGCGGTGGCCGGCGACGTCGAGCATGAGGCGGCTGCGGTCACCGGTGGCGGACTGGACCGCCAGCCGGGTCAGCTCCTGCAGCGCCTCGAGCACGTGGCCGTCCTGGCCCACGAGCCGGCGCGGCACCCGTCCCTCCTCGGAGTCGACGATCGAGACGATCGCCCGGTCCCCGTCCACGTCCACGTCGATGTCGCCGTCGGCGTCGCTGATGTCGAGCAGGGTCTCGAGGAAGTCGGCCGCGACCTCACCCTCGCGCTCCAGCAGGGCCCGTCGTCCGCCGGCTACGGGCCCGTCCTCGGCGCCCTCCGGCTCGGCGTCCGCGGGCTCGCCCGATAGCGCCTCGCTCGCCGGCTCGTCACCCACCGGCTCGTCACCCTCCGGCTCGTCACCCACCTGCTCCTCGCCATGCGCGTCAGGGTCATGCGCGTCGGAGCCATGCGCGTCGGAGCCATGCGCGTCGGAATCCACCGGCTCCTGGCGCACCGGCTCCTCGCCATGCGCGCCGGGGTCCAGTGCCTCGGAATCCAGCGCCTCGGAATCCAGCGCCTGGGAGTCCGGACCGTGGAAATCCACTGCCTGCGCATCCTCCTCCCGACGATGCGCCTCGGTCACCGGCGTGCCCAACGCCTGCTCTGCCGGCTGGGGGGCAACAAGGTCGCCGGGGCCGGCCGTCTCCATGCTCGTGTCGTTCATGCACTCTCCTGCTGTAGGGGGTTCGGACGGCGCGGAGCCCCTCGTCGCGTCGCGACAGGGGCCTCGCGCCAGAGGTCAGCTGTCGGGCTCGGTGCCGCCGCCCGTCGAGGAGCCGGTGCTGGCCCGGGGCTTGCCGTCACCGGAGCCGCCAGCGCCCTTGGACCCGCCGGTGCCGTTGGGCGCGCCGGTGCCGTTGGACCCGCCGGGTCCACCCGACCCACCGGGCCCGCTTGCCCCGGCGGAAGCGGCCCCACCGGAGCCGGCCCCACCGGACTTGGCTCGCTTCTTGCCCTTGGGCTGCACCCGCTGACCGGAGGCGCGAGCGGCACCGGCCGCACCGGCGGCACCGGCCGCACCGGCGGCGCCCGCCGGACCAGCGCCGCCGTTGACCCCGTTGGCACCGTTGGTGCCGGCCTGGGTCGAGCCCGCCCCGGGATCCTCGGACGCCGCCACGGCCGGAGCCCCCGGGATCGGCTTGCCCCGCTTGGCGAGGCGGGCGTGGTAGGCCTTCTCGGCCGCGGATCCCGGCGCCGGCATCCGGCGGATGACGTAGAACTGCTGGACCATGGACCAGACGTTGGTGGTGAACCAGTAGAGCAGGACGCCGATGGGGAAGTTGACACCGGACACGGCGAAGACGACCGGCATGATGTAGAGCAGCAGCTTCTGCTGCTTGGCGAAGGGGTTGTCCAGGGCCGACGCCGGCATGTTCTTCATCATCAGCTGGCGCTGGGTGAGGAAGGTCGTCGCGGACATGAGGACGATCAGCACCGCGGTGACGATGCGGACGTTGAGGTCGTCCGAGCCGAGGAAGGTGGCCGACAGCGGGGCGCCGAAGATCGTCGCCGACTCCGCCTGCGCGGCAACGGGCTGGGTGATCGGCCCGATCGGGTCGACGTTCCCCTCGGAGATGCCCTTGAGCCCGTTCAGCACCCGGAAGAGACCGAAGAAGAAGGGTGACTGCGCGAGGATCGGCAGACACGAGGAGAACGGGTTGGTGCCCTCCTTGCGGTAGAGCTCCATCGTCTCCTGGGTCAGCGCCTGGCGTGACTCCGGATCGCTCTTGCCCTTGTACTTCTTCTGGATCTTCTGCAGCTCGGGCTGGATGAGCTGCATCTTTCGCGACGCGTTGATCTGCTTGACGAACAGCGGGATCATCGCCGCCCGCATCACCATGACGAGCCCGACGATCGACAGGCCCCAGGTCCAGCCCGACGCCTCCGGCATGCCGATGGCGGTGAGCGCCTCGTGGAAGCCGAACATGATCCACGCCACCAGCCACTCGATCGGCTGCATGATCGTGTTGAAGAGGTCGATCATGATGTCCTTTACGTCGGGCCGGCGGCCGGGCGGCCGCTGGTGCTCGCCGCGTCCGCGGCGGAGGTCGTCACGGCAGGCTGCGCGCCGTCCGGTGCGTCGTCGTCCGGTCCGCCACTCGGCTGCTCGCGGCCGGCGACCGGGGTGGGCGCCTCGCCGGGACGCGGCGGCACGTGGTCGACCCCGCCGGGGGTCCACGGGTGGCAGCGCAGCAGCCGCCGCGCGGCGAGCCAGGAGCCCTTGAGCGGACCGAAGCGCTCGAGGGCGGTCACGGCATACGCGGAGCAGGAGGGGTAGTAGCGGCAGGTGGGCGGGGTGAGCGGTGAGATCACCTGCTGGTAGATCCGGATCAGCGCGATCAGCGGAAGGGCCAGCACCCGCCGCCAGGACACCGGGCCGGTCCCGCCGCGCGTCACGGGGAGACCACCACCCGGGCCAGGACGCGCACCAGCAGGGTCTCCAGCTCGCGGCCGAGGTCGGCGCTCGTGGCCGCCGCCGCGGGCGGCAGGGCCCGCACCACCACGTCCACCCCGTCCGGTATGCCGGACAGTCGGGCCGCGGTCAGGGCGCGCAGGCGGCGCTTGGTCCGGTTCCGGACCACGGCCCCGCCCACCGCCTTGGGCACGACGAAACCGACCCGCGGCGGTCGACCCGTCCGCGGGCCCGTCTCCCTGGCATGGACCACGAGGAGCCTGGACCCGGCGCGCGCGCCGCCTCGACCCCGGAGCACCGACGTGAAGTCCGCCCGCTGCCGCAGACGGCTCGACGCCGGGAGCACCGGGCGTCAGGCGGACAGCTCGACCCGGCCCTTGCGACGGCGGTTGCCGAGGATCGCCCGGCCGGCGCGGGTGCGCATCCGGAGGCGGAAGCCGTGGGTCTTGGCCCGGCGACGGTTGTTCGGCTGGAACGTGCGCTTGCTCACGGTCTGTCCTTCGTCGTGACGGCCGGGGCGGCCGAGGGTTGGGAGGCGGCGCTGGACGCCGGCCGCAGTCGGAGGCCCACGGCGCGCCGAGCAGCGTTCGCGCCGCGGAGGTGGAGCGTCGCGGGCAGGCGAGAACGGCCGCCGCAACAGGCCCTCTCACGGTACGCGAGCGCCGTCAGGACGGTCAAACGCCGTCGGCCCCGCCGCCCTGCGGTGAGCGCCCCCTCGCCGACCCGGCGCCGGAACGGGGCTCGCGCCCGTAGCACCCGGGTGCGATAACGGATCGGGTGCGGCGGGCCGAAGAGTCCCCTAGGATCCCACCCGGGACCAGCGCGAGAGCGGAGCGACACGCCGGATCGTCGGCAGCCGCCCGGTTTTCGCGGGTCGTCGGCCGTGCCGCCAACAGCCGGGACTTCCGGTTGGGCCGGTCCTCGTGCACCTCCCGGGAGCGTCGGTGACGTCCGCCGCGAAGGAGGCCCACGGCATACCCACAGTTGTGCACAACCCTGTGGACGACGACATGGTCGGACGTCGGCCGGGACATGAGAGGACGGGATGCTCGTGCCCGATGCGGCGATGACCCAGATCTGGCGCTCCACCCTGGAGGTCCTCGACGCGGACGGGATCCCGGTCCAGCAGCGGGCCTTCCTCTCCCTCGCCCAGCTCATCGGCCGCATCGACGACACCGCGCTGCTGGCGGTGCCCAACGACTTCACCAAGGACGTCGTCGAGACCCGGCTGCGCCAGCGGGTCACCGACACCCTGTGCCAGCAGTTCGGCTCCGAGGTCCGGCTCGCCGTCACGGTGGACGCCTCCCTCGCCGATCCGGCACCGGGCGACGAGACCACCACGGGCCTGGAGCCGGCGCCCGGCGCCGAGCCCGCCCTCGACGCGGCCGGGCGCAGGGCGCAACGGCGCCGGGAGCTCGACGAGATGGACGGCCTGGACAGCACCGACGGGCCGGACGACGACCCCGTCGGCCCCGCCGTCTCCCTCGACCTGCGGCTCGCGGACCACGCGGCGGGTGCCGGACTGGCCACCGGGACACCGGCGCCGGCGCACCTGGGGTCCTCGGGCGCGCCGAGGCTTCGCCGGGTCCGACCGGGGGAGAGCGTTCCCGAGCAGGTGGAGCTGACCCGGCTCAACCCCAAGTACACCTTCGACACCTTCGTCATCGGCGCGAGCAACCGCTTCGCCCACGCGGCGGCGGTCGCCGTGGCCGAGGCTCCCGCCAAGGCGTACAACCCGCTGTTCATCTACGGCGAGTCGGGCCTGGGCAAGACCCACCTCCTGCACGCCATCGGGCACTACGCGCGCAACCTCTTCCCGCACGTCAAGGTGCGCTACGTGAACTCCGAGGAGTTCACCAACGACTTCATCAACAGCATCCGCGACGACAAGGCGGCGAACTTCCAGCGGCGCTACCGCGAGGTCGACGTGCTGCTCATCGACGACGTGCAGTTCCTCCAGGGAAAGCTGCAGACCCAGGAGGAGTTCTTCCACACCTTCAACACCCTGCACAACGCCAACAAGCAGGTCGTCATCACCAGCGACCAGCCACCGAAGGCGCTCGCCGGCTTCGAGGAGCGGATGCGCAGCCGCTTCGAGTGGGGGCTGCTCACCGACGTCCAGCCGCCCGACCTCGAGACCCGCATCGCCATCCTGCGCAAGAAGGCCATCCAGGAGCGGCTCTCCTGCGGCGACGACGTGCTGGAGTTCATCGCCTCGCGGATCTCGACCAACATCCGTGAGCTGGAGGGGGCCCTGATCCGGGTCACCGCGTTCGCGAGCCTGAACCGGCAGGCCGTGGACCTCAGCCTCGCCGAGATCGTCCTGAAGGACCTCATCCCCAACGACGCCGGCAGCCAGATCACCAGCGCGACGATCATGGCCCAGACGGCGTCCTACTTCGGGCTCAGCCTGGACGACCTGCAGGGCCAGTCGCGCTCGCGGGTGCTGGTGACGGCCCGTCAGATCGCGATGTACCTCTGCCGGGAGCTGACCGACCTCTCGCTGCCCAAGATCGGTCAGCAGTTCGGCGGGCGGGACCACACGACCGTCATGCACGCCGACAAGAAGATCCGCCAGCTCATGGCCGAGCGCCGGGCGATCTACAACCAGGTGACCGAGCTGACCAACCGGATCAAGCAGCAGTCCCACTGAGGCCACTGAGGCCATTGTCGTTCGTCGCGTCATCCACAGCCCCGTCCACAGGCATGGGGACAACGGGCGCACTGTCGGCCGGCCAACGCTAGTGACCTGGTGCGTTCGACCCGTCGCTCCCGTGGACAACCTGTGGACGGCTCCTCGAAGCGCCCCGCCCCGCGGTGATCGGCGGGTTTTCCACAGCCTGCTGTGGAGGGCTGTGGATCACGCGGCCCGTCCCGTGGACGGCAGCCGACCGCCGGTGGACCGGCCCGGGACGACCGGGACGGGCCCACAGGACGCTTGCCCCCGTCCACCGCTCCTCCACCGGTCGTCCACCGGCACGACACGCGAGGTGACCTGCGGGCTCGAGGCCTCGTCCACAGCGTCCACACCACCGATGACGATGATGGGACCTCACTCTTTCCAGGTATGCCCCGACCACCATGGCTCGACCGGTCCCCGGTGTGGTTCCTATAGCCGGTGCCTCGAGCCCATGCCTCAGACCCACCGGCGCGCGCCGGACGGGGTGCGGCGAAGGACAGGGTCCCCCGCCGACGCGGGGAAGCCGCGCGAGCCCGAGCACGGGTGCACTAGTGTCGGGTCCCCCGGAGCCGCCCCGGCCCTCTCCGCGCGCCGTCGCGCGGCCTCCGGGCCTGCGACACGACGTGGCACGGGGAGCACCCCGTGCCGGATAGGGCGGTAATGCCGTGAAGTTCCGCGTCGAGCGCGACGTGCTGGCCGAAGCCGTGACCTGGGTGGCGCGCGGGCTCCCGACCCGACCGCCGGTGCCGATTCTCGCCGGCCTGCTCCTGGAGGCGTCCCTCGACGACACGGGTGGCTCGCTGACGCTCTCCGCCTTCGACTACGAGGTGTCGGCCCGCATCACCGTCCCCGCCGAGGTCAGCGAGGCAGGCACCGCGCTGGTGCTCGGGCGCCTGCTCGCCGACATCTCCCGCAACCTGCCGTCGCGCCCGGTCGAGGTCGCCACCAGCGGCTCGAAGGTCGCCCTCACCTGCGGGTCCTCACGATTCAGCCTGCTGCTCATGCCGGCCGAGGACTACCCGACCCTGCCCAGCGCGCCCGAGCCGACCGGGACCGTGGACGGGCACCTGTTCACCCAGGCGGTCGGTCAGGTCTCCGTGGCGGCGGACCGCGGCGACACCCTGCCGATCCTCACCGGGGTCCGGGTGGAGATCGACGGGGACCGGATGACCCTGCTCGCCACCGACCGCTACCGGCTGGCCATGCGGGAGCTCACCTGGAACCCCAGTGACGCCGACGCCAGCCACGTCGTGCTCGTGCCGGCCCGCACGCTCGCCGAGACGGCCCGCTCCCTCGGCGCCGTCGGCTCGGTCGACGTCGCCATCGGCGGTGCCGCCGGCGGTGACGGGCTGGTGGGCTTCGAGGCCGGAGCGCGCCGCACGACCACCCGGCTGCTGGACGGGGAGTACCCCAAGGTCAGCTCCATCTTCCCGACCAGCTCGGAGACCGAGGCGGTGCTCTCCACCGCCGAGCTGAGCGAGGCCGTCAAGCGGGTCGCCCTGGTGGCGGAGCGCAACACCCCGGTGCGGCTGCGCTTCAGCGAGGGACAGGTCGTGATCGAGGCCGGCACCGGCGAGGACGCCCAGGCGTCCGAGGCCGTCGAGGCCACCGTGACCGGGCCGGAGATCGAGATCGCCTTCAACCCGCACTTCCTCCTCGACGGGCTGGGAGCGGTGGGCACGGCATACACGCGGGTGTCCTTCACCCATGCCTCCCGGCCGGCGGTGCTCACGGGGCAGGCGGACGCGGACGCGGAGCCGGACACGTCCTACCGCTACGTCCTCATGCCGGTGCGCTTCGCCTCCTGACCGGGTCGCGAGCCGCCGCGGACGTGGGCCACGGGCGTAGCGTCCCCCCCGAGATCCACCCCAGGACATCACCCAGGACATCACCCCAAACATCACCCTCGGACCACCCTCGGACATCACCCGCGACCTCGAAGGGCACCACCATGCAGATGGGACTCGTCGGCCTGGGCAAGATGGGCGCCAGCATGCGCGAGCGGCTGCGCCGCGCGGGGCACGAGGTGGTCGGCTTCGACCGCAACCCGGACGTGTCCGACGCCGCCTCGCTGGACGACCTCGTGGGCCGGCTCGCGGCACCGCGGACGGTGTGGGTCATGGTCCCCGCCGGGGACCCGACCCGCGGCACCGTGCGCGACCTCGCCGACCGGCTCGAGGCCGGTGACCTGGTCGTCGACGGCGGCAACTCCCGGTTCACCGACGACCTCGAGAACGACGCGATGCTCGCCGAGAAGGGCATCGGCTACCTCGACTGCGGGGTGTCCGGCGGCATCTGGGGCCTGGACAACGGCTACGGCCTGATGGTCGGCGGTCGGGCCGAGCACGTCGAGCGCGCGATGCCGGTCTTCGACGCCCTGCGGCCGGAGGGGCCTCGTGACGAGGGCTTCGTGCACGCCGGGCGGGTGGGGGCCGGGCACTACACGAAGATGGTCCACAACGGGATCGAGTACGGCCTCATGCAGGCGTATGCCGAGGGCTACGAGCTGCTGCTCCGCAAGGACATCGTCGAGGACGTCCCGGGGGCCTTCAAGGCGTGGAGCCGCGGCACCGTCGTCCGCTCCTGGCTGCTCGACCTCATGGTCAAGGCCCTGGAGGAGAACCCCTCCCTGGACGACGTCTCCGACTACACCGTGGACTCCGGCGAGGGGCGGTGGACGGTCGAGGAGGCCCTGGCCCTCTCCGTGCCGATGCCGGTGATCTCCGCCTCGATCTTCGCGCGGTTCGCCTCCCGCCAGCAGGTCTCGCCGGCGATGCAGGCCGTCTCCGCGCTGCGCGGCCAGTTCGGTGGCCACGAGGTGATGACCACGGCCCAGGGCGAGGAGCTGCGGGCCGAGGCGAGCAGTGGCCCGGCCGGCGCCGAGGACGCACGGCGCGGGGAGAAGGCGCGGATCCGCCGGGCCCGGACCCCGCAGGAGGCGGCCGAGATGGGTCGGGACGCCCGGGCCGCCGGGCCGTCCTCCGGGACCGGCTCCACTCGCGGGGATGCCGGCGGTGCCGCTGACGCCGGGCCCACCTCGGGCACCGGCTCGACCGGGACCGGCTCCTCGGGCTCGGGCTCCGGCTCCGGCTCCGGCTCGGGCTCGGCGGGCGGCGCCTGACCGGGTGTACGTCCGGCACCTCTCCGTCGCGGACTTCCGCAGCTACCCCGCCGCGGAGCTCCCCCTGGAGCCGGGGGTGACCACCCTCGTGGGCCTGAACGGCCAGGGCAAGACCAACCTCGTCGAGGCGGTCGGCTACCTCGCCACCCTGTCCAGCCACCGGGTCGCGACCGACGCGCCGCTGGTGCGGGCCGGGGCCGAGCGTGCGGTGGTCCGGGGGGCGGTGGTGCGGGACGGCCGGGAGACGCTCGTCGAGCTCGAGCTCAACCCCGGCCGCGCGAACCGCGCCCGCCTCAACCGGTCACCGGTCACCCGGCCGCGCGACGTCCTCGGGACCCTGCGGACGGTGCTCTTCGCCCCGGAGGACCTCGCGCTCGTCAAGGGCGACCCGGCCGAGCGCCGCCGATTCCTCGACGACCTCCTCGTCGCGCGCCAGCCCCGATGGGCCGGCGTGCGCGGCGACCTCGACCGGGTGCTCCGCCAGCGCAACGCGCTGCTGCGCTCTGCGGGACCGGTGCTCCGCCGGGGGGCGCGGGGCCCCCGCGCCGCCGGGAGGGGGTCGACCCCGCCGGGGGGTGAGCAGGCCACCGAGCGCGAGTCGGCGCTGCACACCCTCGGCGTGTGGGACGCCCAGCTGGCGCAGCTGGCGGCCCCGCTGCTCTACGCCCGGCTGCGGCTCGTGCGCGACCTCGGCCCCCACCTGGATCGCGCCTACGACGAGGTCAGCGCCGCCCGCGCCGGTGCCCGGCTGACCTACCGCTCCTCGCTGCGGGAGCCGGCCGCCGCCCGCATCGCGGCGGGGGAGGTGCCGGAGACCGACGAGCTGCACGCGGAGGTCCTGGCGAGCCTGCAGGAGGTGCACGCGGCGGAGGTGGAGCGCGGCGTGTCCCTGGTGGGACCGCACCGCGACGACCTCGTCCTGTCGCTGGGCGACCTGCCGGCCAAGGGCTACGCCAGCCACGGGGAGTCCTGGAGCTTCGCGCTGGGGCTGCGGCTGGCGGCATACGAGGTGCTGCGGCACGACCTGCGCGACGACCCGGTGCTGGTCCTCGACGACGTCTTCGCCGAGCTGGACACCGGCCGGCGCGAGCGGCTCGCGGCCCTGGTCGGCGACTGCGAGCAGGTGCTCGTCACCGCGGCGGTGCCCGAGGACGTGCCGGCCGTCCTGCGCGGGCGGACGTATGCCGTCCGGCTCGGCCGGGTCGGCCCGGTGGACGAGGTGCCGGTGGACCCAGTGCCGGTGGACGAGGTGCCGGTCGACGAGGGGCTGGAAGAGGTGCCGGTGGGGGAGCCGGTCGGGGAGGGGCCCCCGGAGGAGGTCGCGGCCGGTGCCTGACGACGGCGAGCGCGACCCCACCGTCCCCACCGTCCCTGCCGAGGAGGGAGGCGACGCGGCGCCGGAGGCTGCGGCGGGCCGGGTGGAGGGGGACCCGCTCGACGCGGCGGCCTCGGCGCTGGCCCGGGCCCGCGCCGCGGCCCGCGCCAAGGGGCTGCGACCCGGCTCGCGGGTCCGCCGTCGCCGTCGCGACCTGCCGGCGGCAGCACGTGGTCCGGCGGGACGGGACCCGCGGCTGCTCGGCGACGAGCTGGACGCCCTCGTCGTCGAGCGCGGCTGGGAGGTCGACGTGGCGGTCGGCGCGGTCGTGGGCAGGTGGCCGCAGATCGTCGGGGCGGAGATCTCCGCGCACTGCGCGCCCGTGGACTTCGCCGAGGGGGTGCTGACGGTGCGGGCCGACTCCACCGCGTGGGCCACCCAGCTGCGCCTGCTGGCCTCCTCGCTGCTCACCCGCCTGGCGGCGGAGACCGGCGAGGGCACCGTGGCGGAGATCCGGGTGGTCGGGCCCAGCGCGCCGTCGTGGTCACGGGGCGCACGCCGGGTCTCCGACGGGCGCGGCCCGCGCGACACCTACGGCTGAGCAGTGCGGCCGGAGACGCCCCGACCGGCAGCACGCGAGCGTCGCGCGACGGGGAGCCGCCCGTCCGCGGCCGGCGTGGCGGCCGCCGAATGCTCGCTCCGGAGGGACGCCAGGGCCAGCCGGGTGCCGTGCTCGTGCAGCACACCGGGCTCGGTGAACGTGCCCTCGCCGAACTGCCCGAACACCTCCAGGCTGACCGACCCGACCACGCTCGCCCACAGGTGGACCGCGCGCGCGATCACCTCGGGCCGGTTCCCGAGGCCGAGGTCCTCGGCCACCGCGCTCAGCTCCGCCACGGTTCGCCGCCGCACCGCGGTGTCGTGGGCGACCGGCCCAGCGGACTCCGACACCACCTCCCCGGCGGCCACGCCCTCGGCCACCAGGGCGACCAGGGCGCGAACCACACGAGTGCCGGGCTCGAGGGTCTCCGCCGGCGGTGCGGCATAACCCGGGACCGGGCTGCCGTAGAGCAGGGCGTAGCGCGCGGGCTCGGCGACGGCCCAGGCCCGGAACGTCGCTGCGGCAACCACGACGCGCTCGTCCCACGCCCGGTCCGCCGCCGCGGCCACCGCGGCGTCGACGGCGCTGCCGAGCTCGGTGTAGGCATCGACGACCAGGAGGGTGAGGAGCGCGTCGCGGTCGGTGACGTAGCGGTACACCGCCGAGGACACCACCCCGACGTCCCGGGCCACCGCGCGCAGCGAGAGGCTCGCCGCACCGTGCTCGGTGAGGTGCCGTCGGCCGGCGACGAGGATCGCCGAGGTGACCTGCTCCCGTCGCTGCGCCCGCACACCACCGGCCATGGCACGATTCTCGCATGAATGAGAGCATTGCTCTTGTATTTCGAGGCACACGATGGGATCGTCGACAAACACGAGCAGTGCTCACACTTCACGAGGAGAGACCGTCATGACCGATCCGCCGACCGGCAGCCAGGGCGGGGACCCGTCCCCTGCGCGCTACGTCGCCCCGGGCGGCCGCACCGACCGATGGAGCACGGCCGTCGTCCGGTGGCTCACCGCGCACGGCGTGAGCGTCCTCGGCTCCCGGGTCCTCACGGTGCCCGGCCGGCGGACGGGCCGTCCGCGGTCCGTGCCGGTCAACCTGCTCAGGCTCGGGCCGGAGCGCTACCTGCTCGCGCCTCGGGGCAACACCGAGTGGGTGCGCAACGTCCGCGCCGCCGGGGGTGCCACCCTGCGGGTCGGCCGGCGGGTCGAGGAGGTCTCGCTGGTCGAGGTGCCGGTGGGCGATCGGCTCCCCGCACTGCGCCAGT
Source organism: Dermatophilaceae bacterium (assembly GCA_035633255.1). Lineage (GTDB taxonomy): Bacteria > Actinomycetota > Actinomycetes > Actinomycetales > Dermatophilaceae > DASQFD01. The sequence goes on from DASQFD010000065.1 coordinate 15,264, forward strand.
ACCTGCGCCGCTGGGGCTGGGAGGTGGGCCGGCTCGTCGAGGGACTGAACGCCGCCTCCACCGACGCCGAGCTCGCCGCCGCGGCACCCGGCATACCCGTCTTCCAGGTGGTGACGCCCTCGCCCGGGGGCTGACCCGGCGAGCCGGCCCGCCGGGCACGCGGCAGGATGGCGGGCATGACCAGCGAGCCGACACCTGCCACCTCGGACACCCCGCTCGTCACCCGGCACGACGAGGACCGGATCGCCGTCCTCACCCTGGACTCACCCGCCAACCGCAACGCCCTCTCCCGCCGCCTGGTCGCCGACCTCTCGGCCGCCCTGGCCACCGCCGGCGCGGACGAGAGCCTGCACGGGGTGCTGTTGCGCTCCTCGGGGACGGTCTTCTGCTCCGGTGCCGACCTGGGGGAGGCGGCGACCGTCGACATGGTCGAGAGCGCCCGCGGCATCATCGCGCTCCAGCGCCTCGTCGTGGCCGTGCCCGTGCCCGTGGTCGTCCGACTCGACGGGCCGGTGCGGGCCGGTGGCCTGGGCCTGGTGGCCAGCGCCGACCTCGCGGTATGCCGGGACGACGTCACCTTCGCGCTCACCGAGGTCCGCCTCGGGCTGGCCGCGGCGGTCATCTCGATCCCGCTGACGGCGCGGCTGCCGGACCGGGTGGCGAGCGACTGGTTCCTCACCGGCCGGACGTTCGGGGCGGAGGAGGCGAGGGGCGGCGGGCTGGTCACCCGGGTCGCCCCGGCCGAGCAGCTCGACGGGGCCGTGGCCGCCGTCCTCGACGACCTGCGCGCCGGGCGGCGTCAGGGCCTGGTCGAGGGCAAGCGCCTGCTCACCACCGGGCTGCACGAGGCGTTCGACGCCCGCGGCGAGGAGATGGCCCGCCTGTCCGGCCTGCTCTTCCACTCCGAGGTGGCGCAGGAGGCGATGGCCGCGGCGCTGCCCCGGCGGGGCTGAGTCCCGGACCGGGCGCTCGCGCGGGTGCGCCTGTCGGTGGCCGCACCGACACTGGGGTCATGACACGACCCGGGTATGCCGGCCGGCCGGCCTGCTCCATCATCCCGCCCTACCTGCTGCGCGCCCTGGCCGCCTCCGGCGACCCGCACCTGGCCGCGCACGCCGAGGCGACGCTGCGCCACGACGCGCTGCACCACCGGCACCGGCACGGCGAGCACGGCGTGCTGCCCGGCGCCCGAAGCCGGGTGGTCGGGCCGCGTGGGACGCCGGCCGGCCCGAGCCGGAGCATCCACGACGCGGGGGGCGGCGAGCTGCTTCCGGGGCGGCTGGTGCGCGCCGAGGGGCAGCCGCCGACCGACGACCCGGCCGTGACCGAGGCGTACGACGGGCTGGGGGCGACCTGGGAGCTGTACGCCACGGCATACGGGCGCAACTCCCTCGACGACCGGGGCCTGGGGCTGGTGGCGACGGTGCACTACGGCACCGACTACGACAACGCCTTCTGGGACGGCTCGCAGATGGTCTTCGGCGACGGGGACGGCGAGGTCTTCCTCCGTTTCACCCGCAGCGTCGACGTCATCGGCCACGAGCTCACCCACGGGGTCACGCAGTTCACCTCGGGGCTGAACTACCAGGACCAGTCGGGGGCGCTCAACGAGTCGGTCTCCGACGTCTTCGGGGTGTTGACCGCCCAGCGGCTGCGCGGGCAGGGCGCCGCCGAGGCGGGCTGGCTCGTCGGGGCCGACCTGCTGGCGCCGGGGGTGGCCGGGGTGGCGCTGCGGTCGATGCGGGCGCCGGGCACCGCCTACGACGACCCGCGGCTCGGACGGGACCCGCAGCCGTCGCGGATGTCGGGGTACGTCGAGACGACGGACGACAACGGCGGCGTGCACATCAACTCCGGCATCCCGAACCACGCGTTCTACCTCCTCGCCACCGCGCTGGGGGGCAACGCGTGGGAGGTGCCGGGCCGGATCTGGTACGACACGATCACCGGCGACATCCGCGCGGACTGCGACTTCGACACGTTCGCGCGGCTCACGGTCGGGACGGCGGAGCGGCGGCACGGCGCCGGGTCGGCCGAGGCGCGAGCGGTCGAGGAGGCCTGGCGCGAGGTCGAGGTGCTGGAGCCGGCCGCGGCCGCCACGGGGCCTACCGAAGGGTCCGGCGACGTCGGTCACCGTGGCCGGAGTGGGCCGTCGGGGGAGGACGCCAGCGCCGTCCCGACGCCCGAGACCGCGGTCGAGGTGCGCCGCACCGGTGGCGTGGCCGGGGTGACGCGGCAGCGCACCGTGACCCTCGGCGAGCTGCCCGACCCCGACACCGAGCGTTGGCAGCGGGTGCTCGCGCAGGGGGTGCTGCGGCGTCTCGCCGCCCGGGCCGAGGGCGCCGAGCACCCGGACGCGTTCTGCTACGGCGTGCGGTGCGAGCGTCCTCCGGTCGATGTCACCATCCCGGAGCCGGCCCTGGACCACGAGGTCAAGGCGCTGCTCGACCGCACCCTCCGCCACCGCTCGCCCGCAGACCCGCCCACCGCCCCGCCCCCCGCCGGCTGACCGCCCCGCCCAACGCCGGCTGACCACCGCCGCCCCCGCCGCCCCGCCGACCGCCCACCGACCCGCCCACCGCCGGCTGACCGCCGCGGCCGGCGGCGCCGCGCCCACCCATCAGCCCGGCTGATTGCCCGGTCTGGGTTACCGGTGGTAGGTGTCAGTTCGGGGGGCCCATAGGCCCCGCGAACTGACACTTCGCTCGGAGCAGCGCTCGGCCCGCGCGAGCCGGTGGAGGCCCGTACTCGGGGGCCGCCGGGTCAGTTGCCGCCGCCCCCGCCCCCGCCCCCGCCGCCGACCGGCCCCCCGGGCCGGTGGAGGCACGTACTCGGGGGCCGCCGGGTCAGTTGCCGCCGCCCCCGCCGCCCGCGCCCACCCATCAGCCCGGCTGCTTGCTCGGTGCCGGTTACCGCCGGGTAGGTGTCAGTTGGGGGGGCCGATAGGCCCCGCGAACTGACACCTCGTGCGCCGGCGTGCGGGCGACGAGGTCGTCGAGCGTCGGCTGCGCCTCCGTCACCGCGCGGCCCCGGCCGGCGCGGGGGCGCCGCGGACCGCGAGGCGGAGGGCCACGAGACCGGCGCCGTACGCCGCCAGTGCGACGACCGGTATGCCGGCCGGCGCTGCGGCCGGTGAGAGCCCGCCGATGGTGAGGCGCACCAACGCGAGGCAGACGAGCAGGGTGCCGCCGACGAGGAGGGCGAGGTCCAGGGACGGACCTCGGCCGGGCGTCGCCACCACCCGGGATGCCCCCGCCGACCCCGGCTCCCCCGCCGACCCCGGCTCCCCCGCCGACCTCGGCTCCCTCGGCTCCCCCGCCGACCTCGGCTCCCCCGGCTCCCCCGCCGACCCGGGCTCCCTCGGCTCCCCCGCTGCCGGGCCTGCCGGGCCTGCCGGCGCGCGCCGCCGAGCCGGACGCGGACGCTCCGCCCGGCCGACCACGGCCAGGACGGCCACGAGGAGGGTGGCGAGCAGCAGGAGCCACGGCACCCGCAGCAGCCACCACTGGCCGCCGCCCGCCTCCGGCTGCGGCAGCGCACCCGCCGCGGCGAGGACGGAGGCGAGGAGCACCACCGGCACCATGTGCCAGAGGTAGAGCGACATGACGACGCCGTTCACGGCCACCGTGGCGGTCCACACGCGGGGCCGGTGCGCCCACCGCGCCATCGGCCGGGCGAGGAGCAGGACCAGCCCGGCCTGGGCGGTGCCGAACGCGAGCAGGGCCAGCGACGGCGGTGCGGTGTTCTGCACCGCCTCGCCCGGGACGCCGACCATGCTCAACGGGTAGGGCCCGGCGACGAGGAGGGCGGTGGCGAGCAGCCCTCCGCCGGCGAGCACGCGGGGCGCCCACGGCGAGCGCAGGAGCGTGTCGTCCTGCCACACGTGGCCGACCTGGGCGAAGAGGAGCCAACCGAGCAGGTAGGTCACCGCGCCGACCGGCGGGGCGGCGCCCAGGAGGCGCGTGGCGTCCGCTGCCGCGACGAGCGCCACGGTGGCGGCCGGCGCCCGCCAGCCCCAGCGTCGGTGCAGCGCCACGGTGAGCGGGGTGAGCGCCACCACGGCGAGGTAGACGGCGAGGAACCACAGGGGGATGCCGACCAGCCACGCCGCCAGGCCGACGACGGCCGGGTCGGCCCCGAGCCCACGTGCGGTCACGGCCGCGGCGACCACGGACCCGACGAACACCGTCGTCGGGGCCAGCAGCCGGGCCGCCCGCTCACCCACCCAGCCGACCGCGGTCCGGCCGGCGGCCGACGCCGAGGTCCACGAGGCGGCGTTGGCGAAGCCGCCGACGAGGAAGACCACGGGCAGCACCTGGAACAGCCAGGTCAGGGCCGCGGTCCGCGGCTGGAGCTCGAGCAGGTTGGCCCCGGCGAGCCGGCCGTCGCCGCGTGCCTCCGGGACGACTGCCAGCCAGTGGCCCACGACGACCAGCAGGATGGCCGCGGCCCGCAGCAGGTCCACCGTGCGGTCGCGGGTCGGCGACGTGGCGGCAGCCATCGACCGCGCCGTCCGAACCGTCGCCACCCGCCTCACCTCCCACCGTGCCGCGGTGGCGTGTGACCCGACAACGCCCGGGCCCGGCTCCACGGTGCCCGGCTCCACGGTGCCCGGCTCCACCGGGCCGTGTCAGTTCGGGGGGCCGATAGGCCCCGCGAACTGACACGGTGCGCCCGGGCCCGGCTCCTCCCGACCCGGCTCCACCGGGCCCGCCGGGTCCTAGCATCGGGTCCATGACCGCCGACACCCGCGGGCTGACCCGGGCCGACTTCGTGCACGTCGCCCGGGTCAGCACCCGGTGGTCGGACAACGACATGTTCGGGCACCTCAACAACGCGGTGTACTACGAGCTGTTCGACTCGGTCCTCAACGAGTGGCTGATGGCCGGCACGGGGATCGAGGAGTCGACCGCTCCGGTGATCGGGCTGGTGGTCGAGTCCTCGTGCCGCTTCCACCGCGAGCTCGCCTACCCCGGGCCGGTGGACGTCGCGCTCGTCGTCGAGCGCCTCGGGGAGCGCAGCCTGGTGCTCGGGCTGGGGGTCTTCGCCGCGGACGCCGACGAGATCGCCGCGCACGGCCGCTGGGCGCAGGTCTACGTCGACCGCGCGACCCGCCGGCCGGTGCCCGTTCCCACGCCGGTGCGCGCCCTCGCCGAGCGCTCGACCCGGGCCTGACCAGCCCGCGCGTCGGCGCCGCGGCCACCGGGCGGGCGCCCGGTCTCCCGGCCCGGGAGCCGGGACGAGGGAACGCCGCTCCGGGCCGCGAAGCCCCCCGGTCCCGTATCGGGAGTCACGACCACCCCGACGATGTCCACAGATCGGCCTCCACGGGCCTCCAGAGGCGTGTCGCACGCCGGTCGACCGGTAGAATGGTGGCGATCACCGCGCCCGCGGCCACCCCGGCCGTGGGCGCGTGCCATGCGCGCACCGCGTGCGGCGACCACCCGGCATACCCGCAGGTATGCCGGCCGGTCCGGCCGCGTGCCCGGCGCCGTCGACGAAGGAGCACCGTGGCGAGCCAGCCCGCCCACATCCCCGACGACTCGTCCGACGCCACCCCCGCGCCCGCCACCGCGGCGACCCAGGAGCCACCGGCATACGACGCGTCGGCCATCACCGTCCTGGAGGGGCTGGAGGCGGTCCGCAAGCGGCCGGGGATGTACATCGGCTCCACGGGCGAGCGGGGCCTGCACCACCTGGTCTGGGAGATCGTCGACAACTCCGTCGACGAGGCGCTCGCCGGCTTCGCCGACACCATCGACGTCACGCTGATGGCCGACGGGGCGGTGCGCGTGAAGGACGACGGCCGCGGCATCCCCACGGACCTGCACGCGAGCGAGGGGGTCTCGGCGGTCGAGCTGGTGCTGACCCAGCTGCACGCCGGCGGCAAGTTCGGCGGCGGGGGGTACAAGGTCTCCGGTGGCCTGCACGGCGTCGGCTCCTCGGTCGTCAACGCGCTGTCCACGCGCCTGGACGTCTGCGTGCGGCAGAAGGGCCACGCCCACCGGATGACCTTCGAGCACGGCGAGCCCACCGGCCCGCTGACGCGGATGGAGGAGACCGACGCCACCGGCACGACGGTGACCTTCTGGGCGGACCCCGACATCTTCGAGTCGGTGCACTACGACTACGAGACGATCCGCGCCCGCTTCCAGCAGACGGCGTTCCTCAACAAGGGCCTGACGATCACGCTGCTCGACGAGCGGGTGCCGGACAAGACCGAGGACGCCCACGACAGCCACGACATCGACCTGGACGACCTCGAGGCCGACATCGAGGAGGTCGAGGACACCGACGACGCCAGCGGCGAGGTGGTGCGCACCACCGCCAAGAAGGTGTCCTACCGCTACGACGGCGGCCTGGTCGACTACGTCCACCACCTCGTCGGCTCCAAGAAGAGCGACCCGGTGCACGCGGAGGTCATCTCGATCGAGGCCGAGGACGAGTCGCGCAGCCTCTCCGTCGAGCTCGCGATGCAGTGGACGAACGCCTACAGCGAGTCGGTCCACACCTACGCCAACACCGTCAACACCCACGAGGGTGGCACCCACGAGGAGGGCTTCAGGGCGGCGCTGACCAAGCTGGTCAACGAGTTCGCGCGGCGCCAGGGGCTGCTGAAGGACAAGGACGACAACCTCACCGGCGACGACGTCCGGGAGGGGCTGACCGCCGTCATCTCGGTCAAGCTCGCCGAGCCGCAGTTCGAGGGGCAGACCAAGACCAAGCTCGGCAACTCCGAGGTCAAGGGCTTCGTGCAGCGGGCGCTGACCACCGAGCTCGGTGACTGGCTCGAGCGCCACCCGTCCGAGGGCAAGGACATCGTGCGCAAGTCGGTCCAGGCGGCCGCCGCCCGGATGGCGGCGCGCAAGGCCAGGGAGGCGACCCGCAAGCGGGTCCTGGAGTCGGGGGGCCTCCCCGGCAAGCTGCGCGACTGCCAGGCCAAGGACCCGGCCGTCTCCGAGGTCTTCATCGTCGAGGGCGACTCCGCCGGCGGCTCCGCCGTGCGCGGCCGCAACCCGCACACCCAGGCGATCCTCCCGATCCGCGGCAAGATCCTCAACGTCGAGCGGGCCCGGCTCGACAAGGCCCTGGCCAACCAGGAGGTGCAGGCCCTCATCTCGGCGTTCGGGACCGGCATCGGCGAGGACTTCGACATCGAGAAGGCCCGCTACCACAAGATCGTCATCATGGCCGACGCCGACGTCGACGGCATGCACATCCGGACCCTGCTGCTGACGCTGCTGTTCCGGTTCATGAAGCCGCTCATCGAGGCCGGCTACGTCTACCTCGCCCAGCCCCCGCTCTACCGCCTGAAGTGGAGCAACGGCCCGCACGAGTTCGCCTTCACCGACCGCGAGCGGGACGCGCTCATCGCCGAGGGCCAGAGCAAGGGCCGCCGCCTGCCCAAGGACAACCCGATCCAGCGCTACAAGGGCCTCGGCGAGATGGACTACCAGGAGCTGTGGGAGACCACGATGAACCCCGACTCCCGGGTGCTGCTCCAGGTGACCCTCGACGACGCCGCGGCGGCCGACGAGATCTTCTCGATCCTCATGGGCGAGGACGTGGAGTCGCGCCGCTCGTTCATCCAGCGCAACGCGCGCGACGTGCGCTTCCTGGACATCTGATCCGTATGCCGTGTGGTTACGGCGCGGTCCGCGTCAGGTCGGTATGCCGGCGCAGACCCATCCGCGCTCGCGCGCTGCGCGCACTCGCGCTCCCGCCAGGCCCAGCCAGCGCCGGCATACCGACCTGCTGCTCCCCGCTCGTGACCGAGGTCACCTCCAACGGGCACGGCATACCGGCGATGACACGACGAGAACGAGGCGAGGGAACGGATGACTGAGCAGCCCCCCGTGGTCACGGACCGCACGGAGCCGATCGACCTCAACACCGAGATGCAGCGCAGCTACATCGAGTACGCGATGTCGGTGATCGTGAGCCGGGCGCTGCCGGACGTGCGCGACGGGCTGAAGCCGGTGCACCGGCGGGTGCTGTACGCGATGTACGACGGCGGCTACCGGCCGGACCGCGGGTTCAACAAGTGCAGCCGCGTCGTCGGCGACGTGATGGGGCAGTACCACCCGCACGGCGACTCGGCGATCTACGACGCGCTCGTCCGGCTGGTGCAGGACTGGTCGCTGCGCTACCCCCTGGTGCAGGGGCAGGGCAACTTCGGCAGCCCGGGTGACGACCCGGCGGCGGCGCCGCGCTACACCGAGTGCCGGATGGCGCCGCTGTCGATGGAGATGGTGCGCGACATCGACCAGGACACGGTCGACTTCGCGCCGAACTACGACGGCAAGACCCTCGAGCCGACGGTGCTGCCGTCGCGGTTCCCCAACCTGCTGGTCAACGGGTCCGCGGGGATCGCGGTCGGGATGGCGACCCAGATCCCGCCGCACAACCTGCGCGAGGTCTCCGACGCGGCGCAGTGGGTGCTCGAGCACCCCGAGGCCTCGCGCGAGCAGGTGCTCGACGCGGTGATGGCGCGGATCACCGGACCGGACTTCCCCACCGGGGCGCTGATCATGGGGCACCGGGGCATCGAGGACGCGTACCGGACCGGGCGCGGGTCGGTCATCATGCGCGCGGTGGTCGAGGTGGAGGAGATCCACGGGCGGCAGTGCCTCGTGGTCACCGAGCTGCCCTACCAGGTGAACCCGGACAGCCTCGCGCAGCGGATCGCCGAGCACGTCAAGGACGGGCGGCTGACCGGCATCGCGGACATCCGCGACGAGACGTCGGGGCGCACCGGGCAGCGGCTGGTCATCGTGCTGCGCAAGGACGCGGTGGCCAAGGTCGTCCTGAACAACCTCTACAAGCACACCCAGCTGCAGACGACCTTCGGGGCGAACATGCTGGCCCTGGTCGACGGGGTGCCGCGCACCCTGCCGATCGACGCGTTCATCCGGCACTGGGTCGAGCACCAGATCGACGTGATCGCGCGGCGGACGGCCTACCGGCTGCGCAAGGCCGAGGCCGAGATCCACATCCTGCGCGGGCTGCTCAAGGCGCTCGACGCGCTCGACGAGGTGATCGCGCTGATCCGGGCGAGCTCGACCGTCGAGGAGGCCCGGGTCGGGCTCATGGAGCTTCTCGAGATCGACCAGGTGCAGGCCCAGGCGATCCTCGACATGCAGCTGCGCCGGCTCGCGGCCCTGGAGCGGCAGAAGATCATCGACGAGCACGACCGGCTCGAGGCGATGATCCTGGACTTCCGCGACATCCTCGAGAAGCCGACGCGGCAGCGGAGCATCGTCTCCGAGGAGCTCGCCGAGATCGTGCGGCGCTTCGGCGACGAGCGGCGGACGCGGATCCAGCCCTTCGACGGGGACATGTCGATGGAGGACCTCATCCCCGAGGAGGACGTCGTCGTGACGATCACCCGGGGTGGCTACGCCAAGCGCACCCGGGTGGACGCCTACCGCTCGCAGCACCGCGGCGGCAAGGGCGTCAAGGGCGCCCAGCTGCGCGGGGAGGACGTCGTCGAGCACTTCTTCACGACGACCTCGCACCACTGGCTGCTGTTCTTCACCAACCTCGGGCGGGTCTACCGCGCCAAGGCCTACGAGCTGCCGGACGCCGGGCGGGACGCCAAGGGCCAGCACGTCGCCAACATCATGGCCTTCCAGCCCGGCGAGCAGATCGCCCAGGTGCTCGCGCTCTCGGACTACGAGGCGGCGCCGTACCTGGTCCTGGCGACGCGGGCCGGGCTGGTGAAGAAGACCCGGCTGGCGGAGTACGACTCGCCCCGCAGCGGCGGGCTCATCGCGGTCAACCTGCGCGACGGCGACGAGCTGGTGGGGGTCGGGCTCGCGAGCGCGACCGACGACCTGCTGCTGGTCTCCCGCAAGGGCCAGTCGGTGCGCTTCACCGCGGACGACTCCACGCTGCGGCCGATGGGCCGGGCGACGTCGGGCGTGACCGGGATGCGCTTCCGGGGCGGCGACTCGCTGCTGTCGATGAGCGTCCTGGCGGCCGGCACCGACCCGGACGTCTTCGTGGTCTTCGAGTCCGGGCTCGCCAAGCGGAGCAAGGCCTCGGAGTGGAACGTCAAGGGCCGCGGCATCCAGGGCGTGGCCGTCGCCAAGCACAGCGACAAGGGCGGGGACCTCGTGGGGGCGCTCACGGTGGCCGACGACGACGAGGTGCTCGTGGTCTTCGAGAAGGGCAACATCGTGCGCTCCCGGGTCGACGAGGTGCGCCTGACCGGGCGCAACACCATGGGCGTGTCCTTCGCCAGCCCGGGCCGGGGCGACGCGATCGTCGCGGTGGCCCGCAACGTGGAGACGGAGGTCGAGGAAGGGGTCGAGGAGCAGACCGCGGGCGAGGCCGAGGCGCAGACCGCGGAGGAGGCCGAGGGGCAGGCCGCGGCGGCGCCGGTGGCCGACGTGGCAACGGATCGCTCCGACTCGCGGTCGTCGGATGCAGTGCCTTCGGAGGATGCCGTACCGTCGGAGCACGAGGACGGGTCGGAGCACGAGGACGCCGACGGCGACAGCACGGGAGGCGAGCAGTGAGCACCGCAGACCAGGCCGGTCGCTCCATGCGCTCCGCCTTGGAAAGCGGTCAGGCGCGCAGCGCCCCGACCGCGCCTTCGCCCTCGGGGCAGACCGTGCCGGTCGCCGCACCGGCCGGTGGGCCGGGACAGCCGGCTGCGCCGAGCCATCCGGGTCAGCCGGGTTCGCCGGCCGCGCCGGGTCCGGCCGCTCCGCAGGGTCAGGCCCCGCCGCAGGGTCAGGCCCCGCCGCAGGCGGTTCCCCGGCGGGGGCCCCGCAGCCGTCGGGTCCGGCTGACCGTCGCGCGGATCGACCCGTGGTCGGCGATGAAGATGTCGTTCCTGCTCTCGGTCGCCCTCGGCATCGCCTTCGTCGTCATGGTCGCGGTGCTGTGGATGATCCTCGCCGGCATGGGCGTCTTCAGCCAGGTCAACGACCTCGTCGGCCAGATCGTCCAGGACGGCGAGACCCAGTTCGACATCCTCGACTTCGTCGGCTTCGGCCGGGTGGTCTCGCTCGCCATCGTCATCGGCGTCATCGACGTCGTGCTGATGACCGCCGTGGCCACGCTGGGTGCCTTCCTCTACAACGTCTCCAGCAGCCTGGTCGGCGGCCTTCAGCTCACCCTGAGCGACGACTGAGAGACCCGGCCGCGCGCCTCGGCGAGCGGGTCGGGGGAGGCGGCGGGACGGCATACGGGCAACTTTGAGGCCGGTATGCCGGTGAGGTAGCCTCGGGGACCGCGCCACCCCCGGTGGGGCGCAGCCGGATCGGCGACGGGCCTATAGCTCAGACGGTTAGAGCGCTTCCCTGATAAGGAAGAGGCCACAGGTTCAAGTCCTGTTAGGCCCACCACCGGTCCCCTCCGACGAAGGTGGTGCACGTGAAGAAGCTGCTCCTGCTCATCGTGACGGCGGCCGGTGCCGGCATCGTCACCAGGAAGGTCCGCGAGCAGCAGGCCGACCAGCGCCTGTGGGCCGAGGCGACCGAGGGGACCACCGGCACGGGCGGCTCCTGACCCACCACCCTCGACGCGGGAGCGGCGTCCGCCCGGCCGCCGCTCCAGGGTCCAGGGGCCATGGCGCAATTGGTAGCGCACCTGCTTTGCAAGCAGGGGGTTAGGGGTTCGAGTCCCCTTGGCTCCACCGCAGGTCAGAGGCCCATTCCGCTCGTCGACGTTGATGGTTGCGACGACATCAGAGGGCCGATCCTGACATACTGCCTGACTACGCAACGTCCTCACCATCGTCGTCACCTCCTCGTGTCAACGCCGAGAACACGGTGTCCATCACGCTTGCGCCGGCCTCCATCACCGGACGCAACTCGTGTCGGTAGACCAGTTCAGTGACC